>DATFWL010000194.1:0-65295 GCA_035259385.1 Vicinamibacterales bacterium | reverse complement strand
GATCCGCATCAGCCTCGCCTCGCCCGACAAGATCATGTCGTGGTCGCACGGCGAGGTGACCAAACCGGAGACGATCAACTACCGCACGTTCAAGCCGGAACGCGACGGCCTGTTCTGCGCGAAGATCTTCGGCCCGATTACCGACTGGGAGTGCCTCTGCGGCAAGTACAAGCGCATGAAGCACCGCGGCGTGATCTGCGACAAATGCGGCGTGGAAGTGACCCAGGCGAAGGTCCGCCGCGAGCGCCTCGGCCACATCACGCTGGCGACGCCGGTCAGCCACGTGTGGTTCTTCAAGGGGCTGCCCAGCCGCATCGGCCACCTGCTCGATATCTCGCTCCGCGACCTCGAGCGCGTCCTCTACTTCGAGGCCTACGTCGTCGTCGATCCGGGCGAGACCGAGCTGAAGCAGAACCAGCTGCTCAACGAAGAGCAGTACCGCAAGGCGCGGGAGGAGCACCAGCACCGGTTCCGCGCGCAGATGGGCGCGGAAGCGATCAAGGAGCTGCTCAAGCGGGTCAACATCGAGAAGCTCGCGGTGGAGCTGCGCGACAAGATGCGCGCGGAGCAGTCGGCGCAGAAGAAGCTGAAGTACGCCAAGCGCCTGAAGGTGGTCGACTCGTTCCGCAAGTCGAGCAACCGTCCGGAGTGGATGATTCTCGACGTGATTCCGGTGATTCCGCCGGAGCTGCGACCGCTGGTGCCGCTCGACGGCGGCCGCTTCGCGACCTCGGACCTCAACGACCTCTATCGCCGCGTCATCAACCGGAACAACCGGTTGAAGAAGCTGATGGAGCTGAAGGCGCCGGACGTCATCATCCGCAACGAGAAGCGCATGCTGCAGGAGGCGGTCGATGCGCTGTTCGACAACGGCCGGCGCGGACGCGTGCTGCGCGGCGCCAACAACCGTCCGCTGAAGTCGCTGTCCGACACGCTGAAGGGCAAGCAGGGGCGCTTCCGTCAGAACCTGCTCGGCAAGCGTGTCGACTACTCCGGCCGGTCGGTGATCGTCGTCGGCCCCGAGCTGAAGCTGCACCAGTGCGGGCTGCCGAAGAAGATGGCGCTCGAGCTGTTCAAGCCGTTCATCTACAACAAGCTCGAGGAACGCGGACTGGTGCAGACCATCAAGCAGGCCAAGGAGATGGTCGAGCTGCAGCGTCCCGAGGTGTGGGACGTGCTCGAGGAAGTGATTCGCGAGCACCCGGTGCTGCTGAACCGCGCGCCGACGCTGCATCGGCTCGGCATCCAGGCGTTCGAGCCGGTGCTCGTCGAGGGCAAGGCGATCCGCATCCACCCGCTCGTCTGCACGGCGTTCAACGCGGATTTCGACGGCGACCAGATGGCGGTGCACATCCCGCTGTCGCCGGAAGCGCAGATCGAAGCCTCGGTGCTGATGCTGTCGAGCAACAACATCCTGTCGCCGGCGCACGGCGCCCCGATTGCGATCCCGTCGCAGGACATCGTGCTCGGCTGCTACTACCTGACCAAGGCGAAGAGCGGCGCCAGGGGCGAGGGCCGCGCGTTCGGCAACGCCGAAGACGTGATGCTGGCGCTGGAGGCGGGCGAGCTCGAAACGCTGTCGCCGATCCGGCTGCGCTACACCGGCGATCTGCAGGATCTCACGGCGTCGCGCGACGATCAGGACGTTCTGCACACCGAAGTGCAGGCGGTCACCAACAAGATCATCAACACGACCGTCGGCCGGGTGATTCTCAACCAGTCGATTCCGGCGGAGATGCCGTTCGTCAACGGCCTGCTCAAGAAGAAGGGGCTGCAGCAGCTCGTGCAGAGCTGCTACCTGCGGTTCGGTCTCGAGAAGACCGTCGAGATGCTCGACTCGCTGAAGAACGTCGGCTTCACCTACGCGACCCGGTCGGGGCTGTCGATCGGCATCGACGACCTGATCATCCCGAAGGAGAAGGCGGCGCTGGTCACCAAGGCGCGCGACGAGGTAATCAAGGTCGAATCGCAGTACCTCGAAGGGGCGATCACCAACGGCGAACGCTACAACAAGGTGATCGCGATCTGGTCGGAAGCGACCGAGGAGATCGCCAACGCGATGTTCGGCGAGATGGAGGCGCTCGACAAGGAAGGCCGGACGTTCAACCCGGTCTACATCATGGCCGACTCCGGCGCGCGCGGATCGAAGCAGCAGATCCGCCAGCTCGCCGGCATGCGCGGCCTGATGGCCAAGCCGTCGGGCGAGATCATCGAGACGCCGATCACGGCGAACTTCCGCGAAGGCCTCGAGGTGCAGCACTATTTCATCTCGACCCACGGTGCGCGCAAGGGCCTCGCCGACACGGCGCTCAAGACCGCCGACTCGGGCTACCTGACCCGCCGTCTCGTCGACGTCGCGCAGGACGTGATCATCCACGAGTTCGACTGCGGCACCGTGGACGGCATCGAGGCGCGCGCGATCGTCGAGTCGGGCGAGGTGATCGAGCCGCTCCGCGACCGCATCATCGGCCGCACCACGCTCGAGAAGATCACCGATCCGTTCACCGGCGAGACGATCGTCGACGTCAACGAGATGATGGACGAGGAGCTCTCGTCGCGGATCCAGGACGCCGGCATCGAGAAGGTGAAGATCCGGTCGGTGCTCACCTGCACGTCGCGGCGCGGCGTCTGCGCGAAGTGCTACGGCCGCGACCTCGCCACCGGAAAGCTGGTCGAGCTCGGCCAGGCAGTCGGGGTCATCGCCGCGCAGTCGATCGGCGAGCCGGGCACGCAGCTGACGATGCGCACCTTCCACATCGGCGGCACCGCGTCGCGGGTCAGCGAGCAGTCGACGCTCGAGGCGCGCAATGCCGGCACCGTCCGCTTCCAGGGCATGACCGTCGTCGAGGCGAAAGACGGCGGACTGGTCGTGATGAACCGCAGCGGATCGCTCGTCGTGCAGGACCAGAAGGGGCGCGACCGCGAGCGTTATCCGATCGTCTACGGCGCGCGGCTGAAGGTGAAGGAAGGGCAGCAGGTCGAGCAGGGCCAGGTGCTGGTCGAGTGGGATCCGTACACGTTCTCGATCCTCACCGAGGAGCCGGGCCAGGTCCGCTTCAAGGACATTCTCGAGGGCATCACGGTGCACGAGGAGGTCGACGAAGTGACCGGTCTGTCCCGCCTGATCATCGTCGACTCGCCGGACGAGAAGAAGCAGCCGGCGGTCGAGATCAAGGGCAAGGATGGCAAGGTCAACCGCAAGTACCACATGCCGTCACACGCGCACCTGATGGTGCAGGACGGCGAGATGGTGTCGGCGGGCGACGTCCTCGCGAAGATTCCGCGCGAGACGACGAAGACCAAGGACATCACCGGCGGTCTGCCACGCGTGGTGGAACTGTTCGAGGCCCGCAAGCCGCGCGAGACCGCGATCATCTCGGAGATCGACGGCGTCGTGAAGCACGGCGGGATCGTCAAGGGGCAGCGGAAGATCATCATCATCCCGGACGAGCCGGGCGCGGAGCCGCGCGAGTACGGTCTCCCGCGCGGCGTCCACGTCAACGTGCAGGAAGGCGAGCGCGTGCGCGCCGGCGAGCCGTTGATGGATGGTCCGAGCAACCCGCACGACATCCTCAACGTGCTCGGTGAGAAGGCGCTGCAGTCGTACCTGGTGAACGAGATCCAGGAGGTCTACCGGCTGCAGGGCGTGAACATCAACGACAAGCACATCGAGACGATCGCCCGGCAGATGATGCGATGGGTGAAGATCGAGGACGTCGGCGACACCGAGTTCCTGATCGACGAGCAGGTGGACAAGTTCCGCTTCCTCGAAGAGAACGAGCGGGTGATTTCCGACGGCGGTCGTCCGGCGCAGGGCCGTCCGCTGCTGCTCGGGATCACCAAGGCGTCGCTCTCGACCGACTCGTTCATCTCGGCGGCGTCGTTCCAGGAAACGACGCGCGTGCTCACCGAAGCGTCGATCTCCGGCAAGGTCGATCATCTGCGCGGCCTGAAGGAGAACGTGACGATGGGCCGGTTGATCCCGGCGGGCACCGGGTTCGAGTATTACCGGAACGTGCGGATTCCGGCGGACGAGCCGCCGCCGCCGCCGGCGCCGCCGCAGCCGAGCGACGACGAGCTCGAGCTGGAGCGCGACATGGAGTACTTCGTGGAGCCGGAGGAAGCGCTCGGTCCACGCACAGGCGATCTCGGCGAATAACGATAGTCGCCAGTCGCAAGTCGGCAGTCGCAAGTCAGTCGCAAGTCGCGAGTCGCAAGTCGCAAGTCAGTCAGGGCGGCGATCGAAAAAATCGTCGCCCTTTTTTAATGGGCAACGAATTGCCAACCGATCGTGCGTAACGCGGCAAGGAGGCGACTGGACGATTCTTGGTCGCCTATTGCCGCCGTCGATCAGCGATCGTGGAGCCGTCGTCACGACTCGCCGAGATTCTCCTGGATGAACAGCGGGCTGAGATGCACGTCGAGCTGCACGAGCGGGCCATCGCCGATGCAGCGGAAGCTGTGCACCTCGCCGGCCTTGATCACGAGGATGTCACCGGCGCCCGCCTCGAACTCGCGCCCGTCGACGACCCACCGCCCGCGTCCCTCCTGAATGAACTGCACCTCGTCGTATGGGTGGCGATGTGGTCCGGGGCCCGCGCCAGGCTGACCGCGAAACAGGAACACCGATACGTTCACGCCGCCCTGATCGGCGCCGACGAAGTTGTGCGAGCTGCCGCGAAGCGGCAGGTCCTCCTGGCGGATGCGATGCACGGCAGTCCTCCGTCACGTTTCCAACACGACGATCTTACCTGACGCGCGGGCGCGTCACCGGCCTTCGCGCACGCGCCCACCAACGCCAAGGAATCACGCGCTTCGCAGCCGCGTTCGCGCGTAGACTGGCGTGCGGAGCTGAACCTTGAGATCGATCGAGAGCGTCGGTGGAGCGATCGCGACGATCGCGTGCCTCGCGCTGTTGTTCGCGATGCCTGCGAACAGCCGCGCTGGATCCGGACAGGCGGGCGCGACGTTCTCGATGGCGACGATCCGCGATCGTTGCATCGCGTTCGATCAACTCAAGGAAGGGCGCGACTATCGCGAGTGCCGCGTGTCGGAATTCGACGAGATTGGAACCGTCGACAGCGAGCGCTACTACTACGCGATTTACTGCCTCATGGCGCCGGACGCGGCCGGCCGATGCGGCGGCGAGTCGGCCGAGGCGCGCTACTATCGCGAGAGGGCCGTCGCCATCTTCACACGCCGCGTCTCGAGCGAGCGCGCGCAACTGATGTTCGCGCGCGCAGACGAGGATCTCGGCATCTTCTCCTACGAGAAACCGCGATTCGTACAGACGCCGGCCGGCCTGGTGCTCGAGATCCCAATCGTCGTCGACGGCACGGGGCACGGCAACGCCACCGAGTACTATCTGCGCGCCTCAGGCGCCTGGATGCCGATCGAATCGGAGGCGTGGACGGCCGACCTTCAGAAGCGGCTTCCCGACGGCCTGCAGATCTGGAAAGGCGTGTGGCCGGACCTGGGCACGATGAGCGCCGAGACAGGCCTCTATCGAGACGGCGACGCGAATTGCTGTCCCACCGGCGGAACCGCACGGATCCACCTTGCGATTCGAGAGCGCCGCTTCGTGATCGACTCGCTCGTGATCGACAGACCGCCTTAGTCCACTAGGTGGACGTCTGAACGCAGTTGCACGGAGGAGACATGACGCGATCGATCCGGCGCCACCTTCGGGTCCTGCAGATCTACACCGCTGCGACGCTGATGATTGCGATCGGGATGGCGCTGTCCGCGTTCCGCGAGCGCCAGGCGGCCGCCAACCTCGGCGAAATCACCGCTGAACGCATCAACATCGTCGATCGCGACGGCACGCTGCGGCTGGTGATTTCGAACAAGGATCGGATGCATCCCGGCGTCGTCGGCGGAAAGGTCCTGCAGCGGCCCAGACCGTACGCCGGATTCCTGTTCTTCAACGACCAGGGCGACGAGGCGGGCGGGATGACGCTCACCGGTCACGCCGACAACGGCCGGAGAACCGCCGAGGCCGGGCTGATGTTCGATCAACTCGGGCAGGACCAGACGATCGGGTTCGAGTACAGCGATGACGAGGGCCAGCGGACTGCGGCGTTCAAAGTGTGGGACCGTCCCGACACGCCGCTGAGCGAGCTCGTCGAGCAGCTGAACGCCGCCAACGCGATCGCCGACCGCACCGAGCGTGAGGCGGCCGTTGCGCGCGCTCGCGCTGCCGCGCCGAAGCCGGCCCAGCGCGTGTTCGTCGGCAAGACGCGCGACCGCGTTGCCAGCGTCGTGCTTGCCGACGCGCGAGGGCGCAATCGCCTGGCGCTGAAAGTGGACGGAGACGGCGCCGCGAGCATCGAGTTCCTCGACGCCGACGGCAAGGTCGTCCAGCGCATCGCGCCGCGGTGACGAGGCGGAGGCCTGTTGCGCGCAAACGAGGGCCATCTGCGTGCAATCTATCAGCGGCGCGCGCCAGATGAATTCCGCGGCCGTAGCCTGTGCGACTGCGCAACGGAATTCCCCGATTACCAGATGCCGGATGCCGAGGAGCCGCGGTACGATCGCGACCGCCATCTCCCGGTGGCGGATTGGCACGGCAGCGTGGCGGAGAATTGAGCATTTCGGACAATCCTCGATCAGCGCGGCACTGCCTGCGGAAGCGCGAGTAGCGGACCACAGTCATGAAACGAGCAGTCAGGATTGCAGCGCTGGTTGTCGCCGGGATCTGGTGCCTGCCGGCATTTTCTCGAGCACAGTCGGAGCAGCTGCGCGAGTCGTGGCAGCGGGTGCCGGACCTGTTCGCGGCGGCTGGCGTTCACGCGGGCGCCACCATCGCCGACGTTGGAGCCGGCGACGGCTTCCTCACGGTTCGACTTGCGCCGGCGGTTGGACCGGGCGGCAGGGTCTACGCCGTCGATGTCGATGCGACGGTCGCGGACAACTTACGCAAGCGGGTGGCGGCCGCGGGAATCACCAACGTTACAGTGGTGGTGGGTGCCGAAGACGATCCGCGCCTGCCCGTTGCGGCGCTGGACGCGGCGCTCATCCTGAACGCGTACCACGAGATGGCCCAGGGCATCTCGGTGCTGAAGCACCTGTACGACGCGCTGAAGCCGGGCGGCCACCTGGTCCTCTGCGAGCCGACTCCTCCGAAGCCAAACCAATCGAGGCGGGCGCAGATGGACGATCACGTCCTCGACCCTGCACTCATCCTCGAAGACCTTCAGGCCGCCGGCTTTCAGGTTCTCGATCGCCAGGACCTGTTCGCGACCAATCTCGGCGGAAACCATTTCGGCTTCGTCGTCGCGAAGCGGCCGTGACGGCCGAAGCTACGGCGCGGCCGAACTGCAGGGCGCCCGGCGTGTGTACTTGATCTCCACCGCTTTCCACTCCGGGACGGCGCCGAAGCTCAGATAGCTGGCGGCGGCCATCGCGTCGGCTGACAACGGCTCGATGACCGTGCGCTGGTGCCACGTATCGTCGGCGAACGGGTAGTCGGCCTTCAGCTCGAAGCGGTTGCTCTTCTCGTCGTAGCGTCCCGTTTCGGCGATGCGAATCGTGTTCGTGCTGGCGATGCGCGTGGCCTCGTACTGGTGTGTTGCCGCGTTGAAGCCGGTCCAGGCGAGCGTCGCGAACGGCGCGCCATTCAGCGTGCCGTCAATCTTCTCCTCGACGAAGAGCCCCTCGAACAGCGGCCGAATCGTCGACGCGCCGGTGGTCGAGACGCCTGGCCGGCCGGGCTGCAGCCAGAACGTCATCTCGACGTTCCACGAACCGCACATCGCGATGAGCCGCGCGTGGTCGGGATCGGTCGGCGGGGCGGCGGCGTTCGCGGCGGTGGTCGCGACCATCGCGGCGAGCGCCACAAGGCACACTCGAAGTCGATCCATCGGCAGCAGCTCCTCGAGCGACGGCGCTCGCGTTGAACCGGGCATTGATGATACGGCGCTCGTCGCCTTTTCGCCTGGCGGGTATAATCCCGCGCGGCGCGTTCCCCGTTACGAAGGAGCCGACAGAGATGCGACGGAATTTCCGCCGACTGCTGACCACGACGATGGCCGCTTCACTCTCGCTGACGACGGTTGCGTCGATCGGTGCGCAGACGCAGACACCGCCGGCCGGCGGCGGACAGGCACGCGGCGGCGGCCGCGGTCCTGCGACCCCTCCGCTGATCATGACGTCCACGGCGTGGGAAGACGGCGGGGTCATTCCCGACAAGTACACGCAGGCTGCCGGCGCCACCGCGCCCTCCCCCGAGCTCAAGTGGTCGCAGGTTCCGGCCGGCACGCAGAGTTTCGTGCTGCTCATGCACGATCCAGAGCCGGTGCTCAACAAGGGATCGAAGATGGACATCACGCACTGGCTGGTGTGGAACATTCCGGGCACGTCAACCGGGCTGCCGGAAGGCGCCGCCGCCGGCGAGCTGCCTGACGGGACGCGGCAGGTGAGCCTGCGATCGAACGCGTATATGGGACCAGGCGCGCCGCCTGGACCGTACCATCACTACACGTTCGAGCTCTACGCGCTCGACACCAAGGTCGACGTGCCTCAGGGCACGCCTCAGGAGGCAGCCGCGACGAGGACCGCTGTGATCAACGCGATGGACGGCCATGTGCTCGGCAAGGCGGTTCTCGTGGCGCGCTTCCACCGGCAGTAACGCACGTCGTGAAGCGGAGCCGCGGCCGCGCGCCAACTTCCTGGAGTTCTGGCGTCAGCCGGCGCGCCGCCGCCGCTGTGCGACTCTCGCGGCCTGCTTGCCGAGCGCCGTTCGCGTCCGCTTGGGCAGGTGCGCGATGGTTCGTTTCCGTCTCGCGGCTGCCGCCGCCTCCCTGATGTTGCGCCGCGCCGCCTGCCGCTGACGCGTCGTTGTCATCGCTCACCTCCGATGCGGCCGCCCGGTAGCCCTCCTCGATGTGCTCCACCTGGCGCTTCTGCGTGTCGGTGTATTTCTCCTTGCTTCCCCGTGGCATCGGCGACCTCCTTCAGATGCGGACGCAAGCGAGGTGCCGCGCGCCATTTGACTTACTGACGACATCACGATCCGTTTCCGTCTGGCCGTATACTCCCGACCGTCGGCCGTCAGGTAACGGTCGATCTTCTTCGAGTCATCATCGCGCCGCGCCATTCACGCGATCTGCTCGTTTCACGTCGTCGCAGCGGCCGTGCATGCGCAAGGACCATGGATCCGAGAAACTACAATGTTCCGGGAGCGATCTCCGTCAACGTGGTGTTCGTCGCATTGCTCGTGCTTGGGGTGGTGCTTCGCAGCCTGCGACTCCGATCGGTCGTTCTGCTCGTGCTGCTGTGGGTGGCTGGCTACGCGGGGTTGTCGTACGTTTCCTTCATCACGACCGTCTACACTCCGTTTCTGTTCGTCACCTACGTCGCGGCCCTCGACCTGCTCGCGTTGGGCGTGATGTTCAGGGACCTGGACAAGTTCGAGTAGCCGCTGGAGTACTTGCATGACGTCGACCGGTCGGACCGAGCGCGCTGCCCGTGGACCTGCTCTCGCATCCAGCGAGCCCGGCGCGCGCGAGCGGCCGCGATACGGGACCCGTGCGGCGGCTGGAGCCGTATCACACCATGGAAATCGGCCGGCCGAGTCGAGAGGCATCGAGGCGTGACGACCCGCTCACCGCTCTCGAGACGCGAGGTGACGCGCCAGCTCACCGAGCTCGGCGTCAGACCCGGCGGCATCGTCCTCGTGCACACGGCGTTTTCTAAAATCGGGCCGATCGACGAAGGGCCGCGCGGGTTGATTGCGGCGCTCCGTGAGGCGCTGGGGGCCGACGGTACGCTCGTCATGCCGAGCATGAGCGACGACGACGATCGTCCGTTCGACGCGGCTGCCACGGCATGCGCCGGCATGGGAATCGTCGCGGAGGTCTTTCGGACGCTTCCCGGCGCCCTGCGCAGCAACAGCCCGCACGCGTTCGCAGCGGCCGGCCCGCGCGCTGCGATCATCACCGCGGACCATCCGCTCGACGTGCCGCATGGCCTCGACAGTCCGGTCGGCCGCGTCTACGAGGCCGACGGCCAGGTGCTGCTGCTCGGCATCGGACATGATGCGAACACGACGATTCACCTCGCGGAGACGATGGCGGGGGTCCGCTATCGCCGTTCGAAGTATGTGACCGTGCTCCGCGACGGCCGTCTCGTCCGGCATCCGTACGAGGAGATCGACCACTGCTGCCAGAACTTCGACCTGCTCGATCCGTGGCTCGACCGCGCGCGCCGGCAGGTGCGAGGCGTGGTCGGCCATGCCGAGGCTCGCCTGATGCGCTCGCGTGATGTCGTCGAGACCGCCATCGGTTATCTTCGCCAGAACGAGACGGTCTTTCTTCACCCGATCGGCGTGGACCATGAGTGCGACGAGGCCAGGGCGAGCATTCCCGCGGCCTCGACGACCTGACCTCGGCCGGCAGCCAATGACATCGCCTTCTGCACATCGATCGATCGAGTCGCGGGACGCCGTCGCGCGGTTCGCGCGCGCGGGCGTCGCGACCGCGGTGACCGACGGCCTGTTCTCGAGCGTGCTCAGCGTCGCGGCCTACGGATCGACGGTCGCGCGTCTGTGGCAGGGTGTCGCGGCGACGGTCGTCGGCGCTGCCGCGCTCAACGGCGGCGCGCGGATGGTCTCACTCGGCCTGCTGATGCACTGCGCGGTGGCGTTCACCTGGTCCGGGGTATTCGTGTTCGGCGCGATGCGATCGGCGCGGATCCGTCGGATGGTCACCGCGCGTTTCGGTGTCATCGGCGTCGCGTCGGTCTACGGACCGGCCATCTGGATGGTGATGTCGCTGGTGGTGATTCCGGCGCTCACGCGGCGGCCGACGCCGATCACGTTCCGCTGGTGGGTGCAGTTCTTCGGGCACATCCCGTTCGTCGGCCTGCCGATCGTCGCGTCGGCGAAGCGGCCCATGAAGGAGAGATGACGTGACGCGCTTCCATCTTGCACAGGTGAACATCGGGCGTTTGCGCGCGCCGATTGACGATCCACTCATCGCGGGCTTCCGCGCGCAGCTCGATCCAATCAATGCGCTCGCCGACCGCAGTCCGGGATTCGTGTGGCGGCTCCAGACGGAAGATGGCAACGCCACTGCGATCCGCCCGTACGACGACGAGCGGATGGCGATCAACATGTCGGTGTGGGAATCGCTCGAAGCGCTCCAGCAGTTCGTCTACAGGAGCGCGCACGTCGCCCCGCTGCGCGATCGGTCGCGGTGGTTCGAGCCGATCGACGGGCCGATCCTGGCGCTGTGGTGGGTGCCTGCCGGGCACCTCCCGACCGTCGCGGAGGCGAAGGAGCGGCTGCTAATCCTGAAGGAGCGCGGACCGTCGGCGGACGCGTTCACCTTCCGCGCTCCATTTCCGCCGCCGGATGCGCCCGGCGGAACGACGACGACGCTCGACGCGGCGTTCTGCGAATGGGCAACGTAGTTCGCCGGGAGGCATGTTGTGGACAGGGACACCGCGCTGGACCTCTACGAACGGCTCGTCGCCACCAACCCTCGCGTGGAGCGCAAGGGCGCGACCATGCCGTACACGTCGCTGAACGGCCACATGTTCAGCGTTCTGACGAAGGACGGCAAGCTGGCGCTGCGCCTGCCCGCCGAGGAGCGGACCGCGTTCCTGAAGCGCTACAAGACGACGCTGTGCGAACAGTACGGCACGGTCATGCCCGAGTACGTCGTCGTGCCGGACGCGCTGCTGATGAAAACGCGCGAGCTGCAGCGGTTCTTCGACCTCAGCTACGCGTACGTCGGTTCGCTCGCGCCCAAGCCGACCACGAAGAAGAAACAGCCAGCGGCGAAGAAGAAGCGCCGGTGACGGCGCCTCATCGGACGCCATGCTACACTCGCGCCGCCTTTGAAGTCCTCGAGCGTGCTCTCTCACGATGAGGAGAAGAACATCATGCGGGCCAGACAGCTGTTCCTCGTTTCGATGATCGCGGCACTGATCGCGATGCCACTGGCGGCGCAGGACCGCGGCCAGCGCGGTGGCGCGCCGGCGGCGCCGGCGATGACGATGACGATCGGCGCGTTTCCCGACGGCACCGACATCCCGGTGAAGTACAGCCAGGCGGCGCCGGGCGCGGCGCCTGGTGAAGGGACCTCGCCGGCGATCACCTGGGCGAACGTGCCGGCAGGCACACAGTCGTTCGTGCTCAACATGCACGACATGGATGTCGCGCGCAACAAGACGACCGACGACCAGGCGCACTGGGTCGTGTGGAACATTCCGGGCACGGCGACGGGCCTCCCCGAGAGCGTGCCGAAGGGCGCGAAGCTCGCCGACGGCAGCTTCCAGATCAGCGCCACCGGCCAGGTGTACCGCGGTCCTGGCGCCGGCGCGAACGGACCGAAGCATCACTACATGTTCGAGCTGTACGCGCTCGACACCAAGATCGATGTCCAGCCGACGGCCGATGCCTTCGAGACGCGCGCGAACGTGATGAAAGCGATTCAGGGACACGTCCTCGGCAAGGCGGTGTACGGAGGCTTGTTCAGGCGGCCACAGTAGGGAGCGCGGTGCGATGATCCGCAAGCTCGCGTCGGGGAAGTACCGGCTCTATTCACGCAAGAAGGATCGGAAGACGGGCAAGCGGCGCAACCTCGGGACGTTCGCGACGCGCGCGGCAGCCGAACGTCACGAGCGGGCGGTGCAGTTCTTCAAGCGGTCGTAGCGCATGAACACGCGCCGCCAGTTCCTCGTCACGGCGCCGCTCGGGTTTCTGGTTTCCGCGGCAGCCTGTCGCCACGAGGGTCAGCCTCCAGCGTCGCCATCGGCGTCCGCGACGCCAGGTGCGCCGCCGACCTTTGGCGCCGGCACTGCGTCCGGCCCCGTGGTATCGGCGGCGACGTTCGCCGAAGCCGAGAAGCTGATGCAGGTGACGATGACCGCGGCCGAGCGGCAGCAGGCAGCGGATTCGTGGCGCCAGTCGATGGCGCCGTACCTCGAGCGGCGGACCGGCCCTCGCAAGGTCAGCATTGCGCCGACGGACGCGCCGGCTACGCTATGGAATCCGATGCTGCCTGGCATCGCCCCGCCGCCGCCGCACGATCGGTTCGTGCGATCGAAGTCCGGCGGCGCCCCGCTGCCGGCTGACGACGCGACGATCGCGTTTGCTCCGGTGACCCAGCTCGCGCGATGGATCGAGTCGAAGGCGCTCACCTCGGAGCGGCTGACCGGCATCTATCTGAACCGCATCAGCCAGCACGACGCAAAGCTCCGATCCGTGATTACCGTCACGACGGATCACGCGCTGGCGCGCGCCAGGAAGGCCGACGCCGAGATCGCGTCGGGGAAGTACCGCGGTCCGCTGCACGGCATCCCCTACGGCGTGAAGGATCTGCTCGACACCAGAAACATCCCGACCACCTACGGCGCGGAGCCGTTCAGGAACCGCGTGCCCACCGAGGACTCGGCGGTCGTCCGGCGGCTCGATGACGCCGGCGCGGTGCTGATCGCCAAGCTCTCGCTCGGCGCGCTCGCGCTCAACGACATCTGGTTCGGCGGCCAGACGATGAACCCCTGGCTGCTCGAGGAGGGTGCGTCCGGCTCGAGCGCCGGGCCCGGCGCGGCGACAGCCGCGGCGCTCGTCGCGTTCTCGATTGGCAGCGAGACCGGCGGGAGCATCGTCAGCCCGGCGATGCGCTGCGGCATCACCGGGTTCCGGCCGACGTTCGGCCGTGTCCCGCGCTCCGGCGCGATGACGCTGTGCTGGTCGCTCGACAAGCTCGGGCCGATGACGCGAAGCGTCGAAGACGCCATGCTCGTCCTTCAGGCGATCAGCGGACCTGACCCCGGCGATCCATCGAGTGTGCCGAGCCGTCTCGACTTCGATGCCGCGGCGCCGATTGCGGGGTTGAAAGTCGGCTACATCGCCCAATGGATGAAGGAAAGCCCCGCGACGGCCGTCGATCGTGCGGCCATGGAGACGATGAAGACGCTCGACCTCGAGCTGAAGGAAGTGACGCTGCCCGACTGGCCGTACGGCTCGCTGAACCCGATTCTGTTCGCCGAAGGCGCCGCCTCGTTCGAGGAACTCGCGCTCAGCGACCAGCTCGCCACACTGCGCGTGCAGGTGAAGGACGCCTGGCCGAACCTGTTCCGCCAGGCGCGCTTCCTCTCGGCAGTGGACGTCGTGCAGGCCGACCGGCTGCGGCGCAAGGTCGCCCTGGAGATGGCGCGACTCTTCAGGGACGTGGACGTGCTGCTCGTGCCGTCATTGCGCGACGAACAGCTCACCATCACGAACTTCACCGGCCACCCGTCGCTGACCCTGCGCGCTGGATTCGTCGAGGTGACCGAAGCGCGCAGCGATTGGGCGCCGGACCCGGCGAACCCGCTGCCGAAGTTCAACCCGCCGCGCCGAGTGCCGCACGGCATCACGCTCGTCGGCCGGTTGTTCGACGATGGCCGGCTGGGACAGATCGGGATCGCGTTGGAGCAGAAGTTCGGCGTCGCGGCGGAACGGCCCGCCGGGTTCTAGTCCCAGGCTCAGAAAAGCGGTTTGAGCGCGGCGCGAAGAGCCGCGCGCGCTTCGGCCGCGCGGTCGGAGAGCTGCGGGTCGTTCGACAGAATCACCTCCAGCTTGGCCAGCAGGTTCTTCCAGTTCTGCGACGCGCGCAGTTGGGCGACGGTCGGATGCTCCGGCACGGTTGGCTTCGCCCGCTGCAGCCAGGCTGCGAACGCCGGGTCGTCGAAGTCGGCCCGCGCCGTGAGCGACAGTACCGCCCGCGCGAATCGCTCGTCCTCGCCGTGGGTGAACACCACCGACGCGTGGGTCAGCTTGTCTGAAATCGCATCGAGCAGCGGGCGCTGGCCGGCCACGTCGAGGAAGCGGCTGCGCCCGAGAAACTTCAGCAGGTCGGCGGTGTGCGCTGCCGAATGCATCCAGCCCTTGTCTGGATCGTAGCCGCGGAGATCCTGCTCGGCCGCCAGGTAGGCGAGCGCCGCCGACTCGATCTGCTGCCATGCGCCCACATCGAGAAACGGATCAGCGTTGTCTCTCGCGACGACGACCGAGAGCATGAGAGCGGAGAACGAGCGGCCGAACACGCTGTCGGTGTCGCGCTCGCCGATGCCGCGCCTCAGGTTCGCGAGCAACCGTTCGACGAGCGAACGGATCGTGATCGCATCGAGGATCTTCTGCTGATAGATCCAGCTCGCCAGCGTCGCGTAGGCGATGTCGTCGCGCAGCTCCGGATCCGGCGACGGCAGCAGGTCGACGAGCTCGCCGGCGAGCGCCGGGACGTCGCTGCCCGGCGGCGGAGTATATTTGTTGTGCGCGATCGCGCGCCAGAACCCGGCGTCGTGCGCCGGCGCGGCGATGGCACCGGACGCCGCGGCGAGGATCGTCGCGAGCGCTATCGGCAGCTGGTTGAAGCGCACGGCGCGATTTGACGTCACCCCGTCGCGGCCGTCAAGGTCCCGGAACCGCCTGCATGCTGTTTCACGTGAGCGAGGACGGCGGGATCCAACGATTCGAGCCCAGGGTGTCCGGTGACGGCCAGTCGCTCGTCTGGGCGATCGACGCCGATCGCCTGCGCAACTACCTCGTTCCGCGCGACTGCCCGCGCGTCACCTTCGACGCCGGGCGAGGAGCCTCCGCCTCGGACGTGCGGCAATTCCTCGGCTCGAGCGCGGCGGTCGTTGCGATCGAGGCGCGCTGGTTCGAACGCGTTCGCCGCTGCCAGCTGCACGTGTATCACTTCGCCGACGGAGGCTTCGAACCGGCGGATGAGTGTGCCGGCTACTTCGTGACGCGGGCGCCAGTGGCTCCGGTCCACGTGGAACACATCCACGATGCGATTGCCGCCTTGTTGCAGCGTGACGTGGAGCTCCGGATCCTGCCCGAGTTGTGGACCCTTCACGACGCCGTCGCAGCCTCGACCTTGCAGTTCTCGATGATCCGGATGCGCAATGCAGTGCCGCGGCGCGCCACACCGCAATCGCCCGTCTGACCTCCGCCGTCACGGCTCGAACGCGATACGATGGCGCATGTCGTTTCTGTATCGCTTCGGCATCACCATCACGAGAAAGGCGCCCTACATCGAGTGGGCGAACCGCGTCGTTGACGGCCCCGAACTGACGGAAGACCTCGCGCGCGCTCAGCGCACGATTTATCTCGCGCCCGAGACCACCGAGGACCCGGATCTCGAAGCGCTGCTCGAAGAATTCTGGGAGCAGATCTTCGAAGCCGAGCTCAGCGTCTGGGCGGCAGACCCCGACGATTGGCCGACTCTGCGGACGCGCGCGGTGTTCGACCTCTGGTTCGACGCCGAGGCGACCGCGTCGGTTTACGATCTCACGCCCGATGAGCCGCTCACGCAGACCGACGTCGAGCTGATGGACCTCGACGTCGTCATGCATCGCTGCGCGTGGTGCGAAGCCGAGCTGGACGACCATACCGGACGATTCGTCGCCTTCAAGGTCGCCGATCGGGAGAGGCTGGCCCATCGCGCCGGACTCGCCGTGGGCATCCCCGTCGACGATGAGCGGACGGTCATCGGCGTCATGTCGCCAGACGAGTCGAACGCGGCGCGCGAAGGCGAAGACATCGCCTTTCGGGCGTGCACGAGCCAATGCGAGAAAGCGCTCCGGAAATCTGTCCCAACGGCGCTGAGGAAGGTCTTCGCCGCCCGCTCATGATGGCGACAGAGGCTGTAGCCACGCTGCTGCTGCTGAGGAACGACCTCGCGTCGCGCCGGACGCCGCTCGACGTCCCCGATCTCGATCGACGCGAGGAGTGGGCCGGCATCCGCTGTCCGCAGTGTGAGTGGCAGCCGTCGCCATCCAGCCGCTGGTCCTGTCTGTGGACCGAGACACCCGAGCCCTTCTTCGAGGCCTGCGGCACCGAGTGGAACACGTTCACGACACGAGGACGCTGTCCCGGCTGCCGCCATCAGTGGCGCTGGACGTCGTGTCTGCGCTGCGGTGAGTGGTCGCTGCACGAGGACTGGTACGAGACGGAGGAGACGTGACCATGCCTGCCAGGACCTTCACCACCACCATCGTGCGCGACCGCTCGATGTGCTACATCCCGCTCACCTTCGATCCGACTGAAGCCTTCGGCAGAATCCGCGCGCCGGTGAACGTGACGGTAAACGGCCACTCCTTTCGCAGCACGATTGCCGCGATGGGAGGAGGGCCGCCGTCTGTTCCGCTGCGGCGCAGCAATCGCGAGGCCGCCGGCCTCGAAGGCGGTGAGACCGTCGAGGTGCGCCTCGAACTCGATACCGATCCGCGGACCGTCGCTCCGCCGGCGGATCTGGTGCGCGCCCTGAAAAAGGCGCCCGGCGCGTGGCAGCACTGGGGCGCGCTCAGCTTCACGAACCAGCGAGAAGCCGTGGAGTCGATCGAAGGCGCGAAACGGCCGGAGACGCGCGCGCGTCGCGTCGCGGCGGCGGTCACGCGGGCGCTTGCGAAGACGAGGCGCGAGAACGGCGCGGACGCCCGCCGGCAGATTCAGGCGTATCTCGCCGCGCTGCCCGCCGCGGCGCGCAAGGCGCTGCAGCGGCTGCGCGCGGAGGTTCGCGCCGCTGCTCCAGATGCGGTCGACGGCTTCAGCTACCGCGTGCCTCTCTTCAGGCTCGACGGACGCCCGCTCGTCTGGTGCGCCGCCTTCAAAGCCCACACGAGCATGTATCCAATCACGCCCTCGCTGCTGAACACTCATGGCATCGACGTCGCGGGCTACCAGACGTCGAAGGGCACGATTCGATTTCCGCTGGACGCGCCGATCCCGTCGGCGCTCGTCAAACGGCTGGTCAAGGCGCGCATCGCCGACGTGCGCCGCAAGGGCGGTCGATGACGATTGACGACGTCTCGACCACGATCGAGGCCAACGCCTGACGTTTCCGGTCGTCGACGGCGTGCTGGGACCGCCGCTATCGGCGGCGCGTCGATCGCGGACTCGTCGATCGCCGCGTCGACGTGCGCCGGCGCGGGCCCGCTCGGCCGTTCACGATGCGCCACGCGCCCGCGAGCAGATCGCGCATGGCGTCGGGGCGGACTCGCGCCAGGCGGACGAGCACGACCGGATAGTTCACGTAATGATCTTTCAGGTAGTACGTCTTCGGATCTTCCTCGATGAGCGCGTCGCGCTGAGCGATGTCCATGTAGACGACGAGCGTGTTCGGTTCGGCCGATTTGTGGGACGCGATGCAGGCGAACATTCTGCCGCCGACTTTCAGCGCAGGCGTGCCCCAGCTGGTGCCTTCCTCGGTCCCGGGCAACTGCAGCCCCATCGCACGAACGCCGGCGAAGGTCATCGTGGGCTGATATTACTCCCGGGAGTACACTGCCACGTGCCATGGAGTTTCGATTCGACGAAGCGGTGCCGGTTCTTCGACGCACGCCCGCGGTGCTGCGCGACCTGCTGCTCGACCTCCCGCCGGCCTGGGTCGAGGCGCGGGAAGAGGAGGGCACCTGGAGTCCATTCGACGTCGTCGGACACCTGATTCACGGTGAGCGCACCAACTGGATGCCGCGCGTGGAGCATCTGCTGCGTCACGGCGACCGCGTGCCGTACCCGCCGTTCGATCGCGAGGCGATGTTTGCCGCGTCCGCGGGGCGGTCGCTTGCCGAGCTCCTCGATACCTTCGCCACGCTGCGGGCCGACAGCCTGTGCCGTCTGCACGCGCTCGGCCTGACCGAAGCCGATCTGGACAGGCGCGGCCGGCATCCTGAATTCGGCGTCGTGACGCTTGGCCAGCAGCTCGCGACGTGGGTCGCCCACGATCTCGGACACGTGCGTCAGGTCGTTCGCGTGATGGCGCGGCAATACGCAGACGCGGTCGGTCCGTGGCGGGCGTACCTGTCGATTGTCAGGTCCGGTTGACCCGTGCACGGAGGACGTCTCGATCCTGCCGTGCGGCCTGTAGAATTCCGTGCGATGGCTCCGGTGCGATCGGGTGACTTCGACATCGGCGCGTTGCACGATGCGCTCGACGCCGAGCGGCGGTCACGCGGCCTCAGCTGGCAGCGCCTGGCGCGCGAGATCAGCGCGCCGTTCGGGCGGGTGCCGTCGCGGCCGATCAGTCCATCGACGCTGAGCGGCCTGCGCAGCCATCGCGCGATCGAAGGCGACGGCGTGCTGCAGATGCTGCGCTGGCTCCATCGCGCGCCGGAGAGCTTCGTTCCCGGCCAGGCGTGTGCGCACCCGGAGGTGGCGATGCTGCCTGACGTCGGGTCGACTCGGATTCTGCGATTCGATACTCGGAAGATCTACGCGATGCTCGACGCGCAGCGCGCCGGGCGCGCGCTCACATGGACGCAGGTGGCACGCGAGATCGGCGGGATATCTCCCGCCGGTCTGACGCGCTACGCGAACGGCGGACGGACCGGCTTCCCGCAGGTGACTCGGATCGCGAGATGGCTGCAGGTTCCGGTCGCGTCGCTCACGCGAGGCTTCGAGTGGTGATGCGGACGGCATCGTCGACAACACCGGGAACGGTCAGGATGGTCGCCTTCGCCAGCCTGATCGGGACGACGATCGAGTGGTACGACTTCTTTCTCTACGGCACTGCCGCAGCGACGGTGTTCAACCGCCTGTATTTTCCGACCTTCGATCCGCTGACCGGCACGCTGGCGGCATTCGCGACCTACACCGTCGGCTTCGTCGCGCGGCCGATCGGCGGGATCGTGATCGGCCACTACGGCGATCGCATCGGCCGCAAGTCGATGCTCGTGCTGACGCTGACGATCATGGGCCTCGCGACGTTCGGCATCGGGCTGCTGCCGACCTATGCCCAGGCCGGGCCGTGGGCGGCGGTTGCGCTGGTGATGCTGCGCCTCGCCCAGGGATTTGGCGTCGGCGGCGAGTGGGGCGGCGCGGTGCTGATGGCGGTGGAGCACGCGCCTCCCGGCGCGCGCGGATTCTACGGAAGCTGGCCGCAGATTGGCGTGCCGGCTGGGCTGCTCGTCTCGACGGCGGTGTTCGCGCAGTTCGCGCGGCTGCCCGAGGATCAGTTCCTGGCGTGGGGCTGGCGCGTGCCCTTTCTCATCAGCATCGTGCTCGTCGCGATCGGCCTGGTGATCCGGCTGCGGATTCTCGAGACGCCGGCCTTTACGCGGCTCAAGCGCGAGCAGGTCGAATCGCGGCGGCCGGCGCTCGAGGTGCTGTTGACGCAGCCGCGCGAAGTGCTGCTCGCGATCGGCGCGCGGCTGGCCGAGAACGGCGCGTTCTACATCTACACGGTGTTCGTGCTCGTCTACGGCACCCAGAAGGCCGGGATCGATCGCCAGACCGTGCTGAACGGCATTCTCCTCGCATCCGCCTGCGGTCTCGTCGCGATCCCGATTTGCGGCGCAGTGTCCGATCGCGTCGGGCGGCGGCCCGTGTACCTGTTTGGCGCCGTCGCGACGGCCCTGTGGGCGTATCCGTTGTTCTGGCTGTTCGACACCGGATCGACGCCTCTCGTCTGGCTCGCGCTCGTCGTCGCGGAGGTGTCCTCGCATTCGCCGATGTATGGGCCGCAGGCGGCGTTTCTGTCGGAGCTCTTCCGAACCCGTGTCCGCTACAGCGGCGCGTCGCTCGGCTCGCAGCTCGCGTCGGTCGTCTCCGGCGGCGTGTCGCCATTCATCGCGACGGCGCTCCTGCCGTACGGGCGCGGCGCCCTCGCCGCGTACCTGGTCGCGATGGCGCTGGTGACGATCGTCTCCGTCCTGGCGGCGTCTGAAACGCGCGACCGTGACATCGGAGAGACGCACTGAGCCCTGACGGCAACGCCTTGTGAGCGAAGCGCGCGGTGCGCAGGCGCTGCAGTATCGGCGGGCGACCGTCGCCGACGTTCCACGCATGGCGCGGAGCCGGGAGAGCGACGCGACCGCCGGACCGGCCGACCCGCGCATGGCCGCCTACCTCGACGGCCGTCATCATCCGCGGCTGGCGCTCGAGCCGCGCGTCGCGTACGTGGCGCTGGAGGGCGACGCTGTCGTCGGCTACATCGCCGGCCACCTGACGACGCGCTACGACTGCGACGGCGAGCTGCAGTATCTTTTCGTGGCGCGCGAGCATCGCCGCCAGGGCGTCGCATCGGCGCTGCTTCGGCTGTTGCGCGGGTGGTTTGGCGAGCATCATGCGGTGCGAATCTGCGTCGATGTCGAGCCGGGCAACGTGGCCGGGCGTGCATTCTACGCAGCCAACGGCGCGACGCCGCTGAACAGTGGATGGCTCGTGTTCACGGAGGCTGAACGATGACCAGAACGATCTGCGCGGCGGCTGTAGTGGTCGCAGGGCTCGGCGTGGGCAGCGCGTGGGCGCTTCAGAATGCGGCGAAGAAGGCTTACCTCCTCGTGCAGGTCGAGGTGACCAACCCGCAGCAGTACGGCGAGTACACGAAGTTGTCGCCGGCGATCATCGAAAAATTCGGCGGCCGTTTTCTCGCGCGCGGCGGCCGGACGGCGACGCTGGAAGGGCCGCCGGCGAAGAGCCGTGTCGTCGTGATCGAGTTCCCGAGCTTCGAGCGCGCCCAGCAGTTCTACGACTCGCCCGAGTACGTCGCGGCCCGGAAGGTGCGGGCCGGCGCGGCGACCGCGCAGTTCGTCCTCGTCGAAGGGCAGTGAGCTCGTGTTCCGCGAGTTCGTCCGACTCATCGTCGCCGGCGACGTCGAGGCGGTCGCCGGCCGTCTCGCGGAGGCGCCGCATCTCGCGACGGCCGCCTCGCCCGGCGGCGCGACGCGCGGCGGCGCACCGGGCTTCTTCTTCACCGACATCGCACACTATCTCTATGAGGGCGATACGGCACTGCACATGGCCGCGGCGGCTTTTCAGCGGCCGATCGTCGAGCTGCTCGTCGCCAACGGCGCCGATTGCCGTGCCGTGAATCGCCTCGGCGCCCAGCCGCTCCACTATGCGGCCGACACCAATCACTGGAAGCCGGACGCGCAGGCGGCGACGATCGATTACCTGACGTCGGTTGGCGCCGATCCGAACGCCGCCGATCGCGGCGGAGCGACGCCGCTGCACCGGGCAGTGCGGACCCGATCGTTGCCGGCGGTGCGGTCGCTGTTGATCTCGGGCGCGAATCCGAGGCAGCCGAACGCGAGCGGATCGACACCGCTCCACCTCGCGGTCCAGCCGACCGGCCGCAGCGGCGCCGGCTCCGAACGGGCGAGAGAGCAGCAGGTCGGCATCATCAGGCTCCTGCTCGAGCGCGGCGCGCGCGTGGCCGATCGAGACGGTCGCGGCCGGACCGTGCGCCAGTCGGCAACCAGCGAATGGATTCGCGCGCTCCTCGCCGAATCGGCGGTAAGCGCCTCGCGCCGCTGCGAGTGATACGATCGCCAGCCACATGCCCCGCCGCTTCTCGAGAAAACTCATCGCAGCCATCGACGAGAGCGCGATCTTCCGTATCCGTGCCGGCGCGCGTTCCGATCATCGCTTCATCGGCATCTGGGCGGTGGTCGTCGACGGCCGCGTCTTCGCGCGATCGTGGAAGCAGAAGGCCGGCGGCTGGTACCGCACGCTCCTCGACGATCCACGGGGTGCCGTTCAGGTGGGCGAGCGCACCATTCGCATCCGCGCCGTGGCGGTGCGCAGCGAACCCGTCCGCGACGCGATCGAGCGAGGCTACGCCGAGAAGTATTCGACGCCCGGCTCACGCAAGTTCGTTCGCGGGTTCCGTACAAAGCGCCGCCGCGATACGACACTCGAGTTCGTGCCGCGCTGACGCCGCCGCGACGTACCCGCCTCCCACGAAGGCACGAAGCCAAGAAGAACACGAAGAATTCTTTGTACAAGAGTATTTCTTCGTGCCTTCGTGTCTTCGTGGGCGCCGTTAAGACGCCGCGAGCTTGTGGGATTCGGGATTTGCAACCTGCTCTCAGGAGGCGGACGGAGATCCGACGAGGCTCTCCAGAAAATCGACGACGCGCTCGAAGGGGTCGAAGCCGAACGCGGCGGCCACCGACGGGCGGAGATTCGAGTTCGCGTTGATGTCGTAGAACACGCGGCGGCCGTCATCCGTTTCCAGGTACTCGATCCCGCCGACATCGAGTTTCGCCGCCTCGACGATGCGCCGTGCCGTCATCACTGCCTCGCGCGGCACCTCGGGAAACGGATAGAACTCCACGACCGGCGCTTCGGCTTCGGGCTGCGGCGGCACCTCGCACGAACCTCGCCCCGCGTCCGGGTTGCAGACCGGCGACGGACACAGGTTGAAGCGCCCGTGCGACACCACGCGCATCGGATAGAGCAGCTCCCCGCCGAGGAATTCGAGCCGGACGATGCCGCGATCCGGATCGTGCGGCAGGTATTCCTGGAGCAGGAACAGATGGTCTGGCAGCCACACGTTCGGATCGGCGGCAAACACCGCCTCGATCTGATCGAGCGACTCGACCACCTGAATCCGCGCGCCGCTGCCGCCCTGATCCGGCTTGAGCAGCGCCGGAAAGCGGATTGTGCCGGCGAGCGATCGAAGCGCGCCCACGTCGTTGAAGGTGATCGACCGCGGGCAGTCGACGCCGAGCGTGCGGAGCAGCGTCGCCTGCGCGCTCTTGCTCAGCTCGAGCGCGAAGACGTCGGCGCCGTTCAGCACGCGCGCGCCGAGCAGCGCGAGCGTCCGCAAGTAGGCGAGCGCGAACGGCACCGCGCGCGTGTTGCCGCGGATGTACGCGCTCGGGCTGGCCTGGTTGAAGTAGAGCGGCGCGCGCGGGTGCTCGGCGTTGCTGAACGCCGCGCGGGTAACGTCGAAGGCCTCGAATGCCACGCCGCGCCGCTGCAGCGCTGCGAAGAGCGGCTTCTGCCACTCGGGATGCTCGTGGAAGACGATGAGCGAGGGGCCAGGCATATTGTCGACTGCTGATTGATGATGGTTGATTCAGTGGACCAATTTCAATCGATCAGCAGCGAGCAGGCAGCAATCTATAATCCGGGAATGAGCGCCATCACGCTTCGCGTCAACGGCCGAGCTCACACGATCGACGTCGATCCCGCCACGCCGCTGCTCTACGTGCTCAGCGACGACCTCGCGCTTCGCGGACCGAAATTCGGCTGCGGCCTCGGCCAGTGCGGATCGTGCACGGCAATCGTCCGCGGCCGGGCCGTGCGCACCTGCGTGACCCCGGTCGGCAGCGTCGGCGACGCCGAGGTCGTCACGCTCGAAGGCCTCGGCACGCCGGAGCGCCCGCACCCGATTCAGCGCGCGTTCATCGACGAGCAGGCGGCGCAGTGCGGCTTCTGCCTGAGCGGGGTCATCCTCACCGCCAAAGCGTTCCTCGACCAGAATCCGAAAGCCGGCGACGCCGAGCTGCAGCAGGCGACATCCTCGGTGCTGTGCCGCTGCTTCACGCATGCGCGGATGTGGAAGGCGATCAAGCGCTACGCAGCGGAGAAGGCGTGATGAAACGTCGAGACTTTCTCAAGACCTCCGGCGCCCTCGTCGTCTCCTTCAGCGCGGCGTCGCTCATCGAGCGCACCGGCCTGGCGCAGGGGCAGTTCGGTACGCGCGCGTCACATGTCGATCCGTCGCAGGTGGACTCGTGGATTGCGATCGCCGCCGACGGCGCCGTCACCGTGTTCACCGGGAAATGCGAGCTCGGGCAGGGCATGCTGACCGCGCAGGCGCAGCTCGTCGCCGAGGAGCTGGCGGTGCCGCTCGAGCGGGTCACGGTGATCATGTGCGACACCGAGGTCGCGCCCGATCAAGGGACCACGTCCGGCAGCCAGTCCACGCCCACCAACTTCAACGAGCGCAACCTTGCACTCGCGGCGGCGACTGCGCGCGAGGCGCTGCTGAAGCTGGCCGCCGCGCGCCTCGCTCTGCCGATCGATCAGCTCGCCGCTGCTGACGGCGCCGTCAGCGCACGCGCCGATCGCTCGAAGCGCGTGAGCTACGGTGAGCTCGTTGCCGGCCGGAAACTCAGCGCCCAGCTCGATCGCGCCGCGAAGCGGAAGGACGAGCGCGAGTGGACCGTCATGGGCAAGCCGGTGCGGCGCCTCGACATGGCGGCGATGGCGACCGGCACCTTCGAGTTCGTGCACAACGTGCGCGTGCCCGGCATGCTGCATGGCGCCGTCGTGCGACCGCCCTCGGTCGGCGCCACGCTCGAGCGCGTGGACGAGAGCTCCGTGCGCGGGATGTCCGGCGTGGTGAAGGTTGTCGTCAGGAAAAATTTCGTCGGTGTCGTGGCCGAGAAGCCGTGGCAGGCGATACAGGCGGCGGCGAAGCTGAAGGCGACGTGGTCAGCGGGACCAGCGCTGCCGCCACAGGGCGACTATTACGCCGATCTCCGCAAGCAGCCGTCGCGCGACGGGTTCGTCGTCAACTCGGGCGATGTGGACGAGACGCTTGCGAAGGCCGCCACCGTGATCACGGCGACTTACCTGCATCCGTACCAGATGCACGGCTCGATCGGTTCGTCGTGTGCCGTGGCCGACGTGCAGAACGGCAAGGCGACGGTCTGGTCGCCCACCCAGTCGGCGTACCCGACACGCAACGGCGTCGCGACGCTGCTCGGTCTGCCGCCTGACGCCGTGCGCGTGATTTTCACACGAGGGGCGGGTTGCTACGGCCTGAACGGGGCGGACACCGTGTCGTTCGACGCGGCGCTCCTGTCCCAGGCGGTGGGAAAGCCGGTTCGCGTGCAGCTGTCGCGCCGGGACGAGATGGCGTGGGAGAACTACGGCTACGCCTACGTGATCGATCAGCGGGCCGGTGTCGACGCGAACGGAACGATCGTCGGCTGGCACTACGAGGCCTGGTTTCCGACGCGCGGTGGCCGACCGGGCTACGACCGCCCCGGCAACGTGATCACCGGCGTGCTCGCGGGGTACGAGCCGCAGCCGTTCCGCCCTGCGCCGGCGGCCGCGCCGGCCGGCGAGTTCCGCAACGGCAGCAACGCCGCGCCGTCGTACGTCGCCGGCCGCGTCGCAGGAAAGGCCGGCGGTCCGGGGACGATTGCCAGCGAGCGCGTGCTCACGCACACGGTCGCGTCGCCCTTCTTCACGGGTCCGCTCCGGTCGCCGTCACGGCTCCAGAACACGTTCGCGCATGAATGCTTCCTCGACGAGATCGCGGCGCGGGTGAAGGCGGATCCGGTCGCCTACCGCCTGCGGCATCTGAGCGATGCGCGGCTGAAAGCGGTGGTCAGCGCGGCGGCAAAAGGCGCAGGGTGGCAGGCGCGGCCGTCTCCTCGACCGGACCTTGCGCGGGACGGCGTCGCGACGGGGCGCGGGATCTCGTGCGTCCTGTACGAGGGAGACAATGGCTACGTCGCGATGGTCGCCGAGATCGCCGTCGATCAGAACACCGGCCGCATCACCGCCAGGCGCTTCGTCGTCGCACAGGACTGCGGTCCGATCTCGAACCCGGACGGGATGCGCAATCAGCTCGAGGGCGGCGCGATGCAGGGGCTGAGCCGGGCGCTCGGCGAAGAGGTGACGTGGGACGATCACGCCGTGACGTCGGTGGACTGGCGCTCGTATCACAGCCTGCCGCTCGGCATCGAGACGCCGGCGATCGAAAGCGTCCTGATCGACACGCGCGGCGTCGACGCAGCCGGCGCCGGCGAGACCGCGATCACGATCGTCGCCGCCGCGATCGGCAACGCGATCTTCGACGCGACGGGCGTGAGGATCCGGGAGGTGCCGTTCACTCCCGAACGGGTCAGACGTGCGCTCGCGAGCCGCGGCACCGCGTAGGTTTCCTGCACGGGAAACGCCGCCGAGCCCGCTGCCGCCTCGCGACGATGCTACGATGCGTCTTCCGTGATGGACGTTGAAACCTCCTCTGCGATCGAGAACCTGGGCCATCGGATTGACGCGCTGGGCGAAGCTCTTCGCGCCGACATGGCCGAACACGGCAAGCAGCTTCGGGCCGAGACGGCCGAACAAGGCAAGCAGCTTCGGGCCGAGACGGCCGAACACGGCAAGCAGCTTCGGGTCGAGGTGGCCGAACAAGGCAAGCAGCTTCGGGTCGAGGTGGCCGAACAAGGCAAGCAGCTTCGGGCCGAGATGGCCGAACAAGGCAAGCAGCTTCGTGCCGAGATGGCCGAACAAGGCAAGCAGCTTCGTGCCGAGATGGCCGAACAAGGCAGGCAGCTTCGTGCCGAGATGGCCGGACAGGGCGCGCAACTTCGCACCGACACGACGGCGATGCGCGACGAGCTGCGCAATGAGATCCGTCACGGACAGATTCAGCTCGAGAGCATCCGCGATGACATCCGAATAGTCGCAGAGGGCGTCGCCAATCTCGCCGTCAAGTTCGACCGCCGACCGTGAAGGTCCATCGCTTCCACTATCAGCTGGATTGCGGGCGCTCCTCGTAGCGCGACGACGGATCAGCCATGATCAGCCGGCGGACGCGCGTGCGCCGTGGCAGAATCCCCGGATGAAGACGCTCTGCTCAGCGGCGGCGTGCTGCATCGTCGCCGCGATTGTCGTCCACGCGCAGCGCGCCACTGCACCGGCGAGCGATTTGCCCTCTGTCGATGCGCCGGCGATGCTGAAGACCGCCGTCGCCGATCTCGATGCGCGGATCGCGCAATTCAAACCGGTGCGGATGCCCTTCGACGCGTCCGGGTTGAGCGATCGCGAGCGGCAGATGATCGATCAGCTCGTCGCCGCGTCACGGGCGCTCGAGAGCATCTATTGGCGGCAGACCGATCCGGTCGGCCTGGCGCTGTACAAGGCGCTCGAGTCGAACGCCGCGCCGGCCGCGAAGAGCCTGCGCCACTACCTGTTCATCAACGGCAGCCGCTGGGATCTGGTGCGCGAGAATGCGCCGTTTGTCGGCATGCAGAAGATGCCGCCCGGACACTATCTCTATCCGGCCGACCTGACGCGCGCGGGCGTCGACGCGTACGTGAAGGCCCACCCGGACGCGAAGGCGGCGCTGTTCGACCCGTATGCGGTGGTCCGTCGCAGCGGGGCCGCGCTCACGACGCGCAAGTACCACGAGGAGTTCGCGCCCTTCCTCGCCGCAGCCGCCGACGCGCTTCGCAAGGGCGCAGACCTGTCGCCCGACGCCGCGTTCGGGCGGTTTCTTCGGCTGCGGGCCGAGGCGCTCCTCTCGGACGACTACTACGCCAGCGACGTCGCCTGGGTCGACCTGAAGAGTCCGAAGGTCGACGTCATCTTCGCGCCGTACGAGACCTACCTCGACGATCTGCTCGGCGTGAAGACGTCCTATGGCGCGGCGGTGATGATCCGCAACGAGGCCGAGAGCAGGAACCTCGAGCTCTACGAGCGGTGGGTCCCGGAGATCCAGGAGGCGTTGCCCCTCGCCGCCGCCGATCGGCCGGACGTGCGCGGCCACGCGACGCCGATGGAAGTGATGGACACCCCGTTCCGCTCGGGCGACCTGCGCCACGGCTATCAGGCCGTCGCCGACAACCTGCCGAACGATCCGCGGATCCACGCCGAGAAGGGCACGAAGAAAATCTTCTTCAAGAACTTCATGGACGCGCGCGTCAACGAGGTGATTCTGCCGCTTGCCGCGAAGCTGATGGACGCCGGGCAGGCGAAGCAGGCGTCGGCCGAGGGCTACCTCGCGTCGACTTTGATGCACGAGATCTGTCATGGCCTGGGTCCCGCGTTCGCCCGTCGCGACGGACGTCAAATGAACATCCGCGAGGCGATGGCCGGCACCTACTCCGGCCTCGAAGAGGCCAAGGCCGACGTCGTCGGGATGTTCGCGCTGAAATGGCTGGTCGACAAAGGCGCGCTGAAGAAAGAACGCCTCGAGGAGTACTACGCGTCCTACGTCGCCGGGATTTTCCGGACGATCCGGTTCGGCACCGGCGAAGCCCACGGCCGCGCCGAGATGATGGAGTTCAACTATCTCGCGTCGCAGGGAGCGATCACGACCAACGGCGGGCGTTACCGCGTGGAGTACGCGAAGATGCCGGGCGCAGTTCAGAAACTCGCGCAGGAGCTCCTCGAGCAGGAGGCGACCGGCGATCGCGCCCGCGCCGAGGCGTGGTTCACTAAGTACGACGTCGTGCCGCCGGCGCTGAAGACGGCGCTCGACGCTGCCCGCGACGTGCCGATCGACGTCGACCCGATTGTCTCGTTCGACGAAACGGTGAGGTGACGCATGGACACCCTGACGCGCCGTCAGCTGCTCGGATCGCTCGGCGCGCTCGCGCCGGCGGTGATGATGTCGCGCGTCGGTGCGCAGACGCCGGCTCCGTCATCGGCTGACGCCGGGCCGCTGCCGGCGTCGGTCCTGCCGCGCGGCGTGCGCGCGCGGTTCGTGAACAACGTCAACGGCATCCGGATGCACGTGCTCGAGGCGGGGTACGAGGGCGCGCGGCGCCCGGCGGTTCTCCTGGTGCACGGGTTCCCGGAGCTCGCGTACAGCTGGCGGAACGTGATGCTGCCCATCGCGGCCGCGGGCTATCACGTCGTCGCGCCGGACCTGCGTGGCTACGGGCGCACCGGCGGCACCGGCGTGACGTTCGACGACGACCTGAGCCCGTGGCGAACGTTGAACGAAGTGACCGACATGGTGGCGCTGGTCTCGGCGTTCGGTTATCGATCGATTGCCGCGGTCGTCGGGCACGACTTCGGATCGCCGGTGGCCGCGTGGTGCTCGGTGATGCGGCCCGAGGTCTTCCGTTCCACCGTCCTGATGAGCGCGCCATTTGCCGGCACGGCGGCGTTTCCCTTTGACACGGCCGACGGTCCGCCGCCCGCAGCGGCGACGCCGCCGGCCGACACGCTGTTCGACGATCTGGCCAGGCTCTCGCCGCCGCGCAAGTATTACCAACGCTACTACTCGACGCGCGAGGCGAACGACAACATGTGGCATGCACCGCAGGGACTGCATGCGTTCCTGCGCGCCTACTACCACATGAAGAGTGCCGACTGGACAGAGAATCACCCGGCGCCGCTCGCGGCGCGGACCGCGGTCGAGTGGGCGAAGATGCCGCGCTACTACGTCATGGATCTCGACAAGGGCATGGCCGAGACCGTCGCGCCTGAGACGCCGTCGGCGTCGGCGATCGCTGCGAACACATGGCTGCCGGAGGCACAACTGCGCGTCTACAGCACGGAGTACGGACGCACCGGATTTCAGGGCGGCCTGCAGTCCTACCGCGTCGGATCGAGCGGCCGGTTCAACGGCGATCTGCAGGTGTTCGCCGGCCGGACGATCGATCAGCCGTCGATGTTCATTGCCGGCCGTAGCGACTGGGGCGCCTATCAGAATCCGGGCGCGCTCGAGCGGATGCAGAAGACGGCGTGCACGCGGATGGTCGGCGTCCATTTCGTCGATGGCGCCGGGCATTGGGTCCAGCAGGAGCAGCCCGACCGCGTCAGCGCGCTGCTCGTGGAGTTCCTGCACCGCAACGCGAATGGCTAATGGCTGATGGCTGATGGCATATGGTTGATGGCCGATGGTTGACGCGTTCAGCCCTTAGCCATCGCGATCAGCCCTCAGCCATCAGCCATCGAGTAGCGTGTTACCATCCGGCCACCGAATTCCGGGAGTACTCATGCGAAAGCTCATGCTCATCGCCGCGGTTGCCTGCGCGTCGTGCGTCGGACAGGCGGCTGCCGACAAGAACACCGCCGCCGCCTCGGAACAGCAGGCGCAGCACATCACCATCATCCGCGACACCTGGGGCATCCCGCACGTCTACGGGAAGACCGACGCCGACGCGGTGTTCGGCGTCGTCTACGCGCAGGCGGAGGACGACTTCAACCGCGTCGAGACGAATTTCATCAACGGGATGGGCCGGCTTGCCGAAGCCGAGGGCGAAGGCCAGATCTGGCGCGACCTGCGCATGAAGCTGTTCATCGATCCCGCGGACATGAAGGCGCAGTACGAGAAGGCGCCGGCCTGGCTGAAGCCGCTGATGAACGCGTGGGCTGCCGGTCTCAACTACTACCTGCACACGCACCCCAGCGTAAAGCCCCGCGTCATCACGCACTTCGAGCCGTGGATGGCGCTCACCTTCAGCGAGGGCAGCATCGGCGGCGACATCGAGCGCGTGAACCTGACGCAGCTCGAGAAGTTCTACGGCGCCGGGCCGAAGGCCAGCGCGTCGGCCGAACCGGTGCCGCCCGTCTACGTCGAGCCGACCGGCTCGAACGGCGCCGCCGTCGCGCCGTCGAACACCACCGGCAAGCATGCGCTGCTGCTGATCAACCCGCACACCTCGTTCTTCTTCCGCGCCGAGGCGCAGATGGTGAGCGACGAAGGGCTCAACGCCTACGGCGCGCTCACGTGGGGCCAGTTCTTCGTCTACCAGGGCTTCAACGATCGCGCGGGCTGGATGCACACCTCGAGCGGCGTCGACAACATCGACGAGTACCTGGAGACGGTGGTCAAGAGAGGCGATCGCTTCTTCTACAAATACGGCAGCGAGGAGCGGCCGATCACGACCAGCACGATCACCGTGCCCTACAAGAGCAACGGCGCGCTGGCGCAGCGGACCTTCACCGTCTTCCGCACTCACCACGGTCCGATCGTCCGCGAGGCGGACGGCAAGTGGGTGAGCGTCCGGCTGATGCAGGAGCCCTTGAAGGCGCTGCAGCAGTCCTACCTGCGGACCAAGGCGAGGAGCTACAAGGCGTTCCGCGACACGATGGAGCTCCACACCAATTCGTCGAACAACACGATCTTCGCGGATGGCGACGGCGACATCGCGTACTTCCACTCGAACTTCATCCCGCGGCGCGATCCGAAGTTCGACTGGACCAGGCCGGTGGACGGCAGCGATCCGGCGACCGAGTGGAACGGCGTGCTGTCCACCGACGAGACGCCGGGGTTGCTGAATCCGCCGAACGGGTGGCTCTACAACACGAACAACTGGCCGTGGACCGCCGCCGGTTCGAACAGTCCCACGCAGGCGAACTATCCGAAGTACGTCGAGCGCAACGGCGAGAACCCGCGCGGGATCCACGCGATCAAGGTTCTCGACGGCAGGAAGGACTTCACGCTCGAGTCGCTGGTGGCGGCCGCGTACGACAGCTACCTGCCGGAGTTCGACGTGATGCTGCCGCCGCTCTTGAAGGCCTACGACGCGGCGCCCGCGTCGAGTTCGCTGAAGTCGAAGCTCGCCGAGCCGATCGCGATGCTGAAAGCGTGGGATCGCCGGTGGTCCGCGTCGTCAGTGCCGACCTCGGTCGCCGTGTACTGGGGCGAGGAGATCGGCCGCCGCGTCAACGACGAGGCGCGCGCGGCCGGCATGTCCGCCGACGACTACGCCGGCACCAGGGCAGCGCCCGACCAACTGTTGCAGGCGCTCGCGGCCGCCGTGGACCGGCTCGAAGGCGGCTTCGACAGCTGGAAGACGCCGTGGGGCGAGATCAACCGGTATCAGCGGATCAACGGCGACCTCGTCCAGCCGTTCGACGATCGTGCGCCGAGCATTCCGGTGGCGTTCACGTCCGCCCGCTGGGGATCGCTCGCCTCGTTCGGCGCGCGCACGTTCAGCGGCACAAAGAAAATGTACGGCACCACCGGCAACAGCTTCGTCGCCGTCGTCGAGTTCGGCGACCGCGTCCGCGCCAGGGCGGTCACCGCCGGGGGCGAGAGCGGCGACCCGAAGTCCAAGCACTTTGGCGATCAGGCTGAGCGATACGCGACCGGCAATCTGCGCGACGTCTGGTTCTACCGCGCCGACGTCGAGCAGCACGTCGAGCGGCAGTATCACCCTGGAAAGTAGGCACATGAGGCGGCGAACGTTTCTGACGACCGTGGCGGCGTGCGTGACCGCGCCCGCGCTCACCGCCCGTCGCGCCGCGGGGCCGACCCGGCTCGAGACGTTCCTCGACTGGCAGCACGCGTCACGCGAGGCGCGGGAGCGCGCGCTGGCGCCGGCCGTCGATCGGATTCGCGAGCTCGACGCCCGGATTCACGCGTGGGTGCAGGTGGCCCCGGAACAGGCCGCCGGGAGCGGCGCGCTCGCCTCGATTCCGTTCGGCGTCAAAGACATCATCGAGACGAAGGGGCTCGCCACAGAGTACGGATCGCCAATCTACAAGGGACGGATCGGTACCACCGACGCGGCGATCGTGCGCGACCTGCGCGTGCGCGGCGGCGTCGTGATGGGCAAGACCCAGACGACGTCGTTCGCCTACCGGACGCCGGCGCCGACGCGCAACCCGCGCGATCTCGCGCACACGCCGGGCGGAAGCTCGAGCGGGTCAGCCGCGGCCGTCGCAGCCGGGATGATCCCGTTCGCGCTCGGGACGCAGACCGGCGGATCGGTCCTGCGGCCGGCGTCGTTCTGCGGCGTCGCCGGTTTCAAGCCGAGCTACGGCCTGCTGCCGATGGAAGGCGTGCTGCCGTTCGCGAAGAGCCTCGACACCCTCGGGTTGTTCACGCAGACGGCCGCCGACATGAGCGCGCTGTGGGAGGCGATGGGGCACCAGACCGGGCACGCCGAGCAGTTTCTCATCGCCGCGCCCGATCCGTTGCCCAGAGTCGAACCTCCGATGGCCGCGGCCTTCGCCCGGACCGTCGCGCGCCTTCGCAAGGCGGGCGTCGCGATCCAGTCGATCGACATTGCGACGATGCTCGAGGCGCTGGTTGCCGCAAACCGCACCATCATGTTCTACGAGGGCGCGCGCTTTCACGAGCAGCGCTACAAACAGTATGGCGAGCGGCTCGCCGACATGGCTGCCCTCGTCCGCGAGGGCCTGCAGATTCCGGTGGAAACCTACGATCAGACGCGACGGCTCGTCGACGCCTCGCGAACACGCATCGCCGAGATCTACAAGGCGACCCCGGTGATCCTGGTGCCGGCGGCAACGGGGCCGGCGCCGCTCGGCCTCGAGTCGACGGGCGATTCGAGCATGAACGCGTCGTGGACCACGCTCGGCGTTCCGGCGATGACGATCCCGATGCCGGTGCCACGCGGGCTGCCGCTCGGTCTGCAGCTCACGGCGGATCACGGTGAGGAAGCCCGCGTGTTGCGAACCGCGGCGCGTCTCGAGACCTTGCTGCACGGAACGGCGGATTGACATGAACGCAGACGAACAGGCGATCCGCACGCTAATCGCGTCGTGGATGGAAGCGACGAAGACCGGGGACCTCGATCGCGTCCTCTCGATGATGGACGACGACGTCGTGTTCCTCGGCGCAGGGCGTCCAGCGATGCGCGGGAAGGCGTCCTTCGCCCAGGCATCGCGCGCGTTGGAGCGCAGCGGCCGCTTCGAAGGCACCGTTGTCGTGGAGGAAGTCCGCGTGTTCGGCGACTGGGCGTACTGCTGGAATCAGATCGCAGTCACGATCACGCCCGACAGTGGCGACCCGACGCGGTTGGCCGGCCCGGCAATGGCGATCCTCCGCAAGCAGCCTGACGGCCGATGGGTGATCTTCCGCGATGCCAACATGCTGACGCCGGTAGCCTGACGTTCGGCTGCTGGCGCGGCATCGTCGATCTTCATCTCGATCCTCCGGGTCGCGCCCGATTCAGACACCGATCAACCCGTCGGCCTTGCGGAACGATGACGATCATCGTCGCCCGGACCTACACGAGCGGCCGCTCGGCGAGGACGTTCTCGCTGCGCTGATTGACCGAACGGCGCGGGACGAGCGCAACGTGCTTCTGCAGCCGCACGAGCAGCAGGAACAGCCCGACCCAGCATCGAGTCGTCAGCGACGGCCGCCAGTACCCCGCGAACACGGCCGCGAGCGCGCGGTAGATGCGCGCGGGCGGATCCTCGTCGAAGAAGAGATCGCGGAACTCCGGCGTGTAGAACCCGACGACGAATCGCCGGAACGACCGGTAGCGGGCGCGCTGCCGGCGCTCGAACCTGGCGAACCGACGCGCGGAGAGATCGTTCGCCGCGAGGCCGGCGTCGATCGCCTGCGCCGCCTCGAGGCCGGACTCCAGCGCGATCGCCACACCGGTCGAGAACACCGGATCCAGAAACGATCCGGCGTCGCCGGCGAGCACCCAGCGATCGCCTGCGTACGCGCGCGCGCCGAACGAGAAGTCGCGCTCGACCCGCACCGGCCACTCCCGCCGCGCGTCCGCGAGCAGCTGCGCGACGACCGGCGTGTCGGCGATCGCGCGCTCGAGGATCGCCGCGTGCTCGAGATCGGCAAAGGCGCGAAACGCCCCGCGCGGCAGCACCACGCCGACGCTCATCAGCTCCCCGGAAATCGGGATCAGCCAGAACCACCCGAGATCGTCGCGCGCGACGACGCGGATGTCGCCGGAGCGGCGGCCCGCCGGCCGCGGCACACCGGAGTAGTGCGAGAAGACGGCGACATTGGCCAGCTGCGGCTCTTCGATGCGCAGGCCGAACTTCCGTGCCAGCAGCGCGCCGCGGCCGGACGCGTCGACGATCGCGCGCGCCCGCAGCGCCTTCGCGCCGCACCCGCCGTTCGTGGCCTGCACCGTTGCCGTCACCCCCTCGGCACCGAACTCGATGGAGACGACCCGCTGCTGTTCGCGCACGTCGGCGCCGCTCGCCGCCGCGTGGCGCAGCAGCAGCTCGTCGAAGGTCGCGCGCGGCACCTGCCAGGTCTGCGGCCTGCCGACGCCGGGTGCCGACCCGAAATCGAGCTGCCGCTCGATGCTCCCGTCTCCCGGCATGAACGTCGCGCCCCACTTCTCCGTGAAACCGGCGCCGCGGATCAAACCGTCGGCGCCAATCGCCTGAAACACGTCGTTCACCGACGCCAGCAGCGACTCGCCGATGTGAAACCGCGGGAAGCGGTCGCGTTCGAGCAGGACGACGCGGCGGCCGGCCCGCGCGAGGAACGCCGCCGCGGTGGATCCGGCGGGTCCGCCCCCGCAGACGAGGACGTCGCAGTCGTACGAGAACGCCATGGCGCGCACCAGTATGCCACCGCGGGTACGCGGTTGGCGGCTGCGCGTGGTAACGTGTGCGCGCGCACGGCTCGACCATTGGAGGTGCCCGTCTCATGCGCTCGACTCTGGCTGCCGGATGCATGATGGCCGTTCTCGGCGCGGCGTCGCTCGCGGCGCTGGCGGCGCGCGCCCAGGACAATGACGGCGCGCTGCGCTTCGCGATCTCGTTCCCGTCGGTGCGAAGCGCGCAGCCGCTCGACGGCCGGGTGCTGCTGTTCGTGTCCGACGACGGCCGGACCGAGCCGAAGTCGCAAAGCGATCAGTACCGCGCCAACACCACGCGGCCGATCTTCGGGGTCGACGTCGACGGCCTCGGTCCCGGCGAGCCGGCAATCGTGGACGAGCGCGCGTTCGGCTGGCCGGTCCGCAGCATCAGGGCTATTCCGCCCGGCGAGTACTGGGTGCAGGCGCTGCTCAACCGCTACGAGCCGTTCCATCGCGCCGACGGCCACACCATCAAGATGCCGATGGACCAGGGCGAAGGACAGCACTGGGACACCAAACCGGGGAATTTCTACAGCCGGCCGGTGAAGATGCGTATCGATCCGGCGCTCGGCGGCGAGATTCGCATCGTCCTGGATCAGGAGATTCCGCCGATCGAGCCGCCGCACGACACTGCGCAGGTGAAGTACCTCTCGGTGCCGAACGAGCGGCTGTCGAAGTTCTGGGGACGGCCGATGTCGCTCGGCGCGATCGTGACGCTGCCACGCGGATGGGCCGAGCATCCCGGCGCCCGCTACCCGATCCTGATTCACCACGGTCATTTCCCCCGCAACGCGGAGAGCGACGGCTGGCGCGAGACGCCGCCGGCGGCGAATGCACGCGGCGCGCAGCGCGACGCGCAGGACGCCGCCTACAAGTTCTATCAGGCGTGGAACGGGGCGGATTTTCCGCGCATGATCCACGTCCTCGTCCAGCATCCGACCCCGTATTTCGACGACTCCTACGCGGTCAACTCCGCGAACAACGGGCCCTACGGCGATGCGATCACGCGCGATCTGATTCCCTACCTCGAGCAGAAGTTCCGCGGCATCGGCCAGCCGTGGGCCCGCGTGATGACCGGCGGATCGACCGGCGGCTGGGAGGCGCTCGGCGTGCAGGTGTTCTATCCGGACGACTACAACGGCGCGTGGGCGCTCTGCCCGGACCCGGTGGACTTCCGCTCGTACCGATCGGTGAACATCTACGACGAGCACAACGCGTACTACTACGAGGACAACCCGTGGAAGCGCACGCCGAAGCCGGGCTTCCGCGACTACCGCGATCACCTTTACGCCACCTTCGAGGATCGCAATCTCGTCGAGCTCGCGATCGGCACGCGCGGCCGATCGGCCGGGCAGCACGACGCGTGGGCGTCGGTGTTCGGCCCGGTCGGCGACGACGGCTACTACAAGCCGCTGTACGACAAGCTCACCGGCGCCATCGATCCGGACGTCGCGGGCTACTGGCGCGATCACTACGACCTGCGCTACATCCTGCAGCGCGACTGGGCGACGCTCGGTCCGAAGCTCCGCGGCAAGATCCACCTGACCAGCGGCACGATGGACAACGGCTATCTGAACAACGCGATGTATCAGATGGAAGAGTTCCTGATGCGCGCGGCGCCGTCGTCGGAAGCGGAGATCGTCTACGGCGAGCGGCGCGAGCACTGCTTCACCGGCGATACCGAGCACCCGAACAACGTCGGCACCCGCACCGTCCACCAGCGCTACATGCCGGCGATGGCGCAGTGGATGATCAAAACGGCGCCGGCCGGGGCGGACACGAAGAGCTGGGTGTACTGACGTGGCGGTCGAGCAGCGCCGCCATGGCGACGTGACGGTGTTCGTCGCGAAAGCCCCGCTGGCGTCGAGCGGTGGCGGAGAGGGCGAGCTGCGCCGCGCGATTCGTACCGCTGTCGATGAGGGGTTGCGCCACGTCGTCATCAACCTGCAGGATGTCGTCGATATCGATTCGTCCGATGTCGCGGAGCTCGCCTCGGCGCACATCACCACCACCAACCGCGGCAGCACGCTGCTCCTCTGCTGCCTCTCGAAGAAGCTGAAGCACATCTTCGCTATCACCCGGCTCGAGGAAGTGTTCGCGATCTTTGCCAGCGAGGCGGAGGCGGTGGACGCTTCGACGGAGAAACGATGACGCCACGTGAGTTTCGATCGCTCGCGCTCGCGCTGCCCGAAGCAGAGGAGCGCGAGCACATGAAGCATCCCGACTTCCGCGTCGGCGGCAAGATCTTCGCGACGCTGGGCTATCCTTCGGCTGCATGGGCGATGGTGGCGCTGACGCCGGTGCAGCAGCAGCTCTACACCGTCGCGCACCCGAAGGCGTTCATCCCGGTCAAGGGCGCGTGGGGCGCGCGCGGCGCAACGAACGTGCGGCTGCGCGACGCGCGGAAGCGGATCACCAGACACGCGCTCACCGACGCCTGGCGCAACCGGGCGCCGAAGCATCTCGTCGAGTAGCGGCCGATGATCGTCACGCGACTCGTGCACTCGGTCCCGGTCCTCGACCTCCGCGGCGCGGTCACCGCGACGCATCCCGACTCGGGTCTGCGGCGGGCCATTCGGGCCGCGCTCGAACAGGGCGCTCGAGTAGTCGTCGTCAACCTGGCGCACGTGACGACGATCGATTCGTCCGGGGTCGCCGACCTCGCCGCCAGCCACACGATGGTCGCCGGCCTCGGCGGCCGCCTGGCGTTCTGCAACCCGACACCGAAGCTGAAGGATGTGTTCGCGACCACGCGGTTGAACACGGTCCTCGACCTCTACGACACGGAGGACGACGCGCTGGCGGCGGTCGGGCCGGGCTGAGGTCGCTCTTTCCGCCTCAATTCGGCCACGAAGGCTGTGTATCGTGGAGTCCGGGTCACCGGGACAACACGTACCGGGGCGCCGCCGTCCCGCCGAAGCCCTTGAGGGCACGGCGGTTAGGCGGCCGCGACACTTGTAGTCCGGGGCAATTGATGCTACACAATTGGGACACCGAACGGATGCTCTCGACCCGTCCAGCCGAACTCCGCCTCACGCTCGCGCCCCAGCGACGCTTCGAAGCCATCGACGTCACGACGCGCATCGCCCAGGAAGCGGGCGACCTGTTGCGCCGGCACCGGAAAGCTCTGTACTGCTCGCTGCACACGACCGCCGGGTATCTCGAGCAGAGCCTCTCGACACGGCTGCAGAAAGACGGCGGCGTCTCGCAGTTCTTCGGCTCGTTTCACGCGTTGTTTCCCGAGGGCGCCGCCTATCACCACGACCGGATGGAGCTGCGCACCGAGTTGAGCGACGCGCAGAAGGTGGTCGAGCCCCGCAATGCCGACTCGCACCTGACCTACATCGGTGCGGGGCTGCGCAACTGTGTCACCTACCAGACGCGGCCCGACGTCCCGGTGTACTTCATCGATCTGGACGGCACCACCGACGCGATGAAGCGCCGCCGCACGACGACCGTGCTGGCCTACGACGAGGAGCGTGTGGTGTCGCACATGTCGGTGCGGGTGCCGGTGTCGAAGCATCCGATCGACTCGGTGAACCTCGCCGATCCGCGGCTCGGCCTGCTCGAGCAGGTGAACGAGCTGCTCGCGCGCACCGGCCTCGAGCGCGGCCGCGTCGATCTCATGATCGAGCCGACGGAGCGCAACGTCGGCCTGACGGTCAACGAGTACGAGACGCTGCTGATGCAGAACGATCTCGTGGACGTCCTCCGCGACCCGCTGCGCTTTGCGAGAATCAAGGCGCACAGCATCCTCGACGATCCCTTCGCGATTCCCGGCAAGACGCTCAGTTACGCGAAGTACGACGTGGTCCGCGTCCTCAACTCGCTGATGGAAGCGCTGGGGCTCGATCAGTCGTCGCTCGAACGGCTGGTCGCGAAGGTGATGGCGGTGCCGGCGCGCCACTTCGTGCGATCGCGGAAGGTGAGCTTCCTGGCGACGCACGAACCGGGTCATTCGACCGCACGCGTCGTGCGTGGCACCTACCAGAGTCCGATCCTGGTGCAGTGGCAGACGGCGGTGGGCCAGGAGCGCCGCCTCGACATTTCGATTGTTCAGCTCAGCTGAAAGGCGGGCTGTGAAGCCTGCTTCCGTCAGTGAGCAGTCCGTGATATTCTAGAGACCTCTTCGCGACAATCGAGCAGGGCGCCGTGGTGCACAGGCAGAGAGCTTGGGGCCGGGCGCAGCCCTGTCCGCGCACAAACTCCCAGCGAACAGCTCAGCGGAATTTCGAGTCCATCTCTGGTTGGCGTCCTTGACGGTCCCGTTCCCGGAGCGGGGCGTGCCGGGAGGCCGGCGTACAGCCTCCCGTCCGTGGTGTAGGGAGCGTTCGGGGTGTTCGTCAGCCGGCCAGAGCGGCGGCCGAGCGCAGCGTTGTCACGTGTAAAGAGCAACGCTGATGCCACTCGATACGGCTGTCGCAGCGCAACAGCGGCGATGAAATCACCGCCAGATGCTCACCGGTGGGCAACAGGTGCTCACCAGATGGCACCAGATCGCATGCAGGTCGTCACCATGGCCCGTCGGATCGCGTGGCTAGGGCATCCGCTCGTACACCGCCGTCGTGGTCGACGTGAGCTCGCCGCTCTCGTTGTAGTTCTTGTAGGTGTTGTCGATCCGTTTTCCGTCCGCCGACAGCACGTTGATGATCACCTGCACGACCTTGCCGCCGCGCTTGTTGGTGATCTCGTTGGCCCGATCGTCGATCGTCTTCACCGCCGACGTCTCGGTCCGCGTGTCGCCGCTCACCGGCATGTCTTTGCCGTCGAACATCGTGTTATAGGTCCACGTCGCCTTGCGGCCCTGAGCGTTGGTGGACTCCACCGTCACCTTCATGCCGCCCTTGTTCCAGGGCTCGTAGGTCATGATGTTCAGCGCCGGCGGATCCTGCTTCAACTTCCATTTTCCAAACCGCGCATTCTGTTTCTCTTTCTGCGCGGACACCAGCGCCGTACACGCGACCACGATGAGGACGGCGACGATCGTTCCAGCACGCTGCATACGCACAGGTAGGCTCCAAAAGAAGGAAGTATACTGCGCGCACCGGAGAGCCCTGATGCGCCAGATCCCGCTGCTGCTGCTCGCGCTCGTGCTGGGCGCGCCGTCGCGCGCGCTCGCGACGTGGTCAGTGATTGCCGTCGACCGCAGCACCGGCCGTGTCGTGATCGCGTCGGCGACCTGCGTCGATCGAGACGACGAGTTTCTGAAGGGCGTACAGGCGGTGGTCGTGCCCGGCAAAGGCGTCGCGGCGTGTCAGGCGGCGGTCGACAACACGCACGCGAACCAGATGCTCGTGTTTCAGGAGCTGCAGAAGGGCACCGACCCGAAGACGATCGTCGAGATGCTGAGCAGGGATCCGGCGTTCCAGACCCGGCAGTTCGGCATTCTCGACCTGCAGGGCGGCCGCGCCGGCCACTCAGGGCTGGCGAACGGTTACGTGTCGCAGGACATGCAGGGCCAGGTGCCGGGGACCGAGATCTTCTATTCGATTCAGGGGAACATCCTGCGTCCCGGTCAGGTAGTGCCGAACGCCGTCGCGGCGTTCGTGAAGACGACCGGCGCCATCACCGATCGCGTAATGGCGGCCATGGAAGCGGCGGATGGATCGGGCGGCGACAGCCGCTGCACCTGTCCCCCCTGGCCGACCGACGGATCGAAACCGCCGATTCCGTGCGACGAGAAGACGGCGCATGTCGCGTACATCCTGATGGCGGAGAAGTCCGATACCAGCGGCGACTCGCACAACAACGGCACGTACACGATGTACATCAACGTGTCCCAGCCGGCGCCGGATCACGGGCCGAACGTGATCCACGAAGGAGAAAACCTGAATCCCGTGAAGACGCTGCGAATGCGCTACGACGCGTGGCGGAGGAAGCAGCCGGCCTCCTTCAAATAGAGATGCGCATGCGATTGCTTCGCGTGTCGATCGGCGTGGCGCTGCTCGGTGCGAGCCTTGCCGCCGGCCAGCAGCGAGGTGTACCGCCTCCTCCGGCGCCGGCGTCGGGCGGCCAGCCGCCGCCGGGAGCCCAGCGCGGCGGCGGGCGGGGCCGCGGCGCCGTGCAGGTGATGACGCTGCACGCGATCTGGCCGGACGGCGGATCCATTCCCTCCCGCTACACGCAGACCGGCGGCGAGGAATCGCCGCCCCTCGAATGGACCGGCGCGCCCGACGGCGTCGTCAGCTACGTCGTGATCATGCACGACATCGACGCGGCGATCGGCAACGGCACCGACGACGTGCTGCACTGGATGGTGTGGAACATTCCGGGCAGTCAGACGACGCTGGCCGGGTCGATGCCGGCGGGCGCACAGATGGCGAACGGCATCCGGCAGATCAGCGCGACCGGTCCCTTCTACCGCGGGCCGGGCGCGCTCGCATCAGGACCGCCGCATCACTACGTCATCGAGCTCTTCGCGCTCGACACGACGGTCGACGTGCCCGCGGTCGGCCAGTCGCCGCCTCAGACGCGCGCAGCCGTCATCGCGGCAATGGCCGGCCACATCCGCGGCAAGGCGGCGTACGTCGGGTTGTTCAAGCGGCCCTGACGTCATCTCTCGGCTGAGGTCGGGACCGTGACAACCGGGAACCCGGCGTGCCCGTCTAACGTATCCAGACAGAGGCGAAAGGCAGCCAGCCCCTGGGCCTGGCCCCTAGCCCCTGTCTACGAGTCGCACTGGGAGGCCGCATGTCGTTTCTGAAACGTCTGTTTGGCAAGAGCGAACCACCGAAGCAGCGAATCCGCGTGTGCGTGGAATGCGGGATGCCGATTGCCGAGCACAAGGAGTGGTGCTCGATTCACCGGGCCGCCACGGAAATGAAGCTCAAGGCGGCCGCGTCGCGCTCGTAGCCGAGTAGAATCAGCGCGATGGCCCTCGCGCTGGTCCTCGCCGCCGCGCTCGCGCATTCTGCCGCGGGCGCCACAACCGATCTCACGCTTCCGCCCGGCGCCAACGACGACAAGGCGGACTCTCGTCTCTGGCGCACGCCGTCGCGCGATCGCGCGACCTCGCCGCGATCCTGTACGCGGACGTGCTCGAGCTGCGCGTGAGCGGATCGTCGTTGAAGCCGCTCGATCCGAAGTCCGGTTTCGTCGCGGACCTGAAAGCGCGCACGTTCCAGCCGGCCCCTCCGCGACTTCGTCCTGCTCGAGCGCGCCGCCGACGTCGGCGGCACCTGGCGGGACAACACCTATCCCGGCTGCGCCTGCGACGTCGAGTCGCATCTCTATTCGCTGTCCTTCGCGCCCGAGCCCGGGTGGACTTTCCGCTTCTCGCGGCAGCCTGAAATCTGGCGCTACCTGCAGCGTCTCGCGCGTGAGTTCGATCTCCTGCCGCACATCCGCGTCCGCCACGAGGTCCGGCGCGCGGAGTGGGACGTCGCGGCGCGCCGCTGGCGCATCGACACGTCGGGCGGCGCGCTCACCGCGCGTGTGCTCGTGATGGCGGCCGGCGCGCTGAGCGAGCCGTCCGTGCCGCAGCTTCCGGGTCTCGACCGATTCGAAGGCCGCGCGTTCCATTCCGCGCGGTGGGATCACACGTTCGACATGAGCGGTGAGCGGGTCGCGGTGATTGGCACCGGCGCCTCCGCCGTGCAGTTCGTGCCGGAGGTGCAGAAGCGGGCGGCCAGGCTGTATCTGTTCCAGCGCACGCCGGCGTGGGTCATGCCGCGGCCGGACGGTGCGATCCCACCGTGGCGCCGCCGGATGTACGGGCGCATCCCTGGCGTGCAGCGCGCCGTTCGTCTCCTCATCTATCTCTATCGCGAGATCTGGATCGTGGTGTTCCGTCATCCGGCGATGATGGCGCGCGTGCAGCGGATGGCGCTGCGTCATCTCCGCCGCAGCATCGAGGACCCGATCCTGCGGTCGAAGCTGACGCCCGCCTACCTGATGGGCTGCAAGCGCGTCCTCCTCTCGAACGACTACTATCCGGCCCTCACGCAGCCGAACGTGGAGGTCGTCACGGAGCCGATCGTCGAGGTTTGCGCGCGGTCGATCGTCACCGCCGACGGAGCGGAGCGGCCGGTCGACGCGATTGTGTTCGGCACCGGCTTCCGCGTGACCGATCCGCCGCTCGCCGCGCGAATCCACGGCCGCGACGGCCGCACGCTGAAAGAGACCTGGGCGGGCAGCCCGAAAGCACACGTCGGCACGGCAGTGGCGGGATTCCCGAACCTCTTCATCCTGCTCGGACCGAACACCGGACTCGGCCACAACTCGGTGGTCTACATGACCGAAGGACAGATCGATCATCTGATCGCGGCGCTCGGCCACATGCGCGCGCACCGCATCGATGCGATCGAGCCGACCGCGGACGCGCAACGTAGTTTCGTCAGCGGCGTCGATCGCCGGATGCGCGGCACGGTGTGGGTCTCCGGCGGCTGTTCGAGCTGGTATCTCGATCGCACGGGCCGCAACTCGACGCTGTGGCCCGACTCGAGCTGGAGCTACCACCGCCGCGCCGCCCGGTTCGTCGCCGCCGAGTACATCCGTGCGCCGGGAGTTGCCGCCGCTGTCGATGTCGCGTAGAGCGCGCCGCGGTAGAATCGCTGCATCATGCGCACAGCCTTTGTCGTCGCCGCTGCCGGATGTCTCTCGCTGGCTGCGGCGGCTCCGCCAGAGCCGCAGAACATCGTCTTCGCGCGCGTGTTTCCGCAGCCGGGACAAATCGGGCTGTACATCGCCGCGGCGGACGGCAGCGACGAGCATCCGCTCCTGGCGTCGCGCGACACCGACTACGACCCGGTGTGGTCTCCCGACGGTGCGTCGATCGTGTTCACCTCGGAACGCGACGGCTCCGCCGATCTCTATCGCGTCAAGGCTGACGGCTCGCAGATCGAGCGGCTCACCGACAGTCCCGCCTACGACGATCAGCCGGCCTTCTCGCCGGACGGCCGACAACTCGTGTTCGTCACCACGCGCAACGGTGGCACCGCCGATCTCTGGACGATGGATGTGCGGACGCGCCGCGCGAAGGCGCTCACCTCCGGACCCGGCGGCGACTTCCGGCCGTCGTGGTCGCCGGACGGCAGGTGGATCGCCTTCTCGTCCGATCGCGACAGCACCATGCCGTTCGCGCACGGACGATGGGAGCATCTGCAGCTGGCCGACATCTATCTCGTCCACCCCGACGGATCCGGATTGAAGCGCATCACCGCGCACGGGAACTTCTGCGGCAGTCCCAAGTGGATGGCCGACAGCCGGCGGGTGATCGCGTACTGCATGACCGCGGAGCAGACGCTCGACAACCGCCGGCCTGTTCCTGAACATCCGGAGGACACGCAGATCGTCGCCATCGACATCACCACCGGCGTCGCGTCACCGATGCCGTCGGGACCCGGCGTGAAGTTCAACCCGTCGGCGATCGCGGACAACGAGATTGCCTACCTGCGCAAGGGCGGCGGCGACATCGCCGGCATTTATTACGTCGGCGGCGCGCGCGGTCCCAGAGGCGACGTGCGCACCGCGTCGTGGGCGCCCGATGGCAAGCACGTCGTCTTTCACAAGCGGCAGCCGGCGCCGCGGCCGACGTGGAAGAAGATGTGGAGCCGGCTGGCGGACTACGAGCTGACCCTCAGCGGCATTCTGCCCTCGTTCAGTCCGTCTGGCGATCGATTCGTGACGACATCGCCGCCGGCGCCGGGCACGGTGCTGGGCGCAGGTGTCGCCGTCGCCACTCCGGGCTCCGACAGGTCCGAGGTCATTTATCAGGACAAGACCCGCAACGTCCTCGCGCCGCAGTGGTCGCCGGACGGCGCGACGATCATCTTCGGCATCGGCGTCTACAACGCGTTCTTCAACGGGTTCCATGGGCTGTTCCTGAAGCCCGAGGATCGTCCCGAGGGCGGCGCTCAGATCGCGATCGTCCGGCCGGACGGCAGCGGCTATCGCGAGATCACCAGCGGACCGAACAACAACGGATTCCCCTCGATGGCGCCCGACGGCACGCGTGTCGTCTATCGATCGTTTGGTCCCGACGGCGAGGGGCTGCGGATCATGGATCTGCAGACGAAGGCGGTGTCGGTGCTGACCAGCGGCTACGACAACTTCCCGCTCTGGTCGCCTCGCGGCGATCTGATCATGTTCTCGCGGCAGGCCGACGGCGACTACGAGATCTACACCGTCAAGCCCGACGGAAGCGGCGTGAAGCGGCTCACCCACTCCCGCGGCAACGACGCGCACATGGCGTGGTCGCCTGACGGCGAGCGCATCGTGTTCGCGTCGACGCGCATGGGATTCAAGGACGAGATGACCTACACGGATGCGCCGCAGCCGTACGGCGAGCTGTTCGTGATGAAGTACGACGGCACGAACCTCCAGCAGCTCACCGACAACCAGTGGGAAGACGGAACGCCGGCGTGGCAGCCCGCTCACAAGCAGCTGTCGCAACGATGAGGACGGCGGCGGCCCGCGCTGTCGCACGCGTCGTCGCGACAGCGGCTGCGCTATCGCTCGTGGCGATGGCTGAGGGCGCGCCGCCGCTCCCGCGTGCGGACGCCGACGCGGTCGGCCTTCAGCCGCAGAAGCTGCGCGACGCCCATGCGCTTCTCGTCGGTTACGTCGACGAGCACAAGATCGCCGGCGCGGTCGCTGATGGCTGATGGCTATGGTCGATGGCTGATGGCTATGGTCGATGGACGCGCTCCCGATGTCCTGTGAAACGCCGCCGATGACGATTCGACAGCTGACGACGACCGAACTCGAAGCGGGACTGGACGAGATCATGCGCGCGCCCGCGAACGACGGCACGCTCGAGATGATCGTGCGCCGGCCAGGCGTTGGCGTGCGCGAAATCATCGCCGACGGCGAGCTCGATCCGGCAATCGGCCTGATCGGCGACAGCTGGTCGACGCGGAGCAGCCGCCGCACGGCGGACGGCTCGCCGCATCCCGACATGCAGATCAACGTGATGAGCTCGCGCGTCGCCGCCCTGCTCGCGCAGGATCGATCGCGGTGGTCCCTGGCCGGGGATCAGTTAATCGTGGACCTCGATCTCAGCGACACGAATCTGCCGGCCGGCACTCGTCTGGCGATCGGCTCCGCCGTGATCGAGGTGACTGCCGAGCCCCACACCGGCTGCGGCAAGTTCGTCGAGCGCTTCGGCGTCGCCGCGACGGCGTTCGTCAACGCCGCGGAGCGCCGAAATCTGCGCCTGCGCGGCCTCAACGCGAGAGTCGTCGTGCGCGGCACGATCCGAGTCGGCGACCGCGTGACAAAACTCTGATTCGCGCTACAGCGAACCCCCAGCCCCCTGCCCCCAGCCCCTAGCCCCGGGCCCCTACTTCGATCCCTTCTTCGCAAGATACGCCTTCGCCTCCTGGCCCACGATGTCCAGCAGGTTGCCCATCGCGATGTTGACGTCCACGAGGTGGAGCCCCCAGATCGCCAGCACGTTCGTGCCGACGCTGATGTCGCCGACGATGTCATCCACGCGCGGATCGCTGGGATCGCCGTGGACCGTCACCTCGAGGTAGCCCGAGGCGTTTTCGTTCGACGTGCACGATGCGGTGAGGAGCCCGGGCACGCTCACCCACGGCGTATCGATCTTCTGCTCCGGCGTTACCCATGGTTTCGCCGGCGTGTTGCTGGTGATGGTGCGGCCGGTCGCGTCGAGGTAGGCGTGCAGGTCGCCGCTGCCGCCGCCGAGCGCGGCGGGATTGGTGCAGGCCGCAACCATGTCGGGATCCGGCACCTTGCCGAACAGCGTATTGGCCGGCGGCACAACGGTCGATCGGAACGACGCGTAGGTGATTACGCAGCCGAGCTGCGACGGCGACTTGCACAACGGCACGTGCTGGAACGATCCGCCGACGTCCTTTCCCTTCGGCACGCCGATCGTCGTGCCCAGCAGGATCGCCGACAGCATGCGCGACTGAACCGGCTTGCCGTCGATCTCTTCGCGAATGAGCCGGTTGAGGATGAACGAGCCCTGCGAGTGCGCGACGAGGACGAAGCCACGTCCCCGGTTGTCGTGCTGCAGGTAGTAGTTCCACGCGTCCTTCACGTCGTCGTACTGCAGCCCCTGATCGAGCGTGACCGCGGCGCCGGGCGCGAGCATGCGCCGCAGGCCGGCGAGCGTCACCTGGCGGTAGATCGGCGCGTACGGCAGGCACTTCGACGCGAACCGCGCGAACTGCTGCTTGATCACGTTCAACTCGGCGGGATCCGGGTTCATGTCGCTGTTCGGCGTCGGGTCGGTGGAGATCGTCGGGTAGACGTAAAAGCAGTCGACCGCCGCCTTCGGATCGGCGGCCCATGTCTCGCGCGTCAGCTTGCCGTCGGCGGCGACCACGGTGGTGGTCTCGTCGATCGCGCATGCGTCCTTGCCGCCGGGGCGGCACAGCCACGCCTTCGGATCGCTGTAATCGTTCGGCTTCGGCGGCGCGGACTCCGCCGCCGGCTGCGTGGGCGCCCCCGGCTGCTGCGCCGACGCCCGCGCCGGGATCGTCACCGCGGCGGCGACGATCACGCTCAAGACAACGTGCTTGAACACAGGCCCTCCTCGTATGTGGCCGGCGATAGTACTACGATCCCGGCGGGTGAAGGACGACCGCGCTTTTTTCAAGCAGCGTCTGGTGAGGAACGGCCGTACTCGAACGCGGCGTGACGCGTCACCGGCTGACGGTGGCGTCAAATGCCGCCGTTTGCACGACGCCTCGCCGTTTCACCTGCACGAAGATGCGGTAGTCGCCGGATTCCGGAAATCCGTACGGGAACGAGACCGCCGGCGGAAGCGCCGCGACGTGATTGTGCGGCGTCGTCGCGATCGTGCCGGCGGCGATCTGCATCGCGGCCATCGGCGCCGAGCCGGCCGGATGCACGTGTGCGAAGACGCGGCGGTCGCGCTTCACGAACACAGCGTGGCCGGGCATGCCCATGTAGAGCTCGAGATCGTCGGCGGGCGATCCGTCCGTGTTCTCGATCCGGAACGCGAACACCGTCAGCTTGCGAGCAGCGATCGGCATGCCGTCGTAGTCCCATACGATGCGACCATCTTTGACCGTCCGCGTCAGCCCTGCTCCGACCGATTCCCTGCCTCCTGCCCACTCGCTGTCGTCGCCGTCGATCAGACGGCCAGCCACTCCTGCAGTCGTGAAGCGGCCGGTCACGGTTTCCGGAACGCCGGTCGCGTGCACGAGATCGCCAAACAACTCGTACTCGCCGGCTGGCAGATCCGGCAGCGGCTGCGCGAACGCACCCGGCTCCACCCGCCTCGGATGCAGATGGTAGAAGCGGTCGAGCGACGGCGACACGACGAACAGGTGCATCAGGTGATCGTGATCGGGCACGAAGTCGTCGATGCGGCGGCTGGCGATCCAGCCGGGATCGCGCAGCGTCAGGGTCAGTCGTCCGTCGGCGGCGAGCGAGGGCATCGTCTCGAGCGGCTTGTAGACATATCTCGCGTACGCGGACGCCTCGGCGGCCCACCACCAGTTGCCGAGCAGCACCACGGCGATCGTGAGCAGCACCGCCACGGTGCCGGCGATGCGGCCGCGGCGCACAGCCGCCGGCCCTGGCGTTTCGCCCGCGCCCAGCCGGCCCTCGCGCGCAATCGCCGACGCAATCGCGACGAAGCCGCCGCAGAGCAGCAGCATGAACGTCGCCAGCAGCACTCGCAGCGGCGTCGTCATCGCGAGCGTGGTCTGCGGCAAGGTCGGCACCGGCACGGAGATCGTGCCGTCGCCGCGATTCCCGTGGACGGTGACACGCACCTGCCACGAGCCTGCGGTCATCATCCAGAGGTGCCCGGTGAAGAGCGAGGGGATGTTGGCGGCACGGACGGCGAGGTCGGCTGTCGGCGCGAACTGCGCGCCAGGGCCGGTCAGCGGCAGCGGCACGATCTGCACGCGGCTCAGCTCGTTCGCCGGCGACTGCACTTCGACGTCGGCGACGCCCGGAATCGCGTGCGGCGGACGCACCGTGATGAGCACGCGATACGGCCCCGCCTGCGCATCGAGGAACACGTCGGGGCTGCCGACGTGCGCCGCCGCGACCGCCGGCCACGCGAGCAGCAGAGCGGCGGCCGCCAGCGTCCGTTTCACCGCCGGACTCTCTGCATGGCGCGGCCGACGTGCAGACCGATCCACATCATCAGGCACGAGATCAGCGCGGCGATCGCCATGCCGCGCGCGAACTGCGCCGCGGTGCCGGGGTTGGCGAACTGGAAGCGCGCGTAGAGCGAGCCCGGCGGCGTGCCGTAGTCGAAGTAGTGCGTGCCGAAGAACCAGTTCCGCGCCGCCGGCGCCATGAGGAAGCTGGCGAACGGCCACTGCACTGCCGCGAACACGATCAGGTAGACGAGACCGGCGGCCAGCGCGCGCGTCAGCGGCCGCCAGCGGCTGGTGCGCTGGAGCAACAGATCCACGGCGAACGCCGGGACGATGATCAGGAGCGGGAATTCCCACGGGATGAAGTGCGTCACCTCGTGATAGACCGGCCCCAGCTTCGGCTGCGCCGGAAAGAGCGGCAGCAGCCACAGGAATCCGACACCGAACGCCGTGTACACTGCGGTGACGATCGTGCACGCCCAGCGGCGCTCCGAGGCGATCGCAATCGCCATCAGGATTGCCGGCGTCCCCAGCGACACGACGATGAAAAAGAGCGCGCCATGCATGTCGGGGCGCGCGATGTATTCGAGCTTGATCAGCATCGACTCGGAGAGCGCCACACCGCCGACGTAGAGGAACAGCCACTGCAGCGCCGGGCGTACGCGCTCGCCGGCGCGGTTCATGAACGCCAGCAGCAAGAGCACCGTCCCGAACTCGATCCCGAAGAAGCCGCCGGCGAGCAGCATGTGCGGCGGGCTGATGATCTTCACGTCGAGGCCGTAGGCGTTGTGCCACCAGTCGTCGAACGGCGCCGAGGCGAGCATCGCGAAGGCACCCCACGCGCAGATGAACGCGCCGGCCGGCGCGGCCAGTCCCCAGATGCGGACGCTGACGTCGCGCAGCGGGCCGCGCCCGAAGGTGCTGGCGACGATCAAATAGGCCGAGGCGAGGCCGGCGAGCACGCCGCACGCGTAGATCGCCATGTGCGGCGCCGACCAGAAGCTGTCGCGCCCGATCGAGCGGTGCCACGAGATGTCCCAGTAGCCGCCGACGTACGCGGAGGTCACGGCGAGGGCGCCGCACCAGAGGTACCAGGGCACCCGCGCGATTGCGCGGCTGCCGGCTGCCGGGGTAGCGATGGTCGTCACGGTGCCCAAGTCTACCGCCGCTGACGCACAGCCGGATGACAGGCGCGCTACATGAGCAAAGCAATGACGTAAGATGCGCCCGTGAAGAACATCCTGCTTGCCGCCCTCGTCGGACTCACCACCGCGTTCGCACCGCTGCAGACGCGCGAGGTTGCGAATCCCGTCATCTACGAAGGTGCGCGGCTCCTCATTGGAGACGGCACGTCGGTCGACGCGGGCGCGTTCGTCGTCCAGAACGGCCGCATCACCGCGATCGGTCCGGCCGGGCGGGTTGGGCCGCCCGCCGGCGCGGCGCACGTCGACCTCGCCGGCAAGACCGTGATGCCGGCGATGATCAACGCGCACGTGCACATCGGCTACGAGGGATACGCGAGCTGGGCGGCGGAGAATCACACGCCCCAGAACGTGCTCGACCATCTGCAGCGCGAAGCGTTCTACGGAACCGGCGCTGCCCAGTCGGTCGGCAGCAGTCCGGTCGCGCAGTCGTTGCAGATCCAGAGGGATCAGCAGGCCGGGAAGTTCCCGCCGGCGGCGCGGTTCTTTTTCATGCCGGGCATGGCGCCGCCCAATGGCGGACCGGACGCCGTGCTGCGCGTCGCGACGACCAAGCTGCATGTGATCAACGAGGTGTCGACGCCGGAGGAGGCGCGCGCGGCGGTGCGCCGGATGGCGGACCAGAAGATTCCGCAGGTGAAGCTCTGGTACGACGACCGTCGTGGCAGCTACCCGAAGCTGACGCCGGAGACGATGGAGGCGATCATCGACGAGGCGCACAAGCATCGGATGCTCGTCAACGCCCACGCGACGACGCTTCCCGATCAGAAGGCGGTCGTCCGCGCCGGCGCCGACGTGCTGGTCCACATGGTGCAGGGCGAAAAGATCGACGACGAGCTCGTCGCGATCCTCCGTGAGAAGAAGCCGTACTGGGCGACGGTGATCGGGCTCGGCGATCGGCCGGGCGTCTGCGAGCGGGATCCGTTCTTCGAGGAGGCGCTGCCGGCGAGCCTGGTCGCGTCGATCCGCGCGACCACGGAAGCGCGGCCGCTCGCGCCGAGCTGCGGGCCGCCGTCGCCGAACGCTGCTCGCCGCGAGGAGATCATGGCCTACAACTTCCCGCGGATGATCGGGGCCGGCGTCCGCCTCGTCCTCGGCACCGATACCGGCATCCATCCTGGTCACACGTTTGGCACCGGCGATCACGTCGAGCTCGCCAGGTGGGTGCAGCTTGGACTGAAGCCGTCGGACGCGATCGTCGCGGCGACGTCGACGCCGGCGCGGCTGCTCGGCATTGCCGACATGGGCACGCTCGCGGCGGGGAAGAGCGCCGACTTCGTGGTCCTCGACGCGAACCCGCTCGACGACATTCACAACACGCGCAAGATCGCGAGCGTCTACCTGCGCGGCCGGCAGCTCGATCGCGCCGCGCTGCTGGCGAAGTGGAGAGGGAAGCCGTCGTCGCAGTAGACCGGCGGGGAGTTTTCCACACCGGGTCGGGAATCGTTTCCGCGGGAATCGGGTTTTCCACAGGGGGTCGGGAAGAGTTTTGATCGAAAAAACGACTCCCGACCCCTGCGGACGGAAGGGGCGACGGATGGAACGGCTACCGTGGAATCGCTGCGCGGTCGGCGCGGTCGCGATCGCGGCTTTGCTGGCGGCTGGCGCCGCCGCGATCGCCCAGGCGCCCAGGACGCACGATCTCAAGCTGCTGCCGGAGAACGTGCACTGGGGCTACTACGATCCGGCGGTGAAGCCGGTGCTGCGCATCGCCTCCGGCGATACCGTCCGCGTCGAGGCGATGATCGCGCGCGGACTGCAGCGGCTGCGTGCGGCTGGCGTGAAGGAGGACGAAATCCCGGACGCGCTCAAGGCCGTGGAACGCTCCGTGACCGAGCGCGGGCCCGGCGCGCATCCCCTGACCGGACCGATCTACGTCGAAGGCGCCGAGCCGGGCGACGTCCTCGAAGTGAAGATCGTCGCGTTCGAATTCCTGCACCCTTACGGCGTCAGCGGGTTCATTCCGGGAGGCGGCACGCTGCCTGAGGACTTTCCGTACGTCAACTTCCACCTCGTTCGGTTTGATCCGCGGGCGGGGACGGCTGCGTTCGCGCCAGGCGTCACCCTCAAGCTGGCGCCGTTTTGGGGGTCGATTGGCGTGGCGCCGCATCCGCTGGTCGGCCGCATTTCGAGCGGCCCGCCGGGACCGCACGCCGGCAACCTCGACAACAAGGAGCTGGTCGCCGGATCGACGCTGTACATTCCGGTGCAGGTGCCTGGCGCGCTGCTCTCGATGGGCGACGGGCACGCGATGCAGGGCGACGGTGAGGTCACGCTGACTGCGCTCGAGACCTCTCTGCGCGGCACGGTGCAGATCGCCGTGCGGAAGGGAATGCGTCTCCGCTGGCCGCGCGCCGAGACGCCGACGCACTACATCGCGATGGGATTGCACACCGACCTGGACGAGGCCGCGAAGCTGGCGACGCGCGAGATGATTGACTTCCTCGTGTCGGAAAAGAAGCTGTCGCGCGACGATGCCTACGTGCTGTGCTCGGTAGCGGCGGACCTGCACGTCACGCAGCTGGTGGACGGCACCAAGGGCGTGCACGCGATGATCGCGAAGTCCATCTTTTCGCGGTGACCGCCCACCGGTGGACGGGAAAAACGGTTCCCGCCCCCCTGTGGATGCGTTCGCGGCGCGGGCACCGCGCGTTAGGATCGCCGGGGACATGTTGGATCTGCAGCAGCGCGTTGGTGCGTGGCTGACCGGCCACGGATGTTTTTTCCGCGTCTGGGCGCCGCACGCGACCGCCGTCCAGGCGATCGTCCAGGACGAGCCCTTCTGGAAGGAAGGCTTCGACATCGCGACGGCGGATCTCGAGAACGACGGCACCGGCTACTGGAGCGGCGCCATCGCGGGCGTCCGCAAGTCGCAGCTCTATCGATTCCGGATCACCAACGGCGCCGACACCTTCGAGACGCTCGACGCCTCCGCGCGCGACGTGTTCAGCTCGCAGCTGACCCGCGACGATCCGGCATCGATGAATGCCTCCATCGTCACCGCCACCGAGCGTCTCAAGTGGGCGCCCTTCGTCACGCCGCGCTTCGAGAACTTCATCGTCTTCGAGCTGCACGTCGGCAGCTTCGCCGGCTTCAACGACGGCCTGAACACGTCCTGGGCGACGTTCCGCCAAATCGAAGGCAAGCTCGGCTACATCCGCGGCCTCGGTTTCAACTGCATCGAGCTGATGCCCGTGCACGAGCACGCGATGGACCGCTCGTGGGGCTACAACCCGGCGTCGTTCTTCGCGCCCGAGTCGTCGTACGGATCACCGGCGACGCTCGCCCACCTGGTCGACGCGGCGCACCGCGTCGGCCTCGCGGTGATCATCGACGTCGTTTACAACCACGCCGGCAGCGACGACAACATCCTCTACGAGTTCGACGGTTACACCAACCAGGGCGGCATCTACTTCGAGGGCGGACAGCAGACCGACTGGGGAACCGGTCCCGCGTGGTGGAAGCGCGAGGTCCAGGACTTCTTCTATCAGAACGGCCGCATGTACCTCGAGCAGTATCACGCGGACGGTCTGCGGTTCGACGCGACGACGGAGATCAACGGCAACCACCTGAAGCTGGCGGTCGGCCGCCTGCGCGACGACTTCCCGGACCGGTACCTGATCGCGGAGCACCTCCCGGACAATCCGTGGATTATCGACACCGGACGGTTCTGCGCGACCTGGCAGTCCAACGCGCACCACGAATGTCAGCGCGCGATGGCCGGCCAGGATCCGCTGAACAAGGTGACGTCGTTCCTCGGCTGGGACGGCTACGACCATCCGTGGAACCTCGTCAAGTACACGCTCGGCTCGCACGACGACATCGGCGATCTGAACAACGGCGACGCTGAAGACGGCCTCACCAACTGGGACACGCGTCACCGTTATTTCGTCGATCAACTGGGCGGACGCGACAACTGGTCGGCGCGTGCGAAATGCCGCCTCGCCTGGGCGCTCAACGTCGCGATGCCGTGCACGCCGATGATGTTCATGGGCTCGGAATGCCTGATGAGCTCGCCGTACGTGTCGTGGGGCTACTGGCACGACGGCACCGACCGCAACGGCGATCACCGGTTCAATTGGAGCGCCGTCGACGATCCGCTCGGCGCCGAGATGCGGCGCCTGGTTGCGGCGGCCAACGCGATGCGCTGGGACAATCCGGCGCTGCGCGCTGATTCGCTGTCGATTCCCCACGAGGACGCCGCGAACCAGGTGGTCGGCTTCGTGCGCGAGAGCGGCGGCAACGTCGTGCTGGTCGCCGTCAACTTGAGCGATCGGAACTTCACCGATCGCCAGTACGGCGTGGCGACCGGCGGCCGCTTCGGACAATGGACGCAGATCCTCTGCACGCAGGATCGCGCGTTCGGCGGCTGGGACGGCGCCGGCAACGCCTTTTACGAACCGTGGACGCAGTCCGATGGCCACATCGACATCAACCTGCCGCAGTGGAGCGTGGTGGTTTTCAGGCGCCGGTGACGCGCGCGCATGACGATCGCGTGCCGCCCGCTCCGTCCTCATCTACAAGCCGGTGATTCGATCCGACGAAACTGAAACGACAATCCTGTGATTGGTGAACGCCGGAGCATTTCCGGCGGTTCGCCGTCTCCGCGTCAGCTGGTATGTCCCTTGCCCCTCGGCCGGTCGGAGGGGCCGAGTATGCGACTCGCAAAAATCGCCTGGTTGACGATCGCAGCGGCGTTGTGGGCGACGGCGGCGGTTGCCGGTCAGGGCCGTGGACATGCCGCGCCGCCCGCGCACATCACGACGCACAGCGTGCCGACCGCTCCGGCCGCAGGCACGCACGCTCCATCACACGCGCCGACAACCCACCATCAGGCGGAGCATCCTGGGGCGAGGCATCCCGAGGCGAGGCATCGCGAAACGACGCATCACGACGCGATGCCCGAGAAACATCACATGAGCCCGACCCACTCGACAACCACGGCGCCGCGTTCGCCAATCGCGACGAAGATCCAGTCTCATCCTCAACTGGCGGCCCGTGTGAAAGCCATGCTGCCCGCGGGCATGACGCTGGATCAGGCGGCGCGCGGATTCAGGAATCAGGGGCAGTTCATCGCCGCGCTGCACGCGTCGCAGCGGACGGGCATCCCATTCACGGATCTCAAGGCCGCGATGGTCAGGAATCACGAGAGCCTCGGTCAGGCGGTTCACAGTCTCCGTGCACGCAGCACGTCGCCGCCGACGCCACCGCCGACCACGACCGGTACGCCGGCAACCGGTACGACCACGACGACCAGCACGCCGGCGAGTAGCATCCCGACGACCGGAACGACGACGATCGGAACGACCACCACGACGGCAACAACCGGGAATACCACGGGCACAAACAGCACGATGTCGGGCGCGCTATCGACCGGCACGACCGGGAAGCATGGCAGGCGCCCTCGATAAGCGCACAACCGCGGGCGCGCTGTTGCTCGGCGGTGTGCTCGCAGTCGCCTCGCCAACGATCGCGTCGGCTCAGGGCCGCGGCAATCAGGGACATGGCCACGGGTCGCCCCCAAGCAGCAGTCCGCTGCCGGGAGTTACCGCGCCGCCGCCGGGCATCGGGGCAACGCCGATCCCGTGGATCGACGACGCGAACCTGATGCCGTCCGGCGCGATGTCGGTCGACGTGTCGATGAGCCACTGGGCCGGCGACCAGATCGGCGAAACGACGCTGCCGGCGATCAACGTTGCGATCGGCCTCGCCGATCGATTCCAGGTCGCCGTCAGCGTGCCGCACATCGTCGGCGACGAGGCGTCCGGTGTCGCCGGCGGCCTCGGCACGACGTACGTGAGCGGTAAGTACGCGGCCTTCGTCAGCGATCGCGGCGTCAAGGTCGCCGTTGCGCCGACGCTCGAACTGCTCGGCACCGGCGTGCTGTCAGCGCTCGGGGCGGACGAGACCCGCGCGCAGTTCGGAGTGCCGGTCTCGCTCGAGATCGATGGCAACGAACGGCGAGTGTATTGCTCGAGCGGCTGGTTCTCGCGCGGCGTGTGGTTTGCTGGCGCCGGGGTCGCGCTTCAACTCCGGCGGCGAGTCGGCGTGTCGGGATCGTTCAGCCGCTCGTGGACCAGCCCCGTGAGCGACGCGATCGATCGGTCGCGCGATCGAGCTGAGTTCTCCGGCGGCATCGGCGTGGCCGTCGCGTCACACACCAGCCTGTTCGGCTCGGTGTCGCACACCATCGCGACGACGGCGGAGAACGGCGCCGGCGCGACGATCTCGGCGGGCATGTCGTTCTACGTCGCGCCGGCGCGCGCGGCCGGACCGGCGCCGCCGCGGCGATAGACGGCTGCGCGCCATCTATCCATCCGTGCGTCACGCCGCTACGCGGTGTGCAGGATGTGGCGGCGGATGTCGCGATTGATCGCGTGCAGCTGACGGCGCACGCTCTTCAGCGTGGCGTGATCTTTCGCCTCGAGCGCGGCGTCTCGCTTCTTCTTCAGTTCGCGCATCTTCGCCTTGAGCGCCGGCTTGTCGATGCCGACGACCTCGGCATGTTCGTGGACCGGGACCCCGAGCGCCTTGCAGAGCGCCGGCAGCAGATGGTCCTTGTTCATCTGCGAGTAGCCCTGCACGGCGTCGTGCTGTTCGACGTTCTTGGCGATCTCGCGGAGTTCCTGGATCGTCTTCCCTTTCAGCTCGTGATAGGTGTAGGCCATAGCAACGCGAATCTAGCAAGGTCGTGCGGTGTGGGGCAAGGCCTGTCTGGGAGCCGCCGGCGCGCGGCCCGTCTACTTGCGAAGCGTGGCCGGCCAGTCCAGGATCGCCGTCAGCGGCTCCGCGCCGTGCGGACGTGACGTCATGGGAATGAGAAAACGTGTGCCGTCCTTCGTAACCGCGTACGGATGGTTGTTCGCCATCGACTTCAGACCGGACTGAAAGAGCGGTTCGGGAACGGTCGCCCGGAAGTCTTTCGTGCTCGCGAGACCGGCAGCCATCATCGTACCGTCGAGCGCTAGAAAGAACAGTTCGCGCCCGTCACCTCGCCATCGCGGCGCGTGTCCTCCGTCTCGGGAGACTGGATACACTCTGTCGCTTTCGGGAAACGGACGTACGTACACCTCGCTTCGTCCCGAACTGTCGGACTCGTACGCGATCCAGCGGCCATCCGGTGAAATGGCTCCGCTACTCTCGTTGAACGGCGTCTTCAGAAACGGCACGGGCGTGCGAGCGCCGGACAATGGCAGCATCCACAGATCTCGCTTGGTGTCCGGACGCTGATCGTCATAAATCAGCAGCCTGCCGTCCGGAGACCAGCTAGGGGCGGCAATCCCCGTCTCTGACTTCACGAGCAGCTCGTCATCGCCCACGCCTGAGGACGGACGCCGAAACAAACTGTATCGTCCACCAAGCCTGCTCGAATTGAAGGCCACCTGGCTGCCGTCAGGCGACCACACCGGATCGAACTCACGTGCGGCATGGAACGTCAGCCGCGTGGCGGTGCCGGCGCGCGTCAGATCGATGGTCCAGACGTCGACGTTCCATGGCATTCCCGACGGCTCGGTGAAACGTGATACCGCCAGACGGCGATCAGTGGCGTCGAGATCCAGATTCGAGTAGTAGCCGGCCTCGCCCGCCGTTCCCAAGGTCCTGCCAGCGCGATCGATCCACGTCAACTGCGACATCGGCCGTCCGGTGCCGGTGTGCAGCGGGCGCGACGCTCGCGTAAGACGGAGCGGCGTCGAGCGCGCGCCCCGGGAGGGCAGGGAGTAGGTCGAGTGCCCCGGCCTCACGGTGGGCGGCCAGCATCGAGTTCACGTCGTCGCGGAGCGCGGCGTCCTCGCCACAGCGCGCGGTGACGAATGCCGCACGCTCGGCGGTGTTGCGTTCCAGTGCCGCATGAAAAATCGCGGTGAGCTCGCGCCAGCGCTCCGGCGTCACGACGCTCGACTGCCTTTCAAACGGGCGTACAACCACGCGCGAGCGGCCCGCCATTCGCGTTCGACGGTGGCCACTGAGATGTCCACGACCCGGCTCGTCTCCGCGAGCGACAGTCCGCCGAAGAACCGCAGTTCGGCGACGCGGCTCTTGCGCGGGTCGATGGTTGCCAGCTCGCTGAGGGCGGCATCGAGATCGAGCAATTCAACATCGCGGGGATGGTGAGGTTCGGCCGCGACGCCCACGATCGACACCCGCGTCCACCGTCCCGACCGCTTCGGCATCCTGCGGGCGCGCGCGTAGTCGACCAGGATGCGGCGCATCATCTGCGCGGCCACACCGTAGAACTGCGCGCGGTTCTCCCAGACGATCCGATCCTGCCTGATCAACCGGAGATAGGCCTCGTGAACCAGCGCCGTTGGTTGCAGCGCGTGGCCGGAGGCTTCACGGCGCAGCTGTGCCCTGGCCCGCCGCTTGAGCTCGTCGTAGACCACCGGGATCACCTGGTCACGCGCTGCCAGATCGCCCTGCGCCCACGCGTTGAGAAGACTGCTGATATTCAGAGTCGGATCGGCCGACGCCATGCCGTGCCTTCCTAACTGATCGCGTGCCGCTAGTGTGCCCTGCCCGACCTCGATGAGCAAGTTTCCTGCTGGTTCTCGCGTCACCAGATCGAGGAGGGACTCGCGTGGCGACCTGGCAGTCGAGCCTGACGCTTCTCACCATCACCGCCGTGTTGGTAACCTCGGTCCCGGTCGACGCAACTCACGAGGACGGGACCTCCGCGAGCATACGCGTCCGTTCGCCGGACCCGTCCGTGCGTCGCCTGATCGAGGAAGGGGCGAAGCGTTCGGCGACGTTTCGCGAGCTGCTCGGCAGACTCAACCGCACGCCCTGGCTTGTGTACATCCAGCGCGGGCAGTGTCCGCAAGCGATCGCCATCGGCTGTCTCATGCACGTCGTCGCGCACTTCGAAGGGGCGCCATACCTCCGCATCTTTCTCGACAATCGGCGGCGGTCTCCGGAACTCGAAATCGAAGTGATCGCCCACGAACTTTGCCATGCGCTCGAAGCCGCCGAGTCTCCCGGAGTGATCGACACTGCCTCGCTGGTCGCCTTCTTTCAACGAACCGCACGGAAGACCTTCGAATCGCATCGCGTCACGACGTTCGAAACACGAGCCGCCGTGGAGACAGGCAACCGGGTCGCCAGGGAACTGCAGCGATGAGCAACTGGCGGTCGGCATCGACGCGTGTCCGGCAAAAGAGCATCAGCCGAGTGGGACCGATCACCTGGTGAAGGCGGTCAGCTCCGCGATCGACCAGAAATAGCGGGGGTCCGTGCCGCGCTGACGCAGGCGCAGCCAGCGGACGCGGTCGGCGCTGATCGCGACCGTCATCGTCGCGTTCCGCGCGTCGGCGAGCACGCCGTCGATTGCCAGTGCGGCCGCCGATCCGCTCCAGCACGGCCGCCAGTCGTGGTGGTTCGGCGCGCACTCTACTTCGAGCCGCCGCGGAAAATCAGACGAAGCGGCGCCGAGCTGAATCGTCAGCGCTCCCACCTCGATCTCGCGTCCGAGATCGAGCTCGACCTCCTCGTTTCCGGACTGCGGTCTGCCCGATGTCCACACCGTGTCGCTCGTGCCGTCGACGAGCTTCCAGGCGTCTTCGGGATGATCCGTCGTCCACACGTGTGCGATCGGCAGGGCCAGGGACGACCGAATGGCTGCGGGTGCCGGCGACCGGGCGATTCGATACAGCTCCCAAGAGGGATCGCTGCCGATGGGCATCGCGGCAGGATGCCGCGAGACGAGCACGGACCACCGTTCCCGTTCGCGACGATCGATCGCGACGATGAGATCGCGATCGCGCGCGAGGGAATCGAGCGCGCGTTCGTCCCCGCTGTCGAGCGCGAGCCGCAAGGCGGTGTAGTGCGCCGGCTCGAAGCCGCTGTAGCCGTTGACGATCGGCAGCCGGTGCTGCATCGAGCGCCACATCGCGGCGGTGTCGGCTGCCACCGCGCCGAGCGGCAGCTCGACAACGGCCGCACGCTCGCCGCGGTCGAACCGGATCGACGACGGCGGTGGAACCGGCGCGAGCGGAATGGCCGGCCATGATTCGACGACGAGCAGCGCCGCAATCACGGCGACCGCGGTCCGCGCGCGACGGGAGCCGGATGCGGTGAGCCCCGCCAGACTCACCGCGGCGGCGACCGCGAGGCACAGCTCGAACAGGACACCGAAGCGCGCCGGCACCCGCGCGCTCGAGTAACCCGGCAGCTGGAGCAGCCAGTGGTACAACGAGTGGAAGAGCACGAGCCGTCCGCCGAATCGTGGCATCGGCCCGAGCGCGAGGACGAAGGTGGTGAACGCCGCAATCACGTAGAAGGCGAGCGCTGACCGCCGCTGCCATGCGGACACGGCGCGGGCGCTGGAGAGCAGGTAAAGCGCGACGAACAGCAGTCCTAGCGTCAGCGGCTTTTCCGGCGAGGTCACCGACACGAGGGTGATCGGTCCGCGAACCGACGACAACGCCCACGCGCCGAGTACGACCGGGCTCACCGCGACGACCACGCAGGCGAGCGCCGCGATCAGCAGCATCACGCGCAGCACGCGAGTCGCGGTCTCGCGAGGCGCCGCCGGCGCCCGGCTGATCCAGATTGTCCCGGCGCTCACCAGGAGCAGGACGACGGCGCCTGGGAAAAGCTGATCCTCGAGCTCGCCCGGGCGGAGCAGATGGCTCCAGATCGTGGCACCCGGCGCAGCCGACACGATCGACAGCACGTCTGCGCCGAACGATTGAATCTCCTCGTAGCTGCGGCCGAGGGCGAGCGCCTGCTGCCACCGGTCGTACTGCGCGGCGATCGGCAGCAGCGGCAATGATCCGGCCAGCCAGGCGATGCCGATTGCCGCGGCCTCCCGCCCCTCGCGGACGTGCCATGCCACCCACATCGCGAGCAGCACGGGGAAGAACAGTAGGAGGTACCCGTTCGACAATGCCTGCAGGGCCCACGCGACGGCAAACAGCGCCAGCCAGCGCGCCTGCCGCGTGTCGTGGTAGCGGTGAAGGGCGAGCAGCGCCAGCGGCACGCCGAACGTCCACAACATCTGCAGATGCGACACCTGCGCAAACCGGTATGGTCCGAACGCCCAGGCGACGGCGCCGACCGCGGCGACGTCGTGGCGGCCGGTGAGCGCGACGGCGAGCGCGTGAAAGGCAAGCGCCGCGAGCGGAAAGGAGGCGAGGAACGCGACGTTATAGCTCGCGACCGGCGTCAGGCCGAACCATTGCAGCGGCGTCGTCAGGATGCTGACGCCGGCGAGGTGCTCGGATAGCGCGAGCGCGCCCTTCATGGGCCAGAAGAACGGCGCGTTCCACCACTGCTCGGTGAACGGCCGCGTGTGAGCATCCCACCAGAGAATCCAGGTGACGAGCGTCGGGTCGTAGGCGTCGTGCGGGAGAACCGACGCGGGACGCGCCGCCAGCGGCCATGTCATCGCGATGGCGAGGCTGCTGTACACCGCCGCAACCGCCAGCGCGCGCTTCAGTGTGACCGACACGCAACTCCGTCGAGGCGCCGTCAGCTTGGGCAGTCCGCCCGTTCACTTCTCGCTGATCGGCTCGATGCTCAGCCGCTGCGCGAGCTGGTTGAACCGCGGCAGATACGTGCCGAGCACCTTCTGCAGCCGATCGGTCTCGGCCTTCAGCTCCGCCTGCAGGTCGTTGAAGATCGGCTCGGCGTTGCCGATCGGCCGGCCTTCGCCGGTATTCACCACGCGCAGCAGCGACGCGAGACGGTTGTTGGTCCTGATCGGGAAGTTCAGCGGGTCCTGGTTGCTCTGGTTGCGGACCTGGTAGACGTCTTCCTCGACCGCGCTCATCTCCTTCGTGAACTGCTCCGCGATGGCCTTCACGTCGGCGCTGTTGGACTTCTGCACGCGATCGGCGAGCTGCTGCTTGATGCGACGGATCTGGATGATCGCGTTGTTCGCCTCGTTCACCTTGTCGCGGATCCGGCTCGCGAGCTCGAACTGCGCGCGCAGGTCCTCGTCGCTGACCGTCGACTGCGGATGCCGCTTCACCGTGATCGGCTGGGTGAACGTCTGACCGTCCACCGTGAGCCGCGCCTGATAGCTCCCCGGCAGCGCGAGCGGACCGTTGGTGGTCGCACCCCACAGCACCATGCCGGGAAACTGCGTGACCGGCGCGTACTGCAGATCCCAGTTGAACCGCTGAATCCCGGCGGCAATCGACGGCGGCGGCACGCGGCCGCGACCGCCGCCTTCTTCCTCGTCCGGCGGCGGCGGTTGTTCGGCCTCGGGCGTTGTCGTGTTCGGCGGCTGACCCGCCTGACCTGCCCGACCTGCCTGACCGACGTCCGACCCACCTGACCCACCCGGCCCACCTGACCTGCCTGGGCTCCGCGGCAGTGCGCCCTCGAAGCTGCGGATCACGGCGCCGCTCGCGTCGAGAATGTCCAGCGTCAGCTTCTGCGGCTGCTTTCTCAGCCAGTAGGTGAGCTTGGCTGGATACGCATTGCGGACCGCTTCGCCGGGCGTGAAGAGATACACCTCGCTCGTGCGCGGCGCCGCCACGAACTGCCGCAGCGGCTGGACGTCGTCGAGGATGTAGAAGCCGCGGCCGTGAGTCGCGATCGCGACGTCGTTCGCTTCCACCCACACGTCGTGGACCGGCGTGTCGGGAAGGCCGTTCTTCAGCGCCTGCCAGTGATCGCCGTCGTCCAGCGACACGTAGAAGCCGTGCTGCGTGCCCGCGTACAGCAGGCCGCGCTGCACGTGATCGGCGCGGATCGCGTGGGTGTAGTCGTTCGCGGCGATCCCGCTGACGATCTTCGTCCACGTGCGGCCGAAGTCGTGCGTGCGGTACAGATACGGCGCGAGGTCGTTCAGCAGCGGCTTCTTCACCGCCATGTACGCCGTGCCGGCGTCGAACGCCGACGCGTCGATGATGCTGACACGGCCGAGCTCCGGCATGTCCGGCGGCGTCACGTTGGTCCAGTTCTTCCCGCCGTCGCGCGTCAGGTGAACCTGCCCGTCGTCAGAACCGGCCCAGATCACGTTCACGTCGGTCCTGCCGGGCGCGAGCGCGAACACCGTGGCGTAGATCTCCGGGCTGTTCATGTCGTGCGTGATCGGACCGCCCGAATCCTGCATCGTCTTCGCATCGTGGCGGGTGAGATCGCCGCTGATCTTCTCCCACGTCTGGCCGCTGTTGGTGGTCTTCCACACGTGCTGGGAGGAGGTGTAGAGGATGTTCGGATCGACGGGGGAGAAGACGATCGGGAAGGTCCACTGCCAGCGTTCGATCACCGAGGCGGAGTTTTCACCCGAGAAGAAGCGCGGATAGGGGTTTACTTCGCGCAGTTCGGCGGTGCGCCGATCGAGACGGGTGATGAAGCTGCCGTTGTTCGCGCCCGAGAAGAACACGTCGAGGTTCTTTGGATCGGGTGCGATGTAGCCGTCCTCGTTGCCGCCGACCGGGTAGAACGGCTGCTGGTTGCCGCCGCCGCCACCGCCGCCGCGTCCCGGCAGACCGTTGGTGCTCGGCACGCACAACGTGCTGTTGTCCTGCTGGGCGCCGCACACGTGATATGGCGCGTGCTTGGTCGTGATCACGTGATAGAACTGCTCGGTCGGGAAGTCCTGCCGCGTCCACATCACGGTCGGACGCGCGGTGATGTCGTAGGTGATCGTCCCGCCGCCGTCGTTGCCGAGCATGACGTGGTTCGAGTCGTCCGGATCGATCCACAGATCGTGATGATCGCCGTGTGTGTTCTGGCCGATCTGCGCGAACGTCTTGCCGCCGTCCACGGATCGGAACGCGCTGGTGTTCAGCGCGTAGACGGTGTCCTTGTTGTTCGGATCGGCAAAGACGTGCGTGTAGTAGAAGGCGCGCTGGCGGATGTTGCGGGCCGCGTTGATCAGCTTCCAGGTCGCGCCGGCGTCGTCGGACACGAAGAGGCCGCCGCTCTCGTTCTCGATCAGCGCGTAGACGCGATTCGAATCCGCTCCTGAGATGCCAATCGTGATCTTGCCGACGGTACCCTGCGGGAGGCCGGGATTGCGCGTGATCTCGCGCCACGTCTCGCCGCCGTCCGTCGACTTGAAGAGGCCGCTGCCGGGGCCGCCGCTCGACATCTGATACTCGATCCGGTACGCCTCCCACAGCGCCGCGAACATCACGTTCGGGTTGCGGCGATCGATCTGCACGTCGACGGCGCCGGTCTTGTCGTCGCGGAACAGCTTCCGCTGCCACGTCTTGCCGCCGTCGGTGCTCTTGTAGAGGCCGCGCTCGCTGCTCGGCGTGCTGTAGCGGCCGAAGTCGGCCACGAAGACGATGTCGGGATTGGTGGGATGCATGCGGATCTTCGAGATCGCGTCGGAGTTCGAG
>DATFWL010000193.1:0-7996 GCA_035259385.1 Vicinamibacterales bacterium | reverse complement strand
CGCGCGCAGCTCGGGCGCCCGTGTGTCGGGGAGATCGCCGGGAATCTGGCCTTTCAGGTTCCGCGCTTCCGGATTGGCGCCATGGGCGCACAAGACGACCGCCTCGCGCAACCCGTCGGTGAGCGCCGCTTCGTGCAGCGGCGTGTTGCCATCCTGGTCTGGAATTCCAATCACTGCGCCGTGCGCGAGCAGCGCCGTCTGTGCCGCGCCGAGCGCGTCGTACAGCGGCGTCCTGCCCCAGCTGTCGATTCGGTTGACGTCGGCGCCGCGCGTAATCAACAGCTCGACGATGTCTCCGTAGCCGTGCTTGGCGGCGACATGCAGCGCCGTCACGCGGCTTCTGCTGTACTGATTCGGATCGGCGCCGTAGTCGAGGAGGATCTTCACGATCCCGACGCGATCGTGATCGGCCGCCTCCAACAGGGGCCGGGTGTGCATGCCGGCGTACTTCCCGGTGTTCTGAGCGTAGTAGAGATGCACGAACGACGGGTCGCGTTGCAGCAGCGCTTCGAGTTGGGCCTGATCGCCGTCCCTGATGGCCGCCATGAAGCGCTGCCGATCTTGAGTGCAGGCGGCAGCGAGCGGCAGCAGAAGCAGAGCAAAACAGCCTCGAGTCACGGGCCGACTCCCCGTGCCGCGCGAGCCGGAACCATGACCAGATTCTACGCTCACCGCGCGCGACATGAAATCGTAACGGTCGCGCAGTCAGGTCCGGGCGTCGATGTCCGATCTGTGGTGATCCGGCGAGCACGCTGAGGGTCGAATGCATCGGGATGGAGAGCGTAGCCGCTTATCCGCCCGAGCGTCGGCGCTAGTGCCGGCACGGTCCGAACCCGGTGTCCAGGCCGGCCAGCTCCAGCGCCACACGCACGGCGGGCTGCGCGCCGGTCAGTCGGAGCGAGCCTCCCGCCTCGAGCACCCGTGCCGCCGCGGATTGGATCGTCACGATGCCGCCGCTGCTGATGTAGTTCAAATCCTTCAGATCCAATACGATCCGCCGGCTTCCCGCCGCGATCGACTCGCCGAGGGCCGCCGCCAGTTGCGGACTCGTCGCGCCGCTCAGCCGTCCCTGGAGCCCAATGCGGGTCGTCTCCCCGCTGTCCCTCGTGATCCGAAGTTCCCACACCATCGTCGTGTTATAAGAGGTCGTTTTCCCACGCGCCAACTTTTCGCGGAGTTCCGTGTATTTATCACAAGACGCGGATGACGTAGTCCTCGTGGAGCGGAGTCTGGGCGGCGATCACCGGGCCTTCGAGCTCCTGATCGAGCGACACCAGCGGGTGCTGTTCACCGTGGCAGCCAGGATGCTCGGCAGCCGCGACGACGCGGCGGATGCGACGCAGAACGCTTTCGTCCGAGTGTATCAGCGCCTCGGAAGCTACGATCCGCGGCACCGCTTTTACAGCTGGATCTATCGGATTCTGGTGAACGAGTGCCTGAACGTTCTGCGAGGACGACGACACTCGAACGAGCCCGCCGAGACGCAGGTCGATCTCTCGGAGGGGCCGCTCGAGGCGCTGCAGGCCTCCGAGCGGCGCCGGCACGTGCAGCGGGCTCTGCTGGCGCTTCCGGCGGATCTGAGGGCCGTTATCGTGCTCCGGCATTACGCGGGGTTGTCCTACGAAGAGATTGGCGAGGCCGTCGGCGGCCTGCCGGTGAAGACGGTGAAATCGCGGCTCTACACCGCGCGGCAACGACTGGGGCAGCTGCTGTTTGGATGGCAATATGACGCGCAAGTTTCCAGACGACGAGATGGATGAGCACGGCCAGGGTGACGACTACGATCGGCTCGCCCTGGCGCTCGACGAGCTGAACGAACCCGACGCACCGGAGGGACTCGCCAGGAGCGTGATGGATCGGGTGGGAACGCTGACGCATTTCCAGGGGCGGGCCACGCGTGAAAGAGACCGGACACCAGTTTTGTCAGGAGGAGTGATGACCATGGCTAAGAAGGCGATGCTGGGCGTGGCGGCTGCTGCGGCCGCTGTTCTCGTGACGTTCGCCATCGTGGGTTTCCCGCCAATCAACGGCGGCACGTCGGGAGCGATCGGCGCGGCGAAGCGTGCGCAGGCCCCCCAGATCGGCGCGTCCGACATCGTGACGGGCGATCAGTCGGCGCAGCAGTTCCTGCAAAGCGATGTGTTCGCGAAGCTCCTGGCCGATCCGAACGCGCGAAAGCTGCTGTCGAACACGGCCCTGCAGAACGCGCTGAAGGCGCCGGAGATCTACGCCGCGATCACCAGCGCCGGATTCAGGGACGCACTGTCGAGCGAGCTCGTGCAGTCGGCGTTGACGTCGTCGGAACTGAGGGCGGCGCTCGCGGACAGCAACTTCATCACAGCGCTCGCTCGTTCGGATTTCCGCGCGGCGCTCGCCGCGAACAACCTCGAGGCGGCGCTCGCGGCGCCCGAGCTGACGGCGTCGATGTCGAAGGCTGAACTCCGGGCGCTGTTCGGCGAGGCGAGCATCATGGCGGCGCTGAAGAGCACCGAGTTCCAGAGCGCGATCGCGGATCCCGCCATACGGCAGGCATTCGCGAATACGGCCATACTCCAGGCTCTGAGCGATTCCAGCCTGCAGCAGGCGCTCGTCAGCCAGGCGATGGAAGCGGCGTTCCAGAGCAAGGGGTTCGTGGCCTCGCTCGGCAGCGCGCAGTTCGAGGCGGCGCTGTCTGAAAGGTAACACCGCGCCGGATCATCGGCGGGGCGGCCCGCGTTCAGGATGCGGCCGCCCCGTTTTCGTGTAGTATCGCGCCGCTACCCCATGCACCTGAACGGCTGGTTGCGGCGCGGGCGGTGTACCGCCTGGATCGCGCGATGCTGGCTTGTCGCCGCGCTGGTCGTCGCCGTCCCGCGTCGCGCCGACGCCCAGCTCACCGCGATCGAGCTCGCCACGTTTCGCATCGTCTATTTCGACGGCAGCGAGGGCTATCTCGTCCCGCACGCGGCTCGGACGTTCCTCAACTCGCTCGCCTTCCAGCGTCGTCTGTTCGGACTCGATGCGCGCGAGAAAACGACCGTTCTTCTCGTTGATTTCTCCGACAGCGGCAACGCCGCCGCCACGGTCGTCCCCCGCAACCTCCTGACCGTCCAGATCGCGCCGCTCAGTTTCGCGTTCGAGACGCTCGCGGCCAACGAGCGGCTCAACACCATCATGAACCACGAGATGGTGCACATCGCGACGATGGACCAGGCGGCGCGGTCGGATCGGCGCTTCCGGCGGCTATTTGGGGGCAAGGTCGATCCCGTCGCCGAGCAGCCGGAGTCGATCCTCTATTTCTTCCTGACGACGCCGCGAGTGGCGACACCGCGTTGGTACGAGGAGGGCATTGCCGTCTTCGCCGATACCTGGATGGCGGGCGGGATCGGACGCGTGCAGAGCGGCTACGACGAGATGGTGTTCCGCTCGATGGTGCGCGACGGCACGCCCCCGTACGATCCGCTCGGGCTCGTTTCGGAAGGCACGAAAGTCGACTTTCAGCTCCAAATCAATTCGTACTTGTACGGGGCGCGCTTCATGACCTGGCTCGCGCGACGCTACTCGGTCGAGAAGCTGGTCGAGTGGGTATCGCGGCGCGACGGGAGCCGCGCGTACTACTCGGGGCAATTCCGCCACGTCTTCGGCGTGAGGCTCGAGGACGCCTGGAAGGACTGGGTGGCGGACGAGGAGGCGTTCCAGCGGCGCAACCTCGAGGAGATCCGCAAGTATCCGCTGACGCCCTTCCGCGACGTGACCTCGCGCGCGCTCGGATCCGTGTCACGCGCCTATTACGACGAACGCGGGAACAAGGTCTACGCGGCGTTCAACTACCCTGGCGTCGTGGCCCATGTCGGCGCGATCTCCCTGTCGTCCGGGGAGCTCGAGAAGATCGTCGATATCAAGGGACCGGTGATCTACACCGTCACCTCGCTCGCGTTCGACCCCGGCACGCACACGCTGTTCTACACGACGGACAACGGGTCGCACCGGGATCTCGTGTCGCTGGATCCAGCGTCCCACCGTGCCACGCTGCTCCAGAAGGACGCGCGCATCGGCGACCTCGCTTTCGACTCCGCAGACCGATCGATCTGGGGAGTCCGGACGCTGAACGGCATCAGCACGATCGTCCGCATTCCGGCGCCCTATCGTGACTGGCAGCAGATCGCCTCACTCCCCTACGGCACGATCGTGTATGACCTGGACGTTTCGCCGGACGGGCAGCTCCTGTCGGCTTCGTTCGGCGAGCCCACGGGCCAGCAGGACGTCCGCATACTGCCCATCGCCGGCCTGCTGAAGGGAAACCTCACGCCTGCGGCGCATTTCGACTTCGGGCCGTCGGTTCCGTCGGGGTTCGTGTTCTCCCCGGACGGCCGGTATCTGTACGGCAGCTCGTACTACACGGGCGTATCGAACATCTTCCGCTACGACCTGAAGACGCACGACGTGGCGGCGATGACGAACACGGACGGCGGCTTCTTCCGCCCCGTGCCGCTGGGGGGCGATCGGCTTCTCGTGTTTCGTTATACGGGGAACGGCTTCCTGCCGGCGGTCATCTCGCCGACGAAGCTGGACGACGTCAGCGCGATCACGTTCATGGGCGAACGCCTCGCCGCGGAGCAGCCCGTGCTCCAGACGTGGAACGTCGGTTCGCCGGCGGCGATCCCGTTCGATTCGATGCCCAAGCAGACGGCGCCGTACCGGATCGCGCGTCGGCTGCGGCTCGAATCCCTGTACCCCGTGCTCCAGGGCTACAAAGAGACCGGCGCGGCGGGGATGCGCGTGAACTTCTCGGATCCCTTGCAGCTCAATCGCGCGTCGCTGACCGCCGCCGTGAGCGGCGGGTCGGTGCCCGCCTCGGAGCGCGTGCACCTCGATGGCCAGTACGAGCGGTACAACTGGCGGGGACGCGCCGAGTGGAACCGCGCGGATTTCTACGACCTGTTCGGCCCGACCAAGACGAGCCGCAAGGGATACCTGTTCGGCGCCGGTCACCGCAGCACGCTGATCTTCGACGAGCCTCGCCGCCTCGATCTGGACATCGACGCGTCGTACTCGGGAAACCTCGACCGGCTCCCGGAATATCAGACCGTCGCGGTCGACGTGCGGCGGCTTGGGACCGTGGAAGCGCGCCTCCGGTTTTCGGACGTGCGCAACTCGCTGGGGTACGTCGATGAGGAGACCGGCCGGAAGTGGTCGATCGGGGGCCGGAGCGACATCGTGCATGGGCTGGTCGTGCCGAAACTGTACGGCACGTTCGATCGCGGCTGGGCGCTCCCGGCCGGCCACTCGTCGCTGTGGGTTCGCAGCAGCGGAGGCTTGTCGCCCACGTCAGCGACCGAACCCTTTGCCAACTTCTATTTCGGCGGGTTCGGCAACAACTGGGTCGATCACAAGGACGAGAAACGATACCGCGAGTACTTCTCGTTTCCGGGCGCGGAAATCAACGAGATCCCGGGCCGGAACTTCGTGAAATCCATGATCGAGTGCAACCTGCCGCCGGTGCGGTTCAAGCACGTGGGTACGCCGGGTTTTTACGCCGCGTGGATGAGGCCCGCCGTGTTCGCCGGCGGGCTTCTGACGAACCTGGACGCCTCGGGTAAGGCGTTTGAGAAGGCTGCGGATGTCGGCGCCCAGCTCGACTTCCGCTTCGGGGTGCTGTCCGCTCTCGACATGACAATCTCGATCGGCGGCGCCACCGCGGTCCGCGCGGCCACCGGACCGCGGCACGAAGCGATGTTCTCGCTCAAGATCCTCCGGTGATCGCGTCATGATCGCTGCGGCGCTGGCGCTCACGCCGGTCCTCCTATTCCTGGTCGCGCTGCTGATGATGGACAGCTTCAAGCTGGTGCGCCCTCGCGCGATCGCCGCCGCGATTGCGGCGGGCGGGGCCGCCGCTCTCGCCAGCGTGTGGCTGCATCCGGGGACGCTCCCGTTCAGCGTCAGCAGCCGGACGATCGAGCGGGTCGTGGCGCCGCTGCTCGAGGAATCGCTCAAGAGCGCCTTCATCGTGGCCTTGGTCGCCGGCCGCCGGGTGGGGTTTCCCGTTGACGCCGCGATCCAGGGGTTCGCGGTCGGTACGGGTTTCGCGCTTGCCGAAAACTGGGTCTACCTGGCGTCACGGCCGGATGCACCAGCGCTCGTCTGGATCGTCCGGGGGCTCGGCACCGCGATCCTGCACGGGGCGGCGACCGGAGTCTTCGCCATCATCGCGCAGCGGCTGTCGATGCGGCACGGCGCGCGCGCGGCGCGTGCGTTCCTCCCGGGTTGGATCGCGGCCGTCGCGATCCATGCCGCGTTCAACATCGCGATCCTGCCGCCCGTCATGAACATGCTTCTCCTCCTCCTCGTCGTCCCGCTCATCGTCGTGCGGGTGTTCGACTGGAGCGAGCGCTCGACGCGCGACTGGGTAGGCGCCGGGCTCGATCTCGACGTCGAGCTGCTGGATCTCGTCACGTCCGAGCATTTCCATGAGACGCATTTCGCCTCGTACCTCCAGCGGCTCCGGACGCGCTTTCCGGGACCGGTCGTGGCCGACATGTTCTGCCTGCTGCGGCTCCAACTCGAGTTGTCGGCGCACGCGAAGGGGCGGCTGATGGCGCGGTCGGCGGGGCTGGATGTGCCGAAGGACGCGGATACCGAGGCGGCGCTGGCTGAAGTGCAGTTCCTGCGACATTCGATCGGCCGCGCCGGTCTCCTGGCGCTGGAACCCCTCAGCGCGACGAGCGATCGCGACGCCTGGCACGGCCACGTGCTGAGGCAGTGACCGGGGCGGCCGCAGCGGTGACTCGATCGTCCGGACGTCTCGTCAGCGCCCGAAGGTAGCGCAGCCCCGTCATGGCGTCCACGGCCGAATCGCGGACGAATTGTGTCCACAACTGTTCCTCCGCCCGGCGAGCGCCGCGTTCGTCGGCCCCGTTGATGTGGGCCATCTCGTGCCAGATGATCGACGCCAGCATGCACTCGTGAACTGTCGATCCCCTCGAAGCCGCATCGAGGACTGCGCTTTGCTTGACGACGTACACGATCCTGCCCCCTTTCGTGATGAACGCGTCGAGTTTCAGCAACGACTCGCGGACCTCGGGCCTGGCCTCATCGGCATCAATGATGGACACGACAGGCGATCGTCTGGGCAGCCGCTCAACCGCGTTATGCACCGCCCTTTCATACAACACGTTCGGGCCGTCGGCGCGTGCTAGGATCCGGGCCTCCGCCATCAAGAGTGCGATCGAAGCCGTCGCTAGCAAGGTAGTAATGCGCATTCGAGATGGCTCCGCTCAGTCGTCGAGGCAGGACACCGATGAGTGCATTCGATCCGCTCCGCAGATACCTCGAACGCCGAAGCAGGCCGCCCTACTCGGCGAAGGAACTCGATTTCCTCGAAACGTTGTTCGTTCCGCGGACGCTTCGACGAGGCGAGTTTCTGCAACGCGCCGGCGAGCCCGTCCCATATGCGGCGTTCGTGGCCGCGGGCTGCCTGCGGAGCTATGTGATCGACGCCAAGGGCGAGGAAGTCATCCTCCAGTTCGCGCCGCCGGACTGGTGGCTCGGTGACAGCGCCTTTCTGACGGGGGGCACGACGTGTGAGAGTTACATCGACGCGATTACCGACGCCGAGCTCCTGGCGTTCGATCAGAAGGGGTTTCAGAAGATGATGGACGGGGGGCCACATTTCGCGGCCAACTTCCGCATCGCGTTCCAGAAGGCCGCGGCCGCGAAGGACCGGCGCATCGTCGATGCTCTGAGCCTGCCGGTCGAGGAGCGATACCTGGACTTTGTGAAGACCTACCCAGCCATCGCGAACCAGGTGCCACAGCGGATGATCGCCTCGTATCTCGGGACGTCCCCTGAAACGTTGAGCCGGATCCGCAAGCAGCTTTCGCGAAAGTAACGCCACGTACGAAACCTATCAGCCAGCCCCGGCGCCTCGCATTGACTTAGATCAAGAAACGACGCGCATACGATCGAACAGCGTGACCTGATGCATCGCCGGCGACTGCTGTTGCGGACGCCACTCAGA
>DATFWL010000192.1:0-36252 GCA_035259385.1 Vicinamibacterales bacterium | reverse complement strand
TGCGTTCAACCAGGGATCGTTCCAGGCCGTGGCACGAGGCGGCGGTGGTCTGAAGAGTTTCACCGTGCCGCCTGCCAAAGCTGAGACACTCGACGGCACCCTGGCTTCCGCCGGCATTCCGCTCTTTGCGCTCGATTTGCGCAACGCGCCAATGTGGTTCGACCAACCACGAGGGTCGCGTCAGATTGGGGCGGTGTATCCGGAGGGCGAACCGTACGCCTTCGTCGAGAACATCGCCCCGAAGGACGCGTTCGATGCGTTGCTGTTCGTCGACACAACAACCGTCGCGCGCAAGAACCCCGGCCGGTAGCGCGCGCGAGGGCCACTCGTACCCGAGCGCCTGAGTCGGCGCGATGTGCGCCGCGCGATGCCTTTTAGCCAGGAAGAGCACCAGATCGGCGACTTCGTCAGGACGGGTGAACCGCCCGTCGCGAAGCCTCCCTGTGACGCAACGACCTGCTTGCGTGCGGTTTCCGTGTCGACGCCCGACGCCTTCGCAACTAGCTTCATCAACGCGCGAGTCCGTTCAAAGGTCGGTCGTGCGCGGCCTTATGTTACGTTTGGATGAGAATGCCTGACGCCGGTGCCATTGTCCGTGACGTGCGATACGGTGCCAGGCTGCTTGCGCGCACTCCTGTTTTTGCCAGCGTGGTCATCCTGTCGCTCGCCCTCGGCATTGGAGCGAACGCCGCGATTTTTCAGCTGATCGATTCATTGCGACTGCGAAGCCTGCCGATCGCGAATCCGCAGGAGCTGGCCGAAGTGCGCGCCGAAGGCGTTCACGCGTTCGGCGTCTCGCAGGACTTCAACGCCGAAGTGACCTATCCGCTGTGGGAAGAGATTCGCGCACGGCAAACGGCGTTCGCCCGCATATTCGCGTGGGGCAACACGACGTTTCTCGTCGGCCAGGGCGCCGACATTCACCGGGCGCGCGGCCTCTGGGTCAGCGGCGATTTCTTCCCTACGCTTGGCATCGTTCCCGAACGCGGACGTCTCTTGACGACCGACGACGATCGGCGCGGATGCGGCGCCGGCCCGGCCGTGATCAGTCACGGATTCTGGCAGACGTACTTCGGCGGCCGCGACTCGGCCATTGGCAGCACGCTGACGATTTCCGAGCAGCCGATCACTGTCGTCGGCGTGACGCCGGCGCGATTCACCGGCCTCGAAGTCGGTCAAACATTCGACATCGCCCTGCCGACCTGCGCCGCTGCCGTCCGGGCCCGCTTCCTCGACCAGCGCGATTTCTGGTGGCTCACGGTCATGGGCCGTCTCAGACCGGAATGGACGATTGCGCACGCGAACGAGCAGATGCGCGTGCTGAGCCCCGGATTGCTGGCGGCGACGATTCCGGCCGGATACGGTACCGACCTCATCGAGAAGTACCGCGCGCTGCGGTTTGGCGTGATTCCGGCAGGCCGCGGCGTGAGCCGTCTTCGCGAGGCGCACGGCCTGTCGCTCTCGCTGCTGCTCGCCCTCACGGGCCTCGTGCTGCTCATCACCTGCGGGAACGTCGCCACGCTCATGCTGGCGCGCGCGGGCGGCCGTCAGCGCGAGATCGCGGTTCGAGTCGCGATCGGTGCATCGCGCGTGCGCCTGGTGTCGCAGATGCTCGTCGAAGGCCTGCTGGTCGCAGCCGGGGGCGCACTGCTCGCGATACCGGTGGCTCTGTGGTCGAGCGCTGCCCTCGTGGCGTTTCTCGCCACATCGGCCAATCCGATCTCGCTGAACCTGGCCGCCGACTGGCGGTTGATTTCGTTCGTCGGCGTCGTTGCTGTCGTGACATCGATTGTGTTCGGCCTCGTCCCCGCGCTGCGCGTGTCGATCGTCGATCCGGCGGCGGCCATGCACCGCGCTTCGCGCACCAGGACAGTCGACCGTCGTCGAACGCGGCTCCAGAGCGCCCTCGTCTCTGGACAGATCGCGATTTCGTTCGGGCTGGTCGTCGCGGCGCTGCTGTTCGTTCGAAGTTTTCGCAACCTGACATCCGTGGACACCGGCTTCGAGCGGAACGGCACCGTCGCAGTCTGGTTCACGGATCCTGCTGCGAACGATCGCTCCGTCGAGGAGCACGTCGCGCTTCAGCAGCGACTGACCGCTGAAATCGGCGCGGTGCCCGGCGTCGGTGCGGCTGCGGCCACGACGCATCTGCCCGTCCAGGGTGGCACCTGGTTTCATTTCTTCAGGCTTCCCGGAGAAGGCGGCAACCGACAGTATGCCGCTCGATTTGCTTATGTCAGCCCAGGCTATTTCGACACGTTGAAGATTCCCATTCGATCGGGACGTAATTTTCTGGACTCCGACAATGCGAAATCTCGGCGTGTCCTGCTGGTGAACCAGAGCTTTGTGCGCGAGTATCTGCGCGGGGTCGAGCCAATCGGCAGCACCATCCGCACAATCGCCGAGGCGGGCTATCCGGAGGCGACCTACGAAATCATCGGCAGCGTGGGAGACACGAAGTACGCGAGCCTGCAGGAAGAAATGCCGTCCATCGCCTACGTGCCGATCGCGCAGGATCCCGACGTGCGGCAAGGGTATCTGATGATCGTTCGTTCAAACCTGCCGTCAGCGGTGCTGGAGCGGAGTATCGCGCAGCGTGTCAACGCCGTGAATCCGCGGATCGCGGTGCAATTCACCAGGATCAAGGATCTGATCGATGAACGCCTGGTGCTCGAGCACGCGATGGCGTGGCTGGCGGGCGCGTTCGGCGCACTGGCAATCGCCATCGTCGCGATTGGCGTGTACGGGATCATCGCGTATCTCGTCGTGAGCCGCAGAAACGAGATCGCCATCCGTGTGTCGCTCGGCGCGACGAGGCAGCAGATTCTGCGGCTGGTTCTGCGCGACACGGTGGGGCCGCTGGCCGCAGGAGTGTTTGCCGGCATTCCGCTGGCCGTCGCGACGACGCAGATGGCACGTGCGATGCTCTTTGGACTCTCACCAGGCGACCTTCCAACGATGGCCGGCGCGGTCGGTTTGCTCATTGGTACCGGCGGACTGGCCGCGTCGCTGCCGGCCTGGCGAGCGACGCGAGTGGACCCGAACGTGGTGCTCAGAGCTGAGTAGAGTTCCGTCTCGTTCCGACTGATCCTGGCCGCGGCTACGGCCTCACACTCTGTTCCCGATCGGCGTCTCTTCTCCTGTCGGACGGCGACCAGTACATCAGAAACGCGAGTCCGCCAAGGACAAGCGGTGGAATGACGCGCGGGAATTCAGCGTTGACGACATGCGTGCACAACGCACCGATCATGAGGGCGCCGAGAGTCAGCGACGCGCCTCGCCTCCACCGCGGAATCAGCACACCAAGCCCACCGAGGATTTCGAACACGCCGACGACATACTGAGCGTTCGCGGGGTAGCCCCACTGCCTGAACCTCTCGGTCCAGCGCATTGCCGAGGCGCCTTCGAGTTTCGAAATTCCAACCGCGACAAATGCCACCGCCAGGAAGATGGCGCCTCCCCACACCGCTGCCCTCCGAAGGCTGACCATTTGTGTGCCCTCCACGCGAGATCGCGTTCGCTCGCGCGATCCGGTGCGGACATCGGACCATCCAACACAAGCGGATTCAACTCACAAGACCTCAATTCTTCCTCGCAAACTGTCATGCATGTAGGATCTGAACCGCGAGCCGCTCGGAAATGGGGGTTCTGCCGTGGTGAAGACGTTCGGAGAGTTTGAGTTTGACGATCGGCGGAGGGGTCTCAGGGCTCGAGGACGGCCGGTCAGGCTCAGCGGACAGGCCATCGACCTGCTCTGTGAGCTGCTAGAGCGGCCCGGCGAATTGATCACTCGCGAGGAGATCGCGCGCAGGTTGTGGCCCGACAGGAACGTGAACTTTGATCACAGTCTCGACGTCGTCGTCAGCCGCCTCCGGACGGTTCTTGGCGACAAGGGCCCGAGCCCTCGATACATCGAGACGGTGCCGCGGAGGGGTTATCGGTTCATCGAACCGGTGACTGCGAGACCTGAGGCTCGGCCGCCGCATGCGCCGCGCCATTGGCGGCGCCGCCTCGTAACTTACGCGGCCGTCGCAATTCTTGCAGCGATCGTCGCGATTCTCTTTGCGCACACACGATACGACAAGTTCGTTCCGCCCCAAGGTTTGCAGATATCACCGACGGCGGCCGGCCGATAACTGAGGAAACTGAAGCACCAACTGCTCCCGCAGCTCAAGGCGCGGAGGCCCGGCTCCGCGTCGTGTCGCATATGTGCGACATCGGACTCGACTGAGAGCCGGACGAAACGCGCGACGTGAACAGCCTGGTCATCGGGCCGCGGGCGATCAGGTAGCCTCTCAGCCTACTCGGACGAACCCTCGCGACTGAAGATTGACCATCGTCACCATCGCCCACAGGTCGGCCTGAACGCCGGGCAGCAGCTGCGACGGATCGACTTTCTTTCCCATGAGACCCTGCCCGCACACGCGGAGCTCGACACCTGCCTCGTGCAGCTCCTTCAACACGGCGATGTTCGGGTTGTCGACGCCGTTGTGCCGCGCCTTGTAGACCTCGTTGGAGAACACGGCGTCGCCGCCGCCCTGATGGAACATCGCTGCGATATGACGATTCTTCGCCGGCACCCCATTGTGCGCGAGCGTGTTGAGGTAAAGCCCGATCATCTTCAGAGTCGGGTGTACTTCGTCGTCTTTCACTTTCGCGGCGACGGAAAACACGACTTTGTAGTTGGTGTTCGGATCCGGCAGTTCCTTCGCGCCCGGAAAATCCTTCGCCGCGTCCGCGCTCGCGACCGGCAGGTTCCCGTCAGCCGCCGGCGCCGCTTTCGCGCGACCGGCGTATCCAACCGCCACCACGCTGCCGGCGAGCGTCGTCATCATCGTTCGTCTGTTCATGGCGCCTCCGTCCATGACATAACCCTACACTGGATCGCGTCGCGTTCGCGCGCGAAATCCTCATCTCCGCGGTCGAACATCGCCTCGTGCTTTCGCGTCCCCTGATTTCGCGCGGCGACGGATGCCGGGATCGGATTGTGCGGCCTGAATCGGCTGATGGCTCCTGAGAGAGGTCACGCTCCGCGCCTCGTGTGCTGATACACGAACGCCGACGCAACCGTCCATCATTCCGCGCGCAGCGCCACCGTGGGATCCAGGTTGACGGCCCGGTGCGCGGGTACGTAGCTGGCGAGGATGGCGACAATCAGCAAGAGCGGGCCGACGAGCACGAGCGTCAGCACATCAGTCGGGGCCACTCCGTACAAGAACCCGGACAGCGTCCGGGCGAACGCGAGCGCGGCAAGCAGCCCAAGACAGACGCCGATCATGGTCAGCTTCAGGCCTTCGCCAACAACAAGGCCGATCACTTCCGCCGTTCGCGCGCCGAGGGCCATCCGGATGCCAATTTCGTGCGTCCGCTGCGTGACCGCATACGAGATCACACCGTAGAGGCCAACGGCGGCAAGTATCAGGGCCAGCGCCGCGAACAATCCGAACACAACCCCGACGAATCGCGACACCGCCTTCGACGCGCCAACGTACTCGTCGAGCAGTTTCACGTCGTAGATCGGCAGAGCGCGGTCGAGCGATGCGACCGCCTGGCGCACCGCCGGCAGGATCGCCGACGAGTCGAGGGCAGTTTGCACGACGACGGTCATGCTACCCAACGGGCTCTGGGCCAGCGGCACGTAGACCAGGGGCTCAACGGACTTCATCGGTCCTTGCGTCTTGACGTCGCCGACCATGCCGACGATCTCGCGCATCGGTGGCAGTGGGTACCCGTTGCCAATGCCCGGGGCAATTCTCAATCCGAGAATGCGGCCATCAGAAAGGAACTGGCGTGCAAACGTCTCGTTGACGATGACGACCGGTGTGGACTCGAGCGTGTCGCGCAGAGTGAAATCGCGACCCTGCAGCAGCGGAATTCGAAGGGTGCGGAAGTACTCCGGCTCGATCCAGGAGTAGCGCGTAAGCGGACGCTGGGCCGCGGCCATCGGATGGCCCTCGATATCGAAACCGGTACCGATATTGCCGTCCATGGGAAGCGGCAGGACGGCGCTTGCGGTACGCACACCGGGCACGTTCCGCAGCCGCTGCATCAGTGCTTCAAAAAATCGTGGCTGGGCTGGCGCGCCGGGATACCGCACGTACGGAAGATCTACCTTGAACGTCAGCACGTCGTCCGGCCTGAGCCCCGGGTCGACGTGTTCAAGGCTCCATAGACTCTGGATGAGCAGACCTGCACCGACGAGCAGCGCAGCGGCAATGGCGACGTCGGCGATCACCAACGTTCGGCGCAGCCGTGAGTGGTGTGCACCGGTCGAGAGCGCCCGGCCCCCTTCCTTCAATGCCCCGGTCATGTCCACGTGTGAGACCTGGAAGGCGGGCGCCAGTCCGAACACGACACCTGTGAGAGCGGAAAGCGTGACGACGAACAGGAGCATTGTCGCGTCAACGTGCGCATCTGCCAGCCGTGGAACGGCCGCTGGCACGAACGCCACGATCGAGCCGAAGGTCCCGAACAGCGTGACAGCACCGACGACTCCGGACAGTCCGGCGAGCAGCAGCCCCTCGACGAGCAACTGTCGGACCAGCCGCGCTCGTCCAGCGCCAAGTGCGCCCCGGACCGCCATCTCGCGCTGACGAGCCGCGCCTCTCGCCAGGAGCAGGTTGGCGACGTTCGCACACGCAATGAGGAGCACGCATCCCACGGCTGCGAACACCATCAGCAGTGGCGGCCGCGCGTCGCCGGCAACGCCATCCAATTCCGGGACAACGTGCACAATGCGGGGAGCGATATCAGGATGCTCGCGGTTCAGCCCCCGCACGATCGTCGCCAGGTCCGACTGCGCGTCGAGGACGTGTGTTCGCGGCCTGAGCCGCGCGATGACCGTCACGTAGTGGTTGCGCCGCTCCTCTGCCATCGACGGCGTGCCTGGCCGCCTGACGAAGTCGATCGCGGCCGGGATCCAGAAATCGACGGAAGCGGCTTCCTCGGGAAACCGGAAGCCGGCAGGCATGACGCCGACGATGGTGAATGGGCGGCCGTCGACGTCAAGCGTGCGTCCGAGGACGTTCTGGTCGGATCCGAATCGATCGAGCCAGAGCTGATGGCTCAGGATCGCGACAAATCCTCCCGTGGATCCGGTGAGGCGATCCTCGTCCGGCAGAAAGGTACGCCCAAGGGCCGCGCGGACTCCGAGCAGCGAGAACAGGTCGGCCGACACGATGGCGCAGGACGCATGCAGCGGTTCGCCGCCTGGTGTGCCGGTCAGCGTGAACCGGTCAGTGTGAAACGCGGCCATCGCCGTGAACACATGGTTCCGCGACTTCCAGTCTGCGAAGTCCGGGTACGATGCCTTGTCGCCGATGCCTTGCAGGTTGCTCGAGACGACACGCACCAGCCGATCCGGTGCGTCGAACGGCAGCGGCCGGAGCAGGACCGCGTTGACGATCCCGAAGATGGCGGTTGTCGCACCGATGCCGACACCGAGCGTGAGCACGGCCATCGCCGTAAGGGCAGGCTGGTGCCCCAGCTGCCGCCAGCCGTACGCAAGATCCTGCAGCAGCGCGTCGACGGTCGTGAGCCCCCACGCGTCGCGGCTCCGCTCGCGAAGGAGCAGGGAATTTCCAAACTCCCGGCGCGCGTTCTGCCGCGCGGCCATCGGCGCAGCTCCATCGCCGATGTGGGTCTGCGCACGCATGGCGATGTGGTGATCCATTTCCTCCTGGAGCTCGCGATCGAACTGATCGCGCCTGAGCAACACGACGAGGCGCCGCCGCAGCTCGCCGAGGGATCGCATGGGAACCACCGATTTCTGCGCATCGTCGATGCGCCGCCAGGTCAAGCGGTTTCGAGCACCCGTGTGATGGCGTTCACGACGCGACTGAATGTCGACCGTTCGATCGCGAGCTGGCGGCGTCCCGCCGCGGTGAGTTCGTAATATCTGGCGCGGCGATTGTTCTCAGACGGACACCACTCCGCGCTCACCCAGCCCTTGAGCAGCATGCGCTGGAGCGCCGGGTACAGCGACCCCTCCTCGACCTGCAGCACTTCGTCAGAGAGCTGATGGATCCGCTGCGCAATGCCGTAGCCGTGCATCGGGCCGCGCGCGAGCGTCTTCAGGATCAGCATGTACAACGTGCCGGGCGGGATGTCGTCGCGCTCGCCCTCATGCTTACCCATAGGCAGACTATGGGAATACTATCTGCGTGCGCAGAGTCCGTCAACGAGTCGGTGAACCTCAGCGTTCGGCACGTGCCACTCGCGAGACCCTCTGCTCGAACGCCAGCTCGAGCGGTACCCGCGAAGAGTCGCAGGGGAGATCGAGCCTCGACCGCACCCATTCGCGAATACACGGCGACTCTCAACAGGACGTATCATTTACCGCTTGACATACGAGCCGTTCGCCCCGGGCCGATTCGCGGTGAACGAGCGGAGCATGGAGGCGTTCGACGCCGCCCGCAACCGCACCTTCCCGTGCGACATCTGGCGTCCAGCGGCCGCGAGTGATATTTGCCCGATCATCCTGCTCTCTCATTCGAGCGGCGGCAGCGGTCGCCGAGGCTACACGTTCCTGACGAATCACCTGGCCAGCCACGGCTACATCGTCGCGGGACTGAATCACTCCGAACTCGTCGCACCCGAGCTCGCACATCGAGATGGTGAAACCCCTGAACAACGTGCCGCGCGAGCCGAAGCCGCGATTGCGAGTCGCGTTCCGGACATCAGCTTTCTTCTCGACTATGTCTTGACCCGGGCAGAGCTCAAGCCCGCGCCTGTGGGAATCGTGGGGCACAGCTTCGGCGGCTGGACAGCGCTTGCCGCTCCCGACGTGGTGCATCAGATCGAGGCGGTTGTGGCGCTGGCGCCCGGCGGAAGTTCGAATCCAAGGCCGGGGATTCTGCCAGCGAGGCTGGCGTTCAAGTGGAGCCGCGACGTTCCGACTCTCCTTCTCGTGGCGGACAACGATGTCTGCCTTCCCATCGACGGCATGTACGAGATCTTCGAGAGAGTACCCGCCGCGAAGCGCATGGTGACCCTCTGCCGCGCCGACCACATGCACTTCATGGATAACGTCGAGCAACTGCACGAATCGGCCCGGACCTCGCCGCCCTGGATTCCGGAATTAGATTACCTGCAGAGGGAAATGCGTCCGATTGCCGAACTCTGCACCGGCGAACAATCCCACTTGTTCGTCAGAGGACTCACGGTCGCGCACTTTGATGCTGTCTTGAAGCAGGATGACGAAGCCCGCCGATTCCTCGCCGGCAACGTCCAGGCCGAACTCGCGTCCCGCGGTGTAGAGGCTTTCGTTCATAGGGCTGCCTAGGCCTGCATCCCCGACATCCTGTTCACTGACACATAAGGCGCGTGACTTCTCACGCATAGAGCCAGCGCGCTACATCGAAGTTGTGCTCGAAGTAGTCGGCGGCCGGCGCCCCGGCCGCGTTGAACACGAACAACGGCACGTCCAGCTCGCTCGGCGATCCGTGACTGCGGTATTCCGGTGGCAGCGCCTCCATCTCCTCGTCGAGATCGCCGAAGACCGTGTCGCGATCGCCGAACACGGCGAGATCGCCGATGCGATCGGCCATCAGGTGATACCGCGCCGCCGCGTCCGCCCGACCCAGCACCTCGGCCACGCCGGTCAGCCTGGACAGCGCGGCGGCTACCCGTTCGGCGTCCCCCGGACGATTCAGGTAGACCCAGCTCGTGCCGCCGAATCCTTGATGATGCTGGAGATACCGATCGCGTTCGGCCGAAATCGCGATCCGCACGGACACGCCGCGGTCGACGCACGCCTTGGCGAGGTCCCAGCAGCGGCTCTTGTGGTGCATCCCGTGGTCGGCAGTCAATAGAAACGCCGCATCCGGCACGGCCGCCATCGCCTCCGCGAACAGCGCGTCCAGCCGCGCCAGATGCTCTTTCGACTCTGGCGCCTCGGGCGGCCAGGTGTGCATCGGATAGTCGGTCGTGTGGACGTACACGCAGCCGATGTCGCGGCGCCGCTGCAGCAGATCGATCGCGGCGCGAAGCAGCCAGTAGTTGATCTCGCGGCTGTAGATCGGCGGCGCCGGCCCGAGACGCGCGACCCACTCGGCTGACGGCGCCTCCGCAGTCAGGACGACATCCGCACCGCGCGGCAGCAGCGAGACGGTCTTCTTCTTGCTCGACAGCAGCGCCGACCTGACGCCGTGCCGTGCCGCCCGCTCGAACAGCGTCGGCGCGCGCAGCAGTGCGGCGCTCTCCATGTACTCCTCGCGGCCGACGCGCGCGTCCCAGTACGAGTTGCCGGTGATGCCGTGCACCGCGGGCCATGTCCCGCAGCAGACGGAGGCATTGTTGGCGTTGGTGACCGAGGGCATCACGCCGCGGACCGCCTTGTAGAGGCCGTCGCTCTTCCACCGTGCGAGCACGGGCATGGACGCTGCCGTAAAGTAGTCCACGCCGAAGCCGTCGCACATCACCACGACCACGCGCTGTGGCTGGCGCCGGATCGACTGACCGACGGCCCCCAACAACAAGGTGCGTCTGCTGATCACGCCGGCGTCATGATAAGCCTGAAGCGGGTTCTCTTCAGGGATGCTGCTCAGCGTGGATCTATTCGTGGCGCAGCGCCACGACGGGGTCGACGCGGATCGCCCGCCGCGCGGGCACGCTGCACGCCGTCAGCGCGACGCCCGTCAGCAACAGGAGCGCGCTGACGATCGTCGCCGGATCGAATGGCGACACGCCGACGAGCTGCGACTGCAGCAGCCGGTTCGACGCCAATGACGCGGCCAGCCCCGCCACGACGCCCAGCAACACCGGCGTCATGCCGATGCGGAACACGAGCGTCCGGATGTCGCGCGCGGCCGCGCCGATCGCGATGCGCACGCCGATCTCCTGCGTCCGCTGGCTGACGGAGTGCGCGACGACGGCATAGAGGCCGATCGCCGCCAGCACCAGCGCCACCACCGCGAAGACCGGCGCTGCCGCCGCGCCCTTGCCAAGCTCCATGTGGTCGAGATCCATGTAATCGCCGTCGAAGGCGAAGCTCGCCTTCAGGGTCATGAGCGCTTCGATCGAGACGTCCGAATCGAGCCGCTCGATGTCCGCACGAAGCGCGCGTGCCACCTGATCTGGCGAGACACGCGCGCGCGCCAGCACATGGACGAGCGGCGGCGGCGACTGCGCGATCGGCACGTAAAGCACCGGCTTGAACTGCTGCCGGATCGCGTCGCCCTCCAGGATGTTCGACACGACGCCGACGACCTGCCGCAGCTGTCGCGGGTGACGCGGCGCGGCGACACGCACGCGCGCGCCGATGGGCTGCGCGTCCGGCAGGAATTTCTCAACAAAGCTCTGGTTTACGATAGCGACCCTCGACGACGTCGCGCGGTCGTCGCGCGTGAACCCGCGTCCCGAGGTCATCGACGCCTCGAGCACACGAAAATACTCGGGCGTGACCGCGATCACTTGAACGTGCTGTTCGCCGGTGGCGGGCGGCGGCACGCCGTCGAACTCGAACGGCTGCACCAGATCGCCTTGGGCAGGGAGCGCGCTGGCCAGCGACGCGCTCTGAATGCCAGCGACGGCCGGCACCTCCGCGTTCAGCCGCTCGAGGTACTCGCGTCGAGCCTCGTCGGCCGCGAATTTCTCTGAGGGCAGCCTGATCGTCGCGACCAGGATCTGCTCCGGCGCGCGGACGCCGGTGTCAGCGCCGACGATGTTGACGAGGCTGCGTACCAGGACACCGGCACCCGACAGCAGCACGATGGCGAGCGCCATCTGACCGGCGACCAGCACCGCGGCCAGGCGCCGACTCCGCACCGGCTGCGTCACGCCGTGGCCCGCGGCGGTCAATGTTCCGGCGCGAAGTCGCGCGATGTGGCAGAGCGGCCCCACCGAAAACAGGACCGCGGCGAGGATTGTGATGACGATCACGTACCCCTGCGTCCTGGTGTTCAAGGTGTAGTCGGCGACTTGAAAAGGCGACGCCGTCGCGTCGGCCCACACGTGCACACCCACGGATGTGATCCACCACCCGATTACGCCGGCAGCCGATGCGAGCACGGCGCTTTCGATCAGTACCTGCCGCAGCATCCGCCACAACCCGGCGCCGAGGGCGATCCGCGTCGCGAGCTCGCGTGCTCGGCCAATGGTGCGCACCAGAGTCAGATTCGACACGTTCGCGCACGCGATCAACAGCACGAAGCATGCGCCCACCCATAACGATCCGAACACCAGCGGCCCGTTCGGACCGGCGTGATTGTGCGCGTTGTCGACGACGTCGATCTTCAGATCGCGGTTCGTCTCGGGAAACGCGGCCTGCAGACGCCGATGGATCGTCTGCAGTTCGACGCGCGCTTGCTCCACGGTGGCGCCCGGGCGCAGACGGCCGAACGCCAAATAGCCTCCGCCCGCGGGGCCACGGCGCTCGAGCTCCGGCGTGCGAACCGCCGGCGTCCAGAAGTTGCTCTGGTGCGGGAACTCGAAGCGCTCGGGCATCACGCCGACGACCGTCGCGGGCAGACCGCCGACGAACACCGTCGATCCGACAACGCTGGCGTTCTTGCCGAAGCGCGTCGCCCAGAATCGGGCGCTCAGGATCACGACCGGTGCCGCGCCGGCCGCTTGGTCCGCCTCCGCGAAATCGCGCCCGAGCATGGGTCCGACGCCGAGCAGCCGGAACGTGTTTGCGGACACGGTCCACATCGTCAGATCCACCGGCCGCCCGCCGTATTGATCTCTGAACGCCACGCGCCGCCCGGACGCCACGGCGCACATGTCTTCGAACGATCGCGCGTGTGCGCGCCACTCGTCGAAGTCCGGAAACGAGATGCCGCGGGCGAAGGACGGGAAGATCTCCTGGACCATCACGAGCCGATCGTTGTCCTTTACCAGTGGAAAGCCACGCACGAGCATCGCGTCGACGATTGTGAAGACGATGCCGTTCAGGCCAATCGCCAGCGCGAGCATGACGACCGCGGCGATGCTCGAGGCGCGATCGCGCCGCACCAGCGCGCGACACGCATAGCGTGCGTCGCACGCCAGGCCGTCCAGCCACCGCCAGATCAGCACTGCACGCGCATTGGGTACGTGGTCTGTCACGGGCCGCCTTCGCACAGACACCCTATAACTTCAAAGCCACCCCGCAGTGTAAAACCTTGTCATGAGCGACAACGGCATCGAACACGAAGCAATGCCCAGTCGCGACGTGACGCCGGATCTGCAATGCAGTCAGGCCTGCGGAGATCGCCAGGCGATTTTGCACGAGGCCAGCTGCCCTCTCCAGCGCCGGCATTCGGCTTTCGCGATCCCGGATGCGCGTGCGCGCAGCATCGCGAGCTGGCCGCGGCTATAGGGCGCGCCCGCTGCGCGCGTGCAGTCGTTCAATCAGAAGGTCACCTCCACGCTGCGCACACGTTGGCGCCCCATTACCGTGGGCACGGCGGCAGCCCGAAGGTCATCGTTGTGGGCATGGGAAGCGTCACTGGAGACGTCGGCGTCGTTGTTCCGATCGATGACGTCGTGGTTCTGGTCAACGACGTTGCGGAACCACTACCTCCGATCGGGCTCACAGCTGTGCCTGCGCTCGGCATTGCGCCGGGAGTGGTCGTCGACACTCCGGACCCCGGGATTCCAACCGACGTCGTGATGCTCGTCGAACCCGGCGACGTCGCCATCGAAGAGCTCACAGATCCCGGCGAGTATGTGCTGCTGGTCGGCATCGACAGACTGGAGCTCATCGATGCCGAGAGGGGCGATGCCGGTGCGGTCGGTGTCAACGTCGTCGAGATTCCATTACTGCCCGGCACCAATCCCGTCTGGACGCTCGAAACCGGACTGCACGGGAGCGACGTTGTGCTGGTCACGCCAGTCTGACCCGTGCCTGAAGTGGGATTCGCTGGGACCTGCGCGACCGCCGTCGATGCACATGCCATGCTGATACAGATGAACAGAGGAATCTTCATCAGTAATCTCCTATACCCTTCCGTTTGTGATGATTCATTGGACATCTTGTGCAAGCCGCAAGCCACGCCGCTGCGTCGCTCGCTCGAAAGAGTCGCGCTGCCGGCTCAGCGCGTGTATCTCCCCGATCGTCCGAATGACGTGTTCCGCTCAGCGGAGCCTGCGTACGCGTTCGTACGGCACTGACCGTGCACCGTTCCCTGGCTTCACACGCTGCAGGCGCAGCACACCACAACAGGAGAAGTGCAGATGTCGTTCGGTCGGCCTTATGCTTCCATCTCTCTCATCGTCGTCGCTCTCTTCGTGGGCGGCTCGAGCCTTCACGGCCAGTCCGCCAGCCTGCCCGCGCAACCCTCGAACGGGGGCGTCGGCGTGATCGTGCCAGTGACCGGCGTCGCCGATCTCGGTAGTCTGTTCAGCGGGGCGTTGCTCATCCAAAGCTCCGCCGCACAGGGCAACAGCATTGTCACGACAGGGGTCGTGACTGGGGCTCTGACGGGGAATGGAACGTTTCGAAATCTCGTGTTCCAGGTAACGCTTCCGCTCGACGTCACGGCCAGCCGTGCCGGTCTGAATACCGACGCGACGCTCGCCCAGTCGTCCTGCGACGTCCTGCACGTCGAGCTCCGGGGAACGTCTGTCAACGTCCTCGGATCCACGATGGGTCTGAATCCCGTGGCATTCGATATCGCCTCGACGCCTCAAGGTTCAAATCCGGCCGCGACTGCTGGCGCGCAGTCGGGAACTGGCACTCCCTCACCGTCGACGAATGCGTCTCTTGTCGGCCAGCCCGCTCAAGCCGCCACTGCTGGGGCGCTGACGGCACCTGTGACCCCTTCACCGTCGACAAATGCGACTCAACTGCCGGTTGACCAGCAGACACAGCCGAGCGCGGCCGCACCCAACGCGGCGACAGCGGCAGCGTCGCAGACGTCGCTCGCGTCGAGGTTGTGCTCCGTCAATGGCTTCCGCGACGTCAGCAATCCAGCACAAGTGGCGCAGCAACTCAACGGAATTCTGGCTGCGCTTGCGGGCAGGCAGGGTTCATAGCGTTTTTCAAAATCGATGTAGGGCCCGGCCGGGGTCTCACCGCAACGTCGCGTACACGTCGCGGTCGACGATGCGGATACGTTCCGTCCGGCGTCCGCCAGCGCCATGCAGTTCGATGACGTACGCGCCTGGGGCGAGCGGGCCGAGTGACAAGCGGCCGGGCGGGTCGACACGGCGGTCCGATTCGCTGTCGAGAAAGCTGTCCATCGATGCGTTTTCGTCGTTCGTCACGCGAACGATTTGTGGACCCGCTGTCGCCGGCAACTCCACGCTGGCGATCGCGCGATAGCCTCGCGACAGCGTGAAGACAATCTCGCTCGGAGGGTCTTCCCCGACGCGCATCGTCGACGTCACGAATCGATCGCCGTGCGCGATCAGCTGAAGCGATCCGGACGGCACGTCGGAGAACGTGACGACGCCCTTGCCGTCCGTGGACGCGATGCGCGGCACGGCGGCCGGGTTCGCGGAGATGAGCTCGACCACCGCATTGCGCAGCGGCTCACCGGATGGCGTGACGACGCGAACCCGCAGATTCGGGGTTGGTGGAAGCGGCGTGAGCGCGATGGTGTGTGGAAGGGCCGGCGGTTCGGTCAGTGGTTCCTCGGCCGACTGATATCCGTGCGCCGAAGCCGCGAGCGTTCCCCGCGCGGTTCCAACACCTTCGAGCAGCGCGTCACCCGCTGCCGTGGACGTTGCTTCGACACGCGCGCCGCGTCCAGTCCAGGTGATTGTCGCGCCCGAGACCGCCTGGTTCGTGACCGCATTGACAACATGTACCGACAGGAGTCCGTCGGGGATGACGATGGCTACCTCCTGGTTGTCGGACGGCACCGCGATCTGCCGTATATACGTCGAGTTGGTCATGCGGACATCGATGCGCGCCGGCCCTGGCGGGAAATTCGTGAGCGTGACCCGCCCGTCGGCGTCGGTCGTACCGCGGCACCCGACCGGGCTCGAGCGATATGCGAACGGGACTGGTGGCGGCGGGACGTCGGGCGACGCGAGAATCTCAACGCCCCTTGCGGGCCCAAACGGTAACGTGACGCGGAACGTCGCGCGACCACCTACAACCAGCGGCATTTCCACCGCGCCGCTGCCAGACAGCGCCGCGACTCGTGAGGTCGAAAGCACCACGTTGGCGCACCGGTCTGCCGCTGTCGCCGACACGCGGTACCGTCCTGCGGCCAGCCGGTCGAACGTCGCGCGCCCCTGCTGATTCGATCGTACGGGCGGGAAGACCAACGGCGATCGCGGACGAGGATCTGTGAGCCGGACTTCGTGATTTGGAACTGGGGCGCCTATGCCGTCGAGAACATCGACGTGGAGAACGCCGCCGGGCTGCTGGATGGTGATCGTTCCGCCGTCCACAACGCGCGCCTCTTCGCCGACGTTGACGTCCGGCAAGCGCGTCTGCGCAAAGAGAGGCATATCCACGGCCACGCTCATGATGCCGCGCGGCAGCGGTCCGATTGTCGTGGCGCCGTCGTTGTCGGCTGAATCTGAGATCCGATCGTCGAGCCCGTCGACAATCGGTTGCCCACTCGCGTCGAACACCCGTCCACGGAGCCGTGGCGCAGTGATCGGCTCGCCCTCGGGCGACACGAGTCGTACGCGAAAATACGCGCCAGACACGAGTCGAATGACCGGCAGCCGCATGGATCTCGAGTCCGGTATGTTCAGAGTGGCGCGATACGGCGGCAGTCCTGGAACAGTGACCAAGAGCTGGTGCGACCCTGTTCGTCTCGGGACCAGACGAAATCGGCCGGTGCCGTCGATTGACGCCGACGTCGAGAAGAAGCCCGACCGAGCGACGACCGCTCCGCCCGACACCGGCGTCCCATCGGGCGCGAGCACGTAGCCGACGATGGCGGGTTCACCCACGACCTCCTGCCCGCCGATCGCCGCGGACGCCGGCGCGAGCGCATTGACGAGCAAGAGCAGCAGCATCGCCACCAGGGCGCGCATGATCAACCGACATGTTGCGCGTGTGCGAGCGGTGAACGCAAATAACCGAAACCGCAAGCCTGCGGACCGATCCCGCCTGGTTAGCCTCTTCTAGCGGGAAGCAGGTGTGGCCGCTTCACTGCGGCACCAGTCGAGCGTGTGGCGCAGCCCTTCTTCGAGCGCCACAGTCGGCGTGTATCCGAGAAGCTCCTGTGCCTTCGAGATGTCGGCCTGCGAATCGCGGACATCGCCGGCGCGCTCCTCTTTGTAAATCGGCTGAACGCTGGTGCCGACGATGCCGCTCATCACGCGGAGCAGCTCGTTGAGCGAGATGCGAATGCCGCATGCGACGTTGATCACCTCGCCGGCTGCCTTCGGCGCGGTGCACGCGCGCAGCACGCCGTCGACGACGTTGGCGACATAGGTGAAGTCGCGGGTCTGTTCGCCGTCGCCGTAAATCGTCGGCTGGCGCCTTTCGATGAGCGCGGTCGAGAAGAGCGAGATGACGCCGGAGTACGGCGAGCCCGGGTCCTGGCGCGGTCCGAAGACGTTGAAGTAGCGGATGACGACGGTCTCGAAGCCGTACAGGCGCGTGAACATGCGACAGTATTCGGTGCCGGTGACCTTCTGCAACGCGTACGGCGACAGCGGGCTCGGTGGCATGTCTTCACGTTTTGGCAAGGTCGGCGCGTTGCCGTACTCCGACGAGGAGCCTGCGAAGACCAGCCGCTTGACGCCGGCGTCGCGCGCGGCGACCAGCACGTTCAGCGTCGCGTCCGCATTGGCGCGGTTCGAGGTGATCGGATCGTTGACCGACCGCGGCACCGACGGGATCGCTGCCTGGTGGAGAACAAAGTCCATCCCCTGGACGACTCTCGTGGCGACGTCCATGTTTGCGAGGTCGCCCTCGATGAACTCCACGTCAGAAATGTGATCCAGGTTGCGGCGTCTGCCAGTGCTCAGGTTGTCGGCGACTCGAACGAGATGTCCGCGCCTGACCAGTTCCTCCGTCAGATGGGATCCGATGAAGCCGGCGCCGCCGGTGACCAGATAAGAAGCCATATAGTGCCGAGGTCCGAAGCAAAAGCCACGCCCGCTAGGGCGTCGCTGACTTTTCGAACGCCACGCGCGGCAGGCGCGGAACCAGCTTCAACGCGTTGCCATTGTAGAGTTTGCGGAGCACTTGATCGGGCAACCCGATGCCGTACAGCTTCCAGAACGCGTGATAGTCGCGGTAATAGTCGAAGTACTCGTCGTTGGTCTCGAAGACGCGCCAGTAGTACGGGTATTCGTCCGGCTGATAGCTGTCCTTCCCGAACAGAATCCGGTCCTGGTACTTCACGAAGAACTCGTGGGCGGCGCGCGGCTGACGGCCGAAGTCGTAGAGCACGGCGGCGACGTCGTAGAACACGTTCGGATTCTGATCCAGCAGCTTGCCGGCGCGCGCCAGGTCGTTCGCGTGCCACCCGAAATGCGCGAGGATGTACTTCGTGTTCGGGTGCTTGCGGATCATGTTGTTCCGCTCGGTCATCAGCTGCTCGAATCGTACGCCGGTCTGGTGACGCCGATCCGGATACAGCGAGAGCTCGAGCCAGCGCTCGTTCGTGTAATCGAGCGGCTCGAAGAACGCTGCCGGCTCCGCGATGTGAATCAGCACCGGGACATTGAGCCGCGCGCACGTCTCCCAGATCGGATCGAGCTCGGGATCGTCCACCTGCAGCCGGCTGCCGTCGCTCTTGCGATCGAACATGCCGAGGTCCTTGAACACCTTCAGGCCCGTTGCGCCGGCGTTGATGTCGCCCTCGAGCTGCTTGGCCGCCTTTGCGCCGAAGCCGGGACCGACGTCGCGGAAATTCACGTTCGCGAACAGCACCATGCGGTCCTTGTACTTGCTCGCCTTGATCGCGTCGATTCCCTGACGCAGCCGGTCGCCCCACGAGCCGCTCAGGTTCACGAGCACTTGAAGGTTGTTCGCCTCCATGCCCTTCATTACGCGGTCGAACTCGCCGGCCGAGATCGGCGTCGACTGGTGACTGTGGATGTCGACAACGGGAAACTTCGCGCGCGGCACCGGGTGTTCCGGCGTCACGAGCTGCGACTTCGGCTTGTACTCGCGGATGGTCGGCGGCCTGAACTCGGGATCGCGTCCCTCGGCCGGACGCGGACGGATCTGCCCCGGCGAGCTCTGCGCGCCGGCGCGGCCCGAGAATTGATATCCCACGAGCGCGATCGACATGGAGACAAGGACGGCGATCAGGGCTGTTCTCATAGGAAGAAAGATCGCAGCGAGCCGTAAGCCGAATTCTGTTTCACGCCGTCACCCGTGCGGGCGGCGGCGCGACGACGACCATTCCTCTAGCCCTGTCATTGCTGACAGGATCGAGCGACCTACCCGGGGACCATCGGACGGGCCGTCCAGTCCCCCTATTTGGTCTTGCTCCGTGCGGGGTTTTGCCTGCCACCCGTGTCACCACGGGCGCGGTGCGCTCTTACCGCACCTTTTCACCCTTACCGCCGGTAAGGGGCGCCGACGACGGGGGTCGGGAATCGCTCGAAGAGGTCTGGAATCGTTTTTTTACCACGACGGCTGAACACGATTCCCGACCCCGGTCGCAACGATTCCCGACCCCCATCACCGCGACCCGTACCGGAGGCGGTATGTTTTCTGTGCCACTGTCCTTCAGGTTGCCCTGACCGGGCGTTACCCGGCGCACTGCCCTGCGGAGTTCGGACTTTCCTCCCGCCTTCGCGCCTTGCGGCGCTTCGGCGCGGCGGCCGTCTGGCTCACTGCGACGTCCCGATTGTACCCCTGGAGTGTCGGACAGATAGGCCCATGGGGTGGGCGGGGTGGGCCTATGGGCACATCGGTCCCACACTCCGCTCCTATCCGTCCGTCTCCTGGCTGATCTGGTACTGCTCGAGCTTCTTGTACAGATTGCTGCGCGGCGTGCCGATCACCTCAGCGGTCTTCGAGATGTTCCAGCCATTCTCGCGGAGCTTGCCGACCAGGAACATCCGCTCGGCGTTCTCCTTGAACTCACGCAGCGTCCCCGCCTTTGCCGCCTCGTTGTCGCCGGCCGGTTTCGGCGCCGCCGGCCCCGCGCCGGACCACGCCGCCGGCGACCGCACCGTTTCCGGCAGATCCGCGACGTCGATCGTGTCGCCGCCGGTCATGATGATCATCCGCTCGACGGTGTTCCGCAGCTCGCGGATGTTGCCGCGGAAGCGGTAGCGCGTCAGCGCGTCGAGCCCCGCCTGTGTGATCCGCTTCGGCCGGACGTTGTTCTCGCGGCTGAAGTAGTCCATGTAGTGGCGGACCAGCGGCGTGATGTCCTCGGGCCGCTCGCGCAGCGGCGGCACGTGGATCGGGATCACGGCGAGGCGGAAGTACAGGTCTTCGCGGAAGTGCCCCTTCTCGATCTCCTCTTCGAGGTTCTTATTGGTCGCGGCAATCACGCGCACGTCGACCTTCACCGTGCGCGCCGATCCGAGCCGCTCCACTTCGCCTTCCTGCAGCACGCGCAGCACCTTGGCCTGTGTCTTCGCGCTCATGTCGCCGACTTCGTCGAGGAAGATCGTGCCGCGGTCGGCCTGCTCGAACTTGCCGACCTGCTTCTCGGTCGCGCCGGTGAAGGACCCCTTCTCGTGACCGAAGAGCTCGGACTCGATCAGCTCCTCGGGGATCGCCGCGCAGTTCACCTGTACGAACCGCTCGCGGCTGCGCAGGCTGGTGCGGTGAATGGTGCGCGCGACCAGTTCCTTGCCGACGCCGCTCTCCCCGGTGATCAGCACGGTGGCGTTGGTCGGCGCGGCGCGGCCGACCGCTGCCATCACCTGCTTCAGCCCATTGCTCTCGCCGATCATCTGGTGACGGATCTCGACCGCCTTCTTGAGCGAGCGGTTCTCGTCGCGCAGCTGCCGCGAGTCGAGCGCGTTCCGCAGGCTGACCAGCACGCGTTCGCTGGCGAACGGCTTTTCGATGAAATCGAAGGCGCCCTTCTTGGTGGCCTCGACCGCGGTACTGATCGTGCCGTGGCCGGACACGACCACGACGGGGAGCGCCTCGTTCATGTTGCGGAGCCGCTCGAGCACCTCGATGCCGTCCATGCCCGGCATCTTCACGTCGAGCAGCACGAGATCGGGCGCCTCGCGCTCGGCCAGCGCGAGGCCTTCCTGCCCGGTCGCGGCGCCGATGAATTCGTACCCTTCGTATTCGAGTGTCATCTTCAACGAGTCGCGAATCGGCGCCTCGTCGTCTATCACCAGGATGCGTGACTTCGGCATGGACTAGCGGGCGAACGGTACGATCACCGTTCCTCGACGCGAATCGTCTTCAGCTGCCGCTGGTCGAGGTCCGGCGCGTAGATGTAGAGGGTGAGGATGTCGCCGGGGTGCGCGGTGCGGGCGAGACGCCGGTAGTCGGCGACCGATTCGACCGCCTGACGGTTGATCTCGAGCAGCACTGTACCGCGCTCGATGCCGCCGTCGAACGACGCGCTCATCGGCTCGACCCGCGTGATCAGGACCCCGTGCACCTGGCGCGGGAGCTCCAACCGGTCGGCCGTCTGGCGATCGATGTCACGGACCATGAGACCGAGCGGCAGCGCGTCGGGGTCGCTCTTGGTGCGGTCGGGCGGCGGCGGCGTGTTGTCGGCCTTGTCCGCGCGCTCGCGGGCCGGCCGCTCGGCGAGCTTGACCGTCAGCGTCTGATCGCGGCCGTCCCGGACCAGCCGCAGCCGGGCCGCCGTGCCGGGGGCGCGCGCCGAGATCTCGCGAATCAGCTGATCGTCGTTGCTGATCGGCCGGTCGTCGAGCGATGTGATGACGTCGTAGGGACGCAGCCCGGCGCGATCGGCGGGAGAGCCCGTGGTGATGTCCTGGACGAGCGCGCCATGATCCACCGACAGCTTCAGCGATCGCTCGAGATCGGCGTCGACGTCGCGCAGGCCGACGCCCATGTAGCCGCGGCTCACGCGGCCGCGGGCGCGAAGCTGCGGCAGGACGGCGGCCGCGCCGTTGATCGGGACGGCGAAACCGATGCTGCTGGCGCGCGAGCTGATCGCCGCGTTGATCCCGATCACCTCGCCGCGCGAGTTGATCAGCGGGCCGCCGCTGTTGCCGAAGTTGATCGCGGCGTCGGTCTGAATGTAGTTGTCGAGGCTCATGTCGAACAGCTTCCGGCCGAGGAAGCTGACGACGCCGACCGTGACGGTGTGCTCGTAGCCGAGCGGGTTGCCGATCGCGCACACCCACTCACCCATGCGCAGCGACGCGGAATCACCGAGCGGCGCCACCGGCAGCCCGCTCTGTCCGTCGACCTTGATCAGCGCGATGTCGGTGTCGGGATCGGCGCCGATGAGCCGCGCGCGCATCGTGCGGCCGTCGGAGAGCTTCACCGTGATCCGTTCGGCGCGATCGACGACGTGGTTGTTGGTGAGAATGCTGCCGTCCGCATCGATGACGAAGCCGCTGCCGGCGCCGCGGCGCGGCGTATCGCGCTCCCGCGGTGCGCCGAAATCGAACGGCGCGTCGAACGGATCGCCGGGCGCCGGCGGCCGGTTCCGCCGCCGCCGATCCGATCCGCGCGTCGTGGTGTCGATGTTCACGACGGCCGGGTTCAGCCGCTCGACGACGTCTGCAAAGTTGACCAGGGGGCCCATCGCCGGCGCCGCGGCGCGCGCCAGTCGAGCCGCAGGCGCCGCCGTGGCGGGTACGACGGCCGACACCGATGAACGGACCACACCGCCGGCGACAATCGCACCGACGAGGAACGCGACGAAGGCCGTGAGCGCGAGCGTGACGAGCGTGAAACGCCGGGACATCAGTCTTTGATTATATTCGCCCGGAACTGCTGCTCGTCCCAGGTTTCGACGCCGAGTTGACGCGCCTTCTCGAGTTTGCTCCCGGCGTCGCTCCCGAACACCACCACGCTGGTTTTCTTGCTGACGGATCCGGCGACCTTGGCGCCGAGCCGTTCGAGACGCTCGGTCGCGTCCTCGCGCGTCATCGATTCGAGCGTGCCGGTCAGCACGAACGTTTTGCCGGCCAGCGGCCCTGCAGGCTCGGCAGTCGGCTCGGGCAGATCGGTGGTCATCTTGACGCCGGCTTTAGAAAGTTTTTCGACGAGCTGCTGGTTCACCGGCTCGCTCGCGAAGGCGCGCACGGAATCGGCGACGACCGGTCCGATCTCCGGTGCGGTCTGGAGCTCCTCGACCGACGCGGACATCACGCGATCCATCGACCGGAAATGACGGGCCAGCGTCGCTGCCGCTTTCTCGCCGACATGGCGGATGCCGAGCGCGAAGAGCAGGCGCCAGAGATCGTTGGCCTTGCTGCGTTCGATCTCCTGGATGACGTTGCGACCGACCTTTCCGAGCTTGCGCGCGACGGCGCGCGCCGCCTTCGCGCCGTCGGCGCTTCGCGCCAGGTCCGATCGCGGCTCCTTCGGCGCGACCACCAGGTTCTCGAGCTGCGTCGCGGTGAGGTGGTAGAGGTCCGCGTACTCGCGCACGAGCTCCTGCTCGATCAGCTGGTCGACGAGCGAGGCCCCGAGCCCCTCGATGTTCATCGCGCCCCGCGAGGCGAAGTGCTCCATGCTGCGGCGGATGCGCGCGGGGCACGACGGGTTCTCGCAGCGCCAGACGACTTCTTCCGGGTCGCGATGGAGCGCGCTGCCGCACTCAGGGCAGGTGCTCGGCATCTGCCACGGATCGCGGCGCGGCACGCCGTCGGGAGGCGGCAGGATCGCCTTCACGACCTTGGGGATCACGTCTCCGCCTTTTTCGATCAGCACGCGATCGCCCGGACGGAGATCCTTGCGCGCGACGTCTTCGGCGTTGTGCAGCGTCGCCATGCCGATCGTCGATCCGGCCAGCTTTACCGGCTCGAGCACCGCGTACGGCGTGACGGCACCGGTGCGCCCCACGTTCACCTCGATCGCCTTGAGCGTGGTTGTCGCCTGCTGTGCGGGGAACTTGAACGCGGTGGCCCACCGCGGAAACTTGGCGGTGGTACCGAGCTTGTGGCGGAGCGCGAGGTCGTCGACCTTGATCACGACGCCGTCGGTCTCGAACTCGAGCGTCTGACGCTTGTCGGCCCACTCGGTACAGAAGGCCGCGACCTCGTCGATGGTCTCGCAGCGTCGCCAATGCCGCTCGACCGGCAGGCCCCAGGCGGCGAGCGCGCGCAGCGTGTCCGAGTGACTCTGCGGGGAACCCACCCCGTGCGGAGCCACGAGCTGATAGGTGAACGCGCCGAGGCCGCGCCGGGCCACCAGCGCCGGGCTCAGGTTGCGCATCGTGCCGGCGGCGGTGTTCCGCGCGTTCGCGTAGGGGGTCTCGCCGGCATCCTCCATCTCGCGATTGATGCGCTCGAAGTTCGCGCGCGGCAGGTACACCTCGCCCCGCGCTTCGAATCGGCCGGCTGGACCATCACGGAGCGACAACGGAATCGCGCGAATCGTCCGGACGTTGGTCGTCACGTCTTCGCCGCGCGTGCCGTCCCCGCGGGTGGCCCCCCGGACCAGCGTGCCGTTCTCGTAGGTGAGCGCGATGCTGAGCCCGTCGATCTTCAGCTCCGCGACATACGCCACGGGCGCACCGCCGGTGCCCGTGCCGCGCCGGACGCGTTCGTCGAACGCGCGAAGCTCCTCCTCGTTGTACGCGTTGTCGAGACTGAGCATCGGGACGAGGTGCTCGACGGCGGCGAAGCCCTCGGTCGGGCGCCCCGCGACGCGCTGCGTCGGTGAGTCGGCGGTGACGAGGTCGGGGTATTCCGCTTCGAGCTGCTCCAGCTCGTGCAGCAGCCTGTCGAACTCTTCGTCGGAGATTTCCGGATCGTTGTGGACGTAGTAGCGCTCTTCGTGATGGCGGATGGCGTCACGAAGTTCCTTGAGACGGGCGTGGGGATCAAAAGATTGCGTCATGGCTGAGGGCTGATGGCTGATGGCTATGGGCAAAGGTCGAAGGCCGTTAACCCTCTGCCATTGACCATATGCCATCAGCCATCAGCGATCAGCCATGACGGGCTTCTTAACGATCACGCGCGAGCACGTAATCAGGAAGCGCCAGTAGCGCATCGCGCTCGGAGCTGGGCGGAAACATGTAGAGCGGTTTCTTCGCGCGTTCGGCGAAGTCCTCGGCCCGGCGATAGGCGTAGTCGATCGAGGCATGCTCCTTCAGCGCCCGCTGCAGCTCGTGCCACATCTCCGGCGTCACCGTGCGCGACGCGATCACGTCGCGGACGATCTCGGCTCCGCGGCCGTCGTGCTCGTGCTGCTGGAGGTGAATGAGCGGCAGCGTCACCTTTCCTTCGCGCAGGTCGCTGCCGATTGGCTTGCCGACCGCCTCGGCGTCGCCGGTGAAGTCGAGCAGGTCGTCGACGATCTGGAACGCCATGCCGAGATTGAAGCCGTACTCCCACAGGGCCTGCGAGCGCTCGCCGGGCAGCTTGTTCAGCATGCCGCCGATCTGCGCGCAGCCGCCGAACAGGTGCGCCGTCTTGCGGCGCATGATGTCGAAATGCTCGTCCTCGGTGATGTCGGCGTCGCCGTTCTTCGTCAGCTGATAGAGCTCGCCCTCGATCATCCGCAGCGTGACGTCACAGAGCAGCCGGATGATCTCCAGCTCGTCGTGCGTGAGCGCCATCGCCATCGACTTGATGTACAGGTAGTCGCCGAGCAGGACCGTGATGTCGTTGCCCCACCGCGAATGCACGGCGAGGCGCCCGCGGCGCAGGTCGGAGTCGTCGATGATGTCATCGTGGACGAGCGTCGCCGTGTGGATGAACTCGACGACCGCCGCATACAGGATGGCGCGGTCGCCCTGGTAGCCGCCGAGGCGCGACGTCATCAACAGCACGGCCGGCCGGATCCGTTTCCCGCCGCTGGTCTGGATGTACTGCCCGATCTGCGGAATCAGCTGGACCCTCGACTGCACGTGCCGCGCAAACTCCTGGTCCACCTTCTCCAGGTCGGCGCGGATAGGCTCGAAGATCTGCGACAGGGCTGGCGACGATTTTTCCACAGCGTTTGCTGGTCAGAACTCTATCACGGCCTGAACAGCGTGTGGAAGTTCGCCGCCGTGCGCGCGGCGAGGTCCGCGGGCGGGATCCCGTACACGACGGCGAGTGTCTCGACGACGCGCGCGACATACGCCGGCTCGTTCCGTTTGCCGCGGTACGGCACCGGTGCGAGAAACGGGCTGTCCGTTTCTGTCAGCAACCGATCCAGCGGCACGCGCCGTGACGTCGCTCGCAGTTCCTCCGCTTTCGGAAAGGTGATGATCCCGGCCATCGAAACGAAGAAGCCGAGCGCGAGACCGGCATCGGCGAGCGACGGCCCGCCGGTGAAGCAGTGCAGCACGCCGCGCACGTCGCCGCCACCCTCCTCACGAAGCACCGCGATCGTGTCCTCGTCCGCTTCGCGGGTGTGGACGACGACCGGCAGCGACAGCTCGCGGGCGAGGCGCACCTGTCCGCGGAAGACCAACTGCTGGACGTCGCGCGGCGAGAAGTCGTAGTGATAATCGAGGCCGATCTCGCCGACGGCGCGCGCCGCCGCCGTGCGTGCAATCTGCTCGCGGACCACCCGCGTCGCGCGATCGGGATCGTCCGCGAACTGGTGCGCCTGATGCGGGTGAACGCCGATCGCAAATCGGACGGCGGGCCAGAGCTGTTCGAGCCGCGCCGCCTGCGCGGCTTCCGCGGCGCTGCCGCCTTCCAGAATCACCAGCGCGCGCTCGAGCCCGGCGTCCTTCGCGCGCTGGACGATCTGCTCGAGGTCGGCGGCGAACGTGGCGTCAGCGAGGTGACAGTGGCTATCGATCAACGTCGCGTTCGGGGTTGGGGGGTTCGGGGTTCGGGGTTCTGGTTCTCGAGTTCGGGGTTCTCACTCTTCCCCGCTTTCTTCGTGAGTGGGTAGTGGCCGAACACGTTGTCGAGCCGGAGGCGCGTCACTTTTCCGCCGTCGCGCTCGAAGATCACGAGCGTGTCCTTGACGCCGAACGTCTCCCCACCGCGATAGGTCAGCGTCTGCGGCGGCGCCGACGGCGGGCCGCCGCCTTTCATCGTGAGCGTTCCGCCGTCGGCGGTGATCGTCACCGTGGTCGGCCGTCCGCGGCCGACGCCCTCGAAGGTTCCGGCATACGCGGTCACGTCGCCCGTGAAGGGGACGGCCGGCTCGGGGGCCTTGCCGAGCACCGTGTCCGCGATCGCGCGGGCGAGATCGGCGGGTCCGACGGGGCCCGCGGTATTCAACAGGACCACGATCGAAAGGCCGCTGTCGGGAAAGTATTCGACCTCGGACAGGAAGCCGTTGATGCCGCCGCCGTGAAGGATCGCCCGCCGGCCGCCGAGCTCCGTGACGCCGACGCCGAAGCCGTAGCGGACCTTCGTCCCGTCGGCCAGCGACGCCGGCGTGGTCATCGCCCGATACGAGTCGGCGCTCAGGATTCGGCCGCCGTGCAATGCCGCGAGCCAGGCGCTCAGGTCCGACGCCGTCGAGCACAGCGACCCGGCCGAAAACGGCCAGATGTGGCTGATGAACCCCTTCAGGACCAGCGTGCCGTTCTCCGTGTCGTAGCCGTGCGCGTGATGACGATGGACCGCGCTTTCGCTGCAGTAGTACGAGCCCGGCATGCCGGCCTTGTCGAACAGGTTCGCCTTGACGAAGTCGGCGTAGGCCCGACCGCCGATCTTCTCGATGATCAGGCCGAGCAGGAAGTACGCCGAGTTGTTGTAGACGAGCGCTTCGCCAGGCGCGAAATCGAGCGGCTTCTCGCCGAACAGCGTGACGAGCGTCTCGCGCGGCTTCTTCAGCTTCATCAGATCGCCGAACTCGGACAGCTCGGTGTATCCCTTGATGCCCGATGTGTGCGTCAGCAGATGCCGGATCGTGACGTGCTGGCCGTGCGTCGGGTACTCTGGCAAATGCTTCGTCACGTCGTCGTCGACCGACAGCTTCCCACGCTCGGCGAGCAGCAGGATCGACGCCGCGGTGAACTGCTTGGTGACCGATCCGATCTCGAAGCTCGCGTCGGGCGGCATCGGGACGTCGAGCTCGAGATCTGCGGAGCCGTAGCTTTTCGCGACGATGGTCTCGCCTCGTCGCATCACGGAGATCGACGCGCCGGCGACCTTCCCCGCCGTGATCGGCGCTTCGACGATCCCGTCGATCGCCGATGCAGCCGACGCTGTCCGCCCGGCGGCTTGTCCGGCCGCGATCGGCCGCGGAGCGTCGGCAGCCACAATCGCCGCGCTGACCGCCGCCGCCACAACGCGCCATCGTCGCATGCGATGCCTCCGGTGGAATCATACACGGCAGGTTCGCCCGGTCACGATGGCGTCACCGCGAACGGCAGGCGATCTGCGACGCCGAGCCCGGCGAAGCCGGCGTTGTTCTGAGGGGGCTGCGGAGGTCACGCCCGGGACTGGCCCGCTTGCCCATAGTGCATGCAGTGCCTATACTAACTGCATGCAGTACACGATCCGCGGTATTCCCGCCGCCATCGATGACGCGCTGCGCCAGCGGGCGCGCGCCGACGGCAAGAGCCTGAACGAAGCTGTCGTCGACGCGTTGGCTGAAGGCTCGGGGATGGCCGGCCATCTGCGGAAACGGCGTGACCTCAGTGATATCGCCGGAACCTGGAAAGCCGACAAGGCCGTCGAGTCGGCGCTCGCGGCCCAAGACGTCGTTGACGCGGATCTCTGGAAGTGAGAGTCGCGCTCGACACGAATCGATACGTCGATCTCTGCAAGGGCGTCGTCGACACGGTGGCGCTGCTCGAGGAAGCCGAGGCGATCCTGCTGCCGTTCGTGGTCATCGGAGAGCTACGCGCCGGCTTCGCGCACGGCCGCCGGCACGCCGAGAACGAACGCGTGTTGCGGCGCTTTCTCTTGAAGGACGGCGTCCGGGTGCTCTTCGCGGACGACCAGACGACTCATCACTACGCCAGCGTGTTTCGCCAGCTTCGCAAACAGGGCACACCGATCCCGGCCAACGACATGTGGCTGGCGGCGCTGGTCCTGCAACACAACGTGGTGCTGCACGCACGTGACAAGCACTTCGATCACCTGCCGCAGGTACTCCGTGTTTGAACATGTTCGAAGGCCGGCGCAACCTGGACGTCACAGCACAGGTCGGCGATAGACTCGCGCCGATGGTGACCATTTCGATCGACGGCGATCAGGCGGTGTTCGAGGTCCAGGGCTTCGACAAGCTGTGGGCGCTGCGCAGCCGCCTGCAGCTCCCGCTCGCGCACATCATCTCGGTGGAAGCCAACGCCGACCAAGTCGGCCGCTGGTGGCACGGCTTCAAGGTTCTCGGCACCGACGTGCCGGGCCTGCTCGGCGCCGGCACGTTCTACTATCACGGCGAGCTCGTGTTCTGGGACGTCCACGATCCCGCGAACGCGATCATCCTCTCACTCGATCACGAGCGGTACAAGAAGCTGATCATCGAAGTCGAGAATCCGACGGAAGCGATCGCGCAGCTTCAGTCAGCGCGCGACACGACGAGGTCGAGGCTCTAGGGTTCTAGGGTGCTCGGTTCCAGGTTCCAGGTTCCAGGTTCCTGGCTTCTGGTTCATGGTTCCAGGTTCATGGTTCCAGGTTCTGGGTTCCTGGTTCCTGCCCGAGAGGCCGCGAGTCCGCCGGAGCTGATGATCTCCGCGAACTGCGCGGCTTCTGCGGTCGCTGGTTGCCCCGTGATCTATCGAACCCGAGTCCCTGGCGCCGGCGCCTTCGCGAACGTGACGACTTCGGGCATGCCGCCGTCGGGACTCGCCGCGAGCACCATCCCGTTCGACTCGATCCCCATCAGCTTTGCCGGCTTCAAGTTGAACACCACCACCACGGTCTGGCCGACCAGCGCGTCGGGCGGGTAGGCCTCGGCGATGCCCGCGACCAGCGTGCGCTGCTCGGTACCGACGTCCACCGTCATCTTCAGCAGCTTCTTCGACTTCTCGACCTTCTCCGCCGCGAGCACCTTCGCCACACGGAGCTCGACCTTCATGAAGTCTTCGATGGTGATGCGCGTGTCGGTTGGCGCGGCCGCGGTCGTCGGCGCGGGCGCCGCCGGCGCAGGCTGGGACACCGGCGCGCTGACCGGCGGCAGCGCGCCCGGCGACGGACCATCGGGCGGAACGGGATTGTCGGTCACTGAGATCTCCTTGCGCGGCCACAGCGGCCCCTCCTGGAGGAGCACGCGCTCGCCGTCGTTGCGCCAGCGGCCATCGCGATCGAAGTGGAGTCCGCCGTCGGGCGCGCCGATGCGGCGGAGGATTTCACGGCTCGACGAAGGCACGATCGGCTCGAGCAGCACGGCAGCGAGGCGGATCGCTTCCGCCGCATCGAACAGCACCTGCGTCAAGCGGTCGGCCGCCGCCGGATCCTTGGCCAGCGTCCACGGCGCATGCAACGCGATGAACTCGTTCCCTGCGTCGATCAACCGGTACGCGGCCGCCGCGCCTTCGTGGAGCGCGAAGCCGTCCATCGCCTTCTGATAGTCGGCGACGACCGTTTCTGCCAGGCGCGCGAGCTGATCGGAGGTCGCGGCGACGGGCGCGAGGCGTCCGCCGCGATAGCGATGCGCCATCGCGGTGACGCGGCTCACGAGATTTCCGAGGTTGTTCGCGAGATCGACGTTGTAGCGTTCGTCGTAGCGTTCCCACGAGAAGTCGCCGTCGCCGCCGAAGGCGATCTCCTTCACCAGGTACAACCGCAGCGGATCGGCGCCGTGGCGCGCCGCGGCCACCAGCGGATCGATGATCGTGCCGAGCGTCTTGCTCATCCGCTGCCCGTTGATGGTCATGAAGCCGTGGCCGAAGATCGCGCGCGGCAGCGGCAGCTTCGCCGACAACAGCATCGCCGGCCAGATCACCGCGTGGAACCGCGTGATGTCCTTGCCGATCACGTGCAGGTCGGCGGGCCACCACTTCGCGAACATCGCGGCGTTCTCGTCCTGCCCGAGCCCGACCGCCGAGGCGTAGTTGACCAGCGCGTCGAACCAGACGTAGACGACGCTCGACCGATCCCAGGGGAGCGGAATGCCCCACGACTGTCCGGCCCGGCTCACCGAGACGTCGATCAGCCCGCCCTCGATCAGCCGGAGGATCTCGTTGCGCCGGATCTCCGGCTGCAGGAACCCGGGGTGCGCGGCGAAGTGATCGAGCAGCGGCTGCTGATACTTCGAGAGTCGGAAGAAGAAGTTCTTCTCGCGAATCCACTCCGGCTTGAGCGTCGGGTGCAGCGGGCAGTTGCCGTCGACCAGATCCTTTTCCTGCTTGAACTCCTCGCAGCTGACGCAGTACCACCCTTCGTAGACGCCTTCGTAGATGTCGCCGGCGTCGTAGATCCGCTGCGCGATCGCGGTGGTGCCCCGCCGGTGGCGCGGCTCGGTGGTCCGGATGAAATCGTCGAACGACACGTCGAGGCACGCCCAGGCCCTGCGGAAGACCAGTTCCATCTGGTCGCAGTAGGCCAGCGGATCGAGCCCTTCGTCCTGCGCCTTCTTGAACACGTTCTGCGAGTGCTCGTCGTTCCCCATCAGGAACCGCGTCTCGAAGCCGCGCCGCCGCTTGTAGCGCGCGATCACGTCGGCGCACACTTTCTCGTAGGCGGTGCCGAGGTGCGGCTGGCTGTTGACGTAGTCGATTGCCGTGGTGAGGAAATAGGTGCTCACGGGCGCGCTCCATAGGCCGCGATGGCGATCGCCTGCACGTCTTTCACCGACACCTGCCGCGCGTGCGCCAGCGCGACGCAGTCGTCGAACTCGGGCGTCGCGTTCACGACGCGCCCGTTGTAGCGCGCGATCTTGAAGCGCACCGGGCCGATTGCCGTCTCGACCGTGACGATCTCACGCTGCAGGCACTCGCGGTCCACCTCGTGGTGGCGCAGTCCGATCGTCGTGGTTTCGCTGAAGATGACCTCCGTCAGGTGCGGCCGGCGATCGGGCGCCGCGACCACCGTCAGCAGCGTCCCCGGCCGGTTCTTTTTCATCTGCACCGGCGTGTAGAACACTTCGAGGGCGCCGACCGCGTACAGCCGCTCCATCACCACCCCGAAGATCTGCGGGTTCATGTCGTCGATCTCGCACTCGATCACGGTGACGCGATCGCCGGCCCGCGGCGCGTCGGCGGCGCGGCCGATCAGCACCCGGACGACGTTCGGTGTCTCGGGATCGTCGCGGTCGCCGGCGCCGTAGCCGACGCGTTCGATCGACATCGGCGGCATCGGACCGAACGCCGAGGCGAAGGTGGTCGCGATCAAGGCGCCGGTCGGCGTGACCAGCTCGTGCTGCACCCGCGCGCTGTAGATCGGGGCGTCGCCGAGCAGCGTCACCGTCGCCGGCGCCGGCACCGGAAACAGGCCGTGCGCCGATCGCACCATGCCGCCACCGACGTTCAGCGGCGAGCAGACGACACGATCGGCGTTCGCCCACTCCATCGCGTGGACGATGCCGACGATGTCGATGATCGAATCGATGGCGCCGACCTCATGGAGGTGGACGCGTTCGACCGGCATGTGGTGAATGGCGGCTTCGGCTTCGCCGAGGCGCCGGAACATGGCTTTCGCGCGCTCGCGTCCGGGCGGGGTCAGGCTCGAATGATCGATGAGGTGGAAGATCTCCTCCAGGTTCCGGTGCCCGCCGTCGCCGTGCGCCGCGTGGTCGTGGCTGTGGCCGTGCGCGCCATGATGGTCGTGACGATGCTCGTGCGCGACATGTTCCATGGCGTGCACGCTGAACTTCGTCGCGGACACGCCCGCGCGGAGCACCCGGTGCGCGTGGACGTGCGCGTCGCCGAGCGCCAGGCTGCCCAGCGCGCGCTGCAGGTCGTCGAACGGCAGACCGGCATCGAGCAGCGCACCAAGCGCCATGTCACCCGAGATTCCCGAAAAGCAATCGAAGTAAAGAACTCTCCCCATCGTCGCGGCACGCACAAATTAAGAATTCGGAATTAAGAATTAAGAATTCGTACACGCTTTCGTGAGATCAGGGAAATCACCAGGCGTCCCGAGCTTTCGGACGTGTGCACGAATTCTTAGAGCAGGTTGCAAAACTAGCTCGCTCGCGGGTGGCCGCGAACGGGGCCGCCCCGCCGGGCGCGGAGCCGTGCGCCGTGACCAGTGCCTTTCTGGCGAGCACCCGGTGGGGCTGTTCGCGGACAGGACCCGCCTTGAGCTAATTTTGCAACGCACTCTTAATTCCTAATTCCAAATTCTTAATTGCGCTGATCTACCTCACTGCTCTGCCGATTCCTTGAAACTCCAGTACTGCCCGTCGCCGAGAATCAGATGATCGACCAGGTCGATCCCGAGCAACACCCCCGCCGCTGCGAGCCGCCGCGTCAGCTCCACGTCCTCGGGGCTCGGCGTGGGATCGCCCGACGGGTGGTTGTGAAAGACGACGATCGCGGCGGCGCCCCCGGTCGTGGCGGCGCGGTACACCTCGCGCGGCTGCACGATCGTGCTGTTCAGCGTGCCGCTCGCCAGGACCGCGGTCCGCAACACCCGATGCTTCGTGTCGAGCAGCACGAGGCCGAACTGTTCGATCTCGCGGCCGCCGTACTTCGGCATCAGGTAGACGGCTGCGTCGTGCGCGTTTCGAATCTGCAGCCGCGCGCTCCCCGGCCGCGCCAGCGTCCGGCGACCCAGTTCCACCGCGGCGACGATCTGAGCCGCGCGCGCCGCGCCGATGCCGGCGGTCCGCCGGCAGTCGTCCGGCGTGCAGCGCGTCAACCCGTGCAGCCCGCCGTGCGCCGCGAGGAGCGCGTTGGCGACGGCAAGCGCGTCGCCGCCGCGCGATCCGTGGCCGATGACCAGCGCGAGGAGCTCGTTGTCGCCGAGCGCCGCCACGCCATGACTGCGCAGCTTCTCTCGCGGCCGATCGTCCGGCAACAAGTTCTTCATCTTACACCTTCGCTGTGACGTCCTGCCGGCGTCGGGCCGCGTGCCGCCGTGCGAACGCGGGCGGTATACTTGGCGCATGCGGCGTCTGCGTCACGCGCTCGTCTCGTTCGCGGTCGTCGCCGCGGCGTCCGGTGCGGCGTGCACCGATCCTCCTGACAGGGAAATGCAGCAGGCGCAGGGCGCGATCGACGCGGCGCGCGCCGCCGGCGCCGACCAGTACGCGCACGAGGAGTTCGCCGCGGCCGAGAGCGCGCTCAAGCGCGCGCGCGAGGCGGTCGATCAGCGCGATTACCGCCAGGCGCTGAACGACGCGCTCGACGCCCGCGAGCGCGCCCAGACCGCCGCGAAAGACACGGTCGACAAGAAGGCGACGGCCCGCGTCGATGCCGAGAAGGCAATTGCCGACGCCTCCGCCGCTCTCGCCGAATCGCGCGGCAAGCTCAAGGCTGCTGAATCCGGTCACGCGGTTCAGAAATCGGTCGCTGCCGCCGGTCGATCGGTCGGCCAGCACGAGCGGCGCGTGCAAGAAGCGCGCGCAGCGTTCGAGCGCGGCGACTATTTGGCGGCGATCGAGCAGGCGCGCGGCGCCGCCGCGGATTTACGCGCAACCACGCGCGATCTCGAAACGGCGGCCACGACCGGCACCAGGCGGCATCGATAGGCGGATCTCAGAATCTGCGACATGGCGCGCGTACGACGTGGAGAAATCTGCGACGGGTCGGCGTGCCTCCGCGCGCCCGCAGGAATCGGAGAAGGGGCTCGGGGCTAGGGGCTACGGGTTAGCTGTCAAGAGCCGACAGGGAGTCTCAACTTCAGCTAGCCCCCAGCCCCCAGCCCCTAGCCCCTAGCCCCGAGTCCCCTCTCTGATCACCGACGCAGCCACTTCCCTTCGAACACGACCTCGGCCCAGCCGGTGAGATAGACGCTGTCGTCGCGCCATTCGACACGCTGACGGCCGCCAGGGGCGATCACCTCAGCGTCGCGCCCGGCGCCGCCGAACGCCGCCGCCGCGATGAGCGCCGCGCACGATCCGGTGCCGGACGAGGTCGTAGGCCCGACGCCGCGCTCCCAGATCAGGATGCGCACCGACTCGGGAGACTCGACCTGGGCAAACTCGACGTTGGCGCGCGCGGGAAACATGTCGTGGTGCTCGAGCGCCGGCCCAAGTCGTTGAAACCGTGCCTCGTCGGGCAGCGGACCGAGGGTCACGCACTGAGGGTTGCCGAAAGTCATCACGGCGAGCGTCAGCTGCTCTCCTGCCGCCGTGACCGCGACCTGGCGGAGATCGACCGGCAGGCCCATCGCCGCCCGGAACGTCTGGCGCGCGCCGTTGCGCGCGATCCAGTCGAGCCGCTTGGTGCCGCCCTCGGTCTCGATTGTCAGCCAGCCCCGCGGCCGGTCACGCACCAGCAGCGCCGCGAGGCCGCGAACGCCGTTCCCGGACACTTCCGACGGGCTGCCGTCGGCGTTGAACAGTCGCATCGACGCGCCATCGGCCGTGGGCGTGTACACGATCAGGCCGTCGCCTCCGATCCCGGCATGCCGATCGCACAGCTCCCGCGCGAGCGCGTCCATCGCCATGCCGGCGGCATCGTCGTCGCGGACGTAGATGAAGTCGTTCCCGTAGGCGTGGGCTTTCGAGAACGGGATCGTCATTTGCGGCAGAACGCGAGGAGATGCCACCCGAAGCGACGGACGAGCGAGCGCGGCAGCGCGTTGAACGTTCCGACGAACAACCCGTTGTAGACGGTGCCTTTCCATCCGCCGTGCAGCCGGGATTTCACTGGAAAGCGCTCCGGGACGATCGTCACCGCCGAAAACCCGGCCAGCAACCGGCGGAATTCTCCAATGCTGAACTTCAGCAGCACAGGCGCATCGTCGTGCTCCAGCCCGACGTTCATCAGCTTCGACAGCGCATTCAGCCACGACACCCGGTTGTAGACCTGGAAGATCGCCTCGCCGCCGGGCTTCAGGACGCGGCGGCACTCCGCGACGAGTTTTTGCGGATTCGCCGTGTACTGGACAACCCCGTGGGCGTAGACGAGGTCAAAGCTGTTGTCGGCAAACGAGAGGCGCTCGCCGTCGCCGACCTCGAAGGTCCCCTCGAGGCCCTGCTGCGCGAAGTTCGCGCGGGCCAGGTCGACGGCCGATGCGGCCAGATCGACGCCGGTGACGGCGGCGCCGCCTCTGGCGAAACGCGCCAGATCGACGCCGGCGCCGCAGCCGACCTCCAGAACCGATCGGCCGCGATAGCCGTCAAAAGCGACGAGCCGGAGCAGGTGATGCAGCTTCTCGAAGTGGTACTGGTCGAGGTCGTCGAAGAAGCCACGGGAGCCGACCGGATGGGCCGTGATCTCGAGATCGTGAATATGCTGGTTCCAGTAGTCGCGCACCGCCTCGGTCGTCGCCACGGAACGGAACTATAGCTGATAGTCGAAAGCTGAT
>DATFWL010000191.1:0-3059 GCA_035259385.1 Vicinamibacterales bacterium | reverse complement strand
TCTTTCGTTCCCGTACTGGCCCACAGCAGCCGTTGCGGGCGCGCGCCTGCGTTGTAGATGCGCTGCCAGCGCCACGAGCCGATCAGGTTGCGGTACGCCCTGTAGGTCCGCTTCGCGATCGCGATGCCGAGCTGATTGCGCAGCGCAGGCGGTGCCGTCAACGCGACGGCCGTATCCCATCGGCTGATGAACACCGAGGCGACGGAATCGACTTGCGGGTCGAGCCCCGCGGCTAGGCGACGTTCGATGCCGCGAATGAACGCCTCTGCCGCCGCGAGATACTGTTTGTCGGAAAACAGGAGCGTGACGTTGATCGGGATGCCGGCGAAGATCGCTTCCTCGATCGCCGGCAATCCTTCCGTCGTGCCAGGAATCTTGATCAGGAGGTTCGGCCGCGCCGCGCGAGCGTGCAACTCGCCGGCAGCGGCGAGTGTGCTCGTCGTGTCGTGGGCCAGCAGCGGCGACACTTCCAGCGACACCCATCCGTCCACGCCGTGTGTCTGGTCCCAGATCGGTCGAAACAGATCGGCCGCCCGCGTCAGGTCCTCGAGCGCGAGCTCGAAGAACAACGCTTCGCCCGACTTCCCCTCCTGGACCTTCTGCTGGATCGCGGCGTCGTATGCGGTGCTGTTCTTGATCGCGTGGTCGAAGATCGTCGGGTTGGATGTCAGCCCGGTCACCGAGAGCTCGGCGATGTAGCGCGCGAGGGTCCCGTTCTGCAAAAGGTCGCGAGTGATGTTGTCGAGCCAGATACTCTGGCCCTGGTCGTGCAGCGTTGTCGTGGCTTTCATGTGCTCATCTCCCGTGACATGGCCGCGGGTCGAGAAAAGTTGGCCGTGTCGAAGTTGGTGGACCGCGACGAGGCGCGCGTCAACTCTCGCAGCGATTCGATCGCGGGCGCCGACTGCAGGTTTTCGGTGGACCGCCAGCGCCAGTTGCCTTCCGCCCTTCCTGGCCGGTTCATCCGCGCGTTGTTGCCCAGATTGAGCACGTCCTGCAGTGGCGCGATCGCGAGCGCAGCCACAGACGACCACGCGAGGTGCAGCAGCGCCGGCGCCGCGTCCGCGCTGGTGCCGTCGGTACCTCCGGGGCGCCGCACGAAGCGCCACAAGTTGCGCCGCTCGGCATCGGGCAGGTCGTCGTACCACCCACGCGTCGGTGGATTATCGTGAGTGCCGGTGTAGACGACCGTGTTGTGGACGTAGTTGTCGGGCAGATGCGGATTGTCCGAATGTCCGTCGAAGGCAAACTGCAGCACGCGTGTTCCGGGAAGATCAAACGCGTCTCGTAGCGCGCTCACATCCGGCGTAATGATCCCGAGATCTTCGACGAGGAACGGCAGCGCGCCGAGAGCCTTGTGCACGACACCGAAAAGCGCGGCGCCCGGACCGGGAACCCACTGACCGGATTCCGCCGTTGGCGCCGAGACCGGTACGTGCCACGCGGCCGCGAATCCACGGAAATGATCGAGGCGGATCACGTCGACGAGAGCGAGCAGCGCGCCAGCCCGCTCGATCCACCAGCCGTAACCCCGCGCCCGAAGCGCGTCCCAGTCGTAGATCGGATTACCCCATCGCTGTCCGTGCGCGCTGAAATAGTCGGGCGGCACACCGGCGACGACATGTGGCCGACGGTGCTCGTCGAGCAGGAACAATTCCGGGTTGGCCGACACGTCGCTCGAGTCCGGAGAGACGAAAAACGGGAGGTCGCCAATCAACCGCACGTCTTTGGCTTGCGCGTGAGCCCTCAGACGCGCGCCCTGACGGAACAGCAGGAACTGAGCGAACCGAACCTGCTCGATCCGGCTCGCGAGATTTCGTCGAACGCGCTCGAGCGCGAGAGGCTCACGCCGCACGAGCGCTTCGGGCCATTGCAGATAGCTCGCGTCGGCATATTCGGCCTTCAGCGCGCGGAACAGCGCGTAGTCATCGAGCCAGTGACCGTGGTCGTGTCCAAACTGCTCGAATGCCGCGCGCAGATCGGATCGCGAGCCGGCGCTGAAGTTCTTCCATGCCGTCTTGAGCAGCGCGTACTTGAGCCGCTTGACTGCGTCGAAGTCGACATACATGGCTGGATCTGATCGAGCAGCGGAGTCGCTCGCCTGCACGAGTCCGTCCTCGATCAGCCAGTCGGGGCTGATCAGGAGCACGTTGCCGGCAAACGACGACAACGATTGGTACGGCGAGTCGCCGTATCCGGTCGGTCCCAGCGGCAACGCTTGCCACCAGCTTTGTCCCGCGTCGTGAAGGCGATCGATCCACGCAACGGCCGCCGGACCGACATCGCCGATCCCGTATGGCGAAGGCAGCGATGTGACGTGCAGCAGAACGCCGGACGCCCGGTAGTCCGCAGGGAAAGGAGGCATGCTCATGAGCGACCGCCGATCGCACGGTTGACGAGCTCTTGCGCCTCGTTCACCAGCGCGTCGAGATGCTGTGCGCCCTTGAAGCTCTCCGCGTAGATCTTGTAGATGTTCTCCGTGCCCGACGGGCGGGCTGCGAACCATCCGCTCGCGGTCACGATCTTCAGGCCACCGATTGGGGCCTTATTGCCGGGAGCCTGGGTCAGTGTGGCTGTGATTCGCTCGCCGGCGAGCGTTTGTTCCTTTACATCGTCGGATGACAGCTTCTGCAGTCGCGTCTTTTGCGTTGGTGTGGCGGGCGCGTCGATACGCGTGTAACAGGATGTGCCGAATTCCGCCGCCAACTCCTGGTAGTGCTCGCCCGGATCCTTGTCCGTGCGGGCGGTGATTTCCGCCGCGAGTAGATCCATGATCGGGCCGTCTTTATCGGTCGTCCACACGGTGCCGTCGTGACGCAGGAAGCTCGCTCCCGCGCTTTCCTCCCCTCCGAAGCAGCACGAGCCGTCGAACAGGCCCGGAACGAACCACTTAAAGCCGACGGGCACTTCGTAGAGCCGGCGCCCCAGTTGTTCGACGATGCGATCGATGAGGCTGCTGCTGACTAGCGTCTTGCCGATCACGGCATGAGCAGGCCAGTGTGGCCGGTGGGTGAGGAGATAGCGGATCGCCACCGCCAGGAAGTGGTTCGGGTTCAGCA
>DATFWL010000190.1:0-13796 GCA_035259385.1 Vicinamibacterales bacterium | reverse complement strand
TCTCTTCGTCGCAAACGGCGCCGTCAACATCGTCGAGGCCCTGCGCGGGCAGCCGTCGCCGTACCGGATGCGTAATCAGCTGTTTCACAACACCGGCGCCGGCCGGTTCGAGGAGACCAGCGCCGCCGCCGGTCCGGCCTTGGCGCGCGCCGAGATCAGTCGCGGCGCCGCGTTCGGCGACATCGACAACGACGGCGACGTCGACGTCGTGGTCACGAACAACAACGGGCCGGTCCGGCTGCTGCTCAATCAGCTCGGCACGGCGAACCACTGGCTGGAGGTGCGTCTCGAGCAGCGGCCGTCGAATCGTTTCGGGATCGGCAGCTGGATTCGCGTCGAGCGCACAGGCGGCCCGACGCTCTCGCGCCGGGTCAGGACCGACGGCAGTTACCTGTCCGCGAGCGACGTGCGCGCGCACTTCGGACTCGGATCGTCAGCGGACATCTCAGCCGTTGTCGTCCAGTGGCCGGACGGCGAGCGGGAGCGGTGGACGGCAGTCAAAGGCGATCGGCTCGTCGTCCTCCGCCGGGGAACCGGACAGCGGTAGTATTCAGCCGTGGACAACGTCGAACGTCAGCAGCAACCGAGCCGCCGCACCGCGTTGAAGGCGCTCGGCACCGTCGCGGCGCTGCCGTGGCTCTCGGATCGAGGGCTGCTCGCTTTTGCGCGCATCCAGGAAACGCACGCCGCGCCGCAGCCCAAGGTACTCAGCGCCGCGCAGTTCCGTACGCTCGAGACGCTGGTCGAGATGATCATCCCGGCCGACGATCGCTCGCCCGGCGCAAAGGAGGCGCGCGTCGCCGACTACATCGATCTGCTGCTGAGCGAGTCGGACGCGGACGATGTGCTGCGATGGATCGGTGGACTGGCGGCGCTCGACGCCGAGTCGGCCGCGCGGTTCGCGGCGCCGTTCATCGCCCTTGCTCCCGGCCAGGCAGACGCGATCCTGCGCGACATCAGCCGCAACGAGCGCACGCCGCGGACGCCGCTCGAGCAATTCTTCGTCATGACGAAGCAGGCGACGGTTCGCGGCTACTACACCTCTGAGATCGGTATCCACCAGGAGTTGCGCTACCAGGGCAACAGGTTCCTTCACGACTTCGTCGGATGCGAGACCGAGAACGGCAGGGATTGCCCGCACTGCGGCCAGAAGAAAGCGTAGGGCGACGCTGTCAGGTCGCCGAGGGGAAACGATGCAGGCGGACCGCACGCTCACACTGGACCTCGCCAACGCGGTCGAGGAGTCGCGCCGCCTCGCGGCGTCGATCAAACCTGGCCGCGAGCGCTGGGATGCCATCGTCGTCGGTAGTGGCGCGGCCGGCGGGATGGCAGCCTATCAGCTCGCGACCGCCGGGATCAAAGTGCTGCTGCTCGAGGCCGGCCGCATGATCGACGTGCGCACCGAGTATCGGACCATGGAGTGGCCGTACGCATCGATGCGGCGAAACCGTCTGCCGCCGGGCGAGCGGCCGATCGCCGTCGCCGAGTACAACTTCTTCGAGCGTCCGTACGGCAGCAATCCCGCGTACGACAAGTCGAAGACCGTGGTCTCGTACGCCGCCAACTCGTTCACCAGGAACTGGGTGGTCGACGAACGGCAGCATCCGACGACCGGCACGCCGTACGCCTGGGTGCGGTCGCGCATCCTCGGCGGCAAGACGAACTTCTGGGGCCGCGGCGCGCTGCGCTACGGGCCGCTGCAGTTCAATGCGGCAAGCCGCGACGGGTTCGACGTCGACTGGCCGATTTCGTACGACGACGTGAAGCCGTACTACGACAAGGTGGACGTGCTGCTCGGGTGCTCGGGCACGACGGAGGGGCTCGAGCAGGTACCCGACGGCGTGTTCCAGCGGCCGTACAAGCTCAATTGCGTCGAGATCGCGTTCAAGCGCGCGATCGCGAAGATGGGACGGCACTACATCCCCGGCCGCGCCGGCGTCACGACCGAGGGCGTGCTGAACAAGTATCGTGCGAGGTGTGCCGGCCGCGGCCGCTGCGGGCGCGGCTGCGACATCAACGCGGCGTTTCACTCGCCGACCGCGCTGATCTATCCGGCGCGCGACACCGGCAACGTGACGATTCGACCCTACTCGATCGTCTCGGAAGTGCTCGTCGATCCGGCCGCCAACACCGCCACCGGCGTCCGCGTGATCGATGCCAACACCCGCGAGGTGCTCGACTTCGCCGCACGCGTCGTCGTGCTCGGCGCCGGCACGCTCGATTCGACGCGCATCCTGCTGAACTCCCGGTCGCGCGCCCATCCCGACGGCGTGGGCAACTCGTCGGGGCTGCTCGGCTGCTACCTGAGCGAGCACATCATGGGGATTCGCGGCAGCGGATACATCCCGGCGCGCATCGGCACCGAGACGACGCTCGACGACGGACGGCCGGTGGCGCCGTACATCCCGCGGTTCAGGAACGTGACCGATCGGCATCCCGACTTCATTCGCGGCTACCACTTCCAGGGCGGCGGCGGCTGCGCCGAGTTTCCGAGCATGGCGGACGAGATCCCGGGCTACGGAAAGGCGTTCAAGTCGAACGTCCGCAAATACTATCCCGCGATCATCAGCTTCGGCGGCTTCGGCGAGGTGCTGCCGCGCAAGGAGAACCGCGTCACGCTCGACCCCGGCGTGAAGGACGCGTGGGGGATTCCGGTCCTGCGCTTCGACTACACGTTCCGCGACAACGAGCTCAAGATGGCCAGGGACATGGCCGACTCGATCGAGGAGATGCTGCACGTCGCGCACGCCGAGGACATCAAGATCGAGCGCGAGCCGCTGCCGCCGGGCTGGTCGATCCACGAGATCGGCACGGCGCGGATGGGGCGCGATCCGAAGGCGTCGGTCACCGATCCGTCATGCCGCCTGCACGACGTGAAGAACGTGTATCTGGCCGACGCGGCGCCGTTCGTCTGCGGCGGCACTCAGAACACGACCTGGTCGATTCTGGCGATGGCGTGGCGGACGATGGATCTGCTCCTGGAACGGATGCGCACCGGCGAGGTGTGATGCACCGCCGGACGTTCCTCGAATCGCTCCTCGCGGCGGCCTCCTGGACGCCGCTCGGTCAGGCTGGTGCGCCGGCGTCCACCGGCCGGAAGGCAGTGCTGATCTCGATGCTGCCGCAGAACCTGTCCTACGCCGATCGTTTCGCGCTCGCGCGCAGTGCCGGGTTCGACGCCATCGAGATGCAGACGGTCGCCGATGGTCAGGAAGCGCGCGAGATCGGGGAGGCCGCGAAGAGCTCCGGGCTGCCGATTCACTCGGTGATGAACGCCGACCACTGGCGCTTTCCGCTGTCGAGCGCCGATCGCGCGGTCGTCGATCGCAGCGTCGCTGGAATGGAGACGTCGCTGCACAATGCACGCCTGTGGGGTGCCGATACCGTGCTGCTGGTGCCGGCGGTGGTCGATCCGATGACGTCGTACGGCGACGCGTGGCGCCGCTCGCAGCAGGTGATTCGAGAGCGGCTGCTGCCGCTGGCGACGGATCTCAGCGTGATCATCGCCGTCGAGGAGGTGTGGAACAAGTTCCTGCTCAGCCCGCTCGAATTCACGCGCTACGTCGACGAGCTCGACTCGCCGTGGGTGAAGGCGTACTTCGACGTCGGCAACGTCGTGCTCTACGGCTACCCGCAGGATTGGATTCGCGCTCTCGGACCGCGGATTGCGAAGGTGCACCTCAAGGATTTCCAGCTCGATCGCCCGAACGGCCGATTCGCCTGGAAGAACCTCGGCGAGGGAGACATCGACTGGCCGGCGGTGCGGCGCGCATTCGAGGATGTCGGCTACCGCGGTATCTTCACGACCGAGCTCTCCTCCGGCGATGCGGCGTACCTGAGAGATCTCTCGGGCCGCGTCGATCGCTTCCTCGCGGGCCAGAAGCCGTGACGCGCTCGTGAATGGACGGCCGGATTCGCGCGCTCGCCGAGACGCTCTGGCACTACCATCACGTGAACGATCAGCTGGCGGCCGCCGATGCGATTCTGGTGTTGTGCAGCCACGACACGATCGTGGCGGCGCGCGGCGCCGAGCTGTACCTCCAGGGCTGGGCGCCGCTCGTCATTTTCTCTGGAGGGCTCGGCTCGATCACGCGTCAGCTCTGGCGGGAGCCTGAAGCGGACCAGTTCGCCCGGATCGCGACCGGCATGGGCGTACCGCACGACCGCATCCTGATCGAGAACCGATCGACCAACACCGGCGAGAACGTGCTGTTCACGAAGCAGCTGATCGCCGCACGCGGCCTCGCGCTGCAGCGCTTCATCGTCGTGCAGAAGCCGTACATGGAACGCCGCAGCTACGCGACGTTCAGGAAGGTGTGGCCTGAGAAAGACGTCATCGTGACGTCGCCGCAGGTCTCGATGGACGAGTACCTGCGCGGCTACTCACACGGCACGTTGTCTGCGGACGACGTGATCAGCATCATGGTCGGCGATCTGCAGCGAATCCGAATCTATCCGGCGAAAGGGTTTCAGATTCACCAGGACATCCCCGACCAAGTGTGGCAGGCGTACGAAGCGCTCGTCGCCGCGGGCTACGACCGGCATCTCGTCGGAACGACGTAGCGCGAAGGCGGAGCGACGGAGCGCCAAGGCTTCAGCCGAGCGATCAGTCTTTCAACTCGCGGATCCTGATGTTCCGAAAAGCGACCGGGCCGTCGTGATCCTGCAGGCCGATGTGCCCTCGCCGGGCGCGGCCGTACTTTGGATAGTCCCTGAACTTGCTCTCACGTACGCGCCGCTCCCAGTCGGCGGTCCAGAGCTCGTACTCGACCACTTTCACGCCGTTCAACCAGTGCTCGACGTGCGCGCCGCGCGCGATCACCCGCGCCTCGTTCCAGGATCCAATCGCCCTGGTGACGTCCCGCGACGGCGGATGGAGATCGTAGTTGGCGCCGGCCAGCTGGACCGGCTTGAGCGGTTCGCTGTAGGCATTGTCGATCAGCTGAAACTCCGGCGCCACATGCCACATCACGTCGTCTTCTTCGGTGACGCGGTAGAAGATGCCGCTGTTGCCGTTGCGCGGCAGTTTCCACTCGAGCGTCAGCTCGAAGTCGCCGAACTCATCGACGGTGACGATGTCCGCGGCGCGGCCGACGCGCGTGAGCGCGCCGTCAACCACCTGCCACCCGGCGGGCATCTGCGGCTGGCGGAAGCCGCGCCAGCCGGTCGTCGTTCGGCCGTCGAACAGCGAGCGCCAATCTGTCGCCATGTCCGACCTCCTGGCGCCGGCAGCGAACGTCGCCGCAGCGACGATTCCGATCGCTGCGCGCATGATGACGCCGGTCGAACGCGATCGTCGTGTGTGCATCGCATCCAGTATGCCGTCAATCGGCGACGAGCGGCAGCGCGACCGGCTGCCCGCCGCGCTCGGCCGACCGATCGGCCGCCAGGCACACCTCCATCGTTTTTTGCGCCTCGAACACGCTGATCGTGGTCTCGCGATCCTCGATCACGCACGCCACCAGCTCGTCGATCTCGGCCTGAAAGGGATGGTGCGTGACGTCGGCGGAGTCCGGCATCACGCAGCGTATGCGGAGCGCCGTGTCCGGCGGTCCGCCGGCGATCGGCTCCAGTGTGACGTCGGGGAACGGATTCGCCGCCACGAGCGCTGCGACGTCCACGGCCTCTCCCAGCCACTGCAGGACATCCTGCCGCAGCGTCGCGCGATCGCCCATCAGCTCGACGAGGAACGTGTACGGCAGCATGAAGTCGGTGGAGCTGGTGACGTGCCCGAGGGCGGATCCCTCCAGCGTCAGGTTGGCCACGATCGAGGTCGGGTATTCATAGCCCTCGGTGAAGCGCGTATGAAACGCGCTGACCACGATCGGCTCGAGACCGCTGCACCAGCGCAGCGCGTCGACGGCGTGGCAGCCGGCGGCGAGCAGGTGGCTGCGGCCGCTCTCGCGGGTCCTCGCCCAGCTCCACCCGCTGTACCAATCGGTGACGCGCGACAGGTACTGGGTCCGCACGAAGCGAATGCGGCCGAGCCAGCCCGACGTACACAGCCAGCGGGCAAACTTCAGGAATGGGTTGTAGCGCAGCTCGAACGATACGATCGTGCGGACGCCGGCCTGCCTGACCGCGTCGCGGATTCGCGCCAGCTCGGTGGCGTCGAGGCCGGTCGGCTTCTCGAGCAGCAGATGCTTGCCGGCGCCGGCGGCCGCGACCGCTTCGGCGGCATGCAGGTGATTCGGGGTCGCGATCGCGACGATGTCGACGTCGCGCGACGCGAGCACCTCGGCGTAGCTGGTCGTGATCCGTGCGCCGTCCGCCTCCACTCCGTACTTCGCCAGGTTCGCGCGGGCCCGGTCGGCATCGCGCGCGCACAAGAACACGAGGCGCGCCTGCGGGTTCCGCATGAACGCGCGGATGTGCTGTGAGGCGCACCAGCCGATGCCACACACGGCGACGCCCAATTGCCGCTGATCGATGGGCATGGTGCGCCGTGTAGCCTAGACTACCGGTCCGACGAAGGCAAAGCGGCCGTTCGCGACGCTGAGCTGGCGCGCGGGCCACGACATGTCGTGGTCGCGCCGAAATATCGAACGGGCGCGCGCTCTGGAAGCGACCGCCGGCAATCATGATGCCGGGACCTGGAACCGCAACCCCATTCAGCGAATCAACGGCCGATGGCGCACTGTCCCGTTCTCGCGCGATCACGTTTGCCGGCACATCTTGTGCTCGCCTCGCGAACCACGGAGGTCTCATATGTGCGGTCCTCGAAGATGGTCGGTGCGTGCCGTGATCGCAGCGGCGCTGCTCGCTGGTGCGACTGACGCGCGCGCACAAGGGCAGACAGGTGAATCACGCTGGGCCCTGGACCTTGGCGTCAGCATCGATCCCAGCATCAACGGGAATGTCAACTCGGGCGCGATTGGCACGCTCCAGGGACGCGCCACTGCGATTCTGCCGCAGCCGTATGGCGACGTGTACGGGACCGGCATCGGGTTTCGCTTCGGCGGCGGCTACGCCCTGGACGAGGAATCGGAGCTGCGCGGCATCTTCACGTACCAATCGGCGGACGCGGATTTGGTGCGTCTCGGCGACATCGGGCCATCGAGTCTCTACGGTCAGTACTCCGACTACAAGAGTTTCGGCCTGGACCTCGGATACCGGCGGTACTTCCTGAGCACCGGCGCGCTGCGCGGGTATGGCGAAGCGACGCTTGGGGTGGCATGGGTCGACCGCATCAACGTGCTGTTTGCAGCCCCTCAGGCCAATCTCGTGTTCAACAACACGGATTTCTACGATGCAACGGCGGCCTTCACGTGGAACATCAACTTCGGCGTCCTGTTTCGCGTGGCGGAGCAGGTGGACGTGAACGCGCAACTCGGGCTGCGCCACGTGGGTGGACTCTCCGCGGTGGATCAACTCGTCGGCACCGGACTCGAGACGATCAACGACGACACCGCCCGGCTGACGTTCCCGATCGTGGTCGGCGTGCGCTTCCGGTTCAAGTGACCGCGTAGCGCCTGATGTGGCTCATTGCCTCGTGGACGACGCTCTCCACGAGGTGACTGCTGCGCTTCACCTTGCCCATCAGCATCGCGCCCTGGATCGTTGCAAGACAGAAGTCCGCGAGCTGGTCTTCGCGGACGTCGGCGACGAGGCGACCGGCGGCTTTCTCCCTGACGAAGAAGCTGGCGAGCTTCGCTTTCGCGACTTCGAAAATCAGGTTGAGGTCCTGGCGAATGAGCTCGTCGTTTTCGGTCACCTCGTTGCCGATGGTGCCGAACGGGCATCCCCGAGTCATCCGGTATCGCTTCTGCAACCCGACCTGGGCGTTGAACCACTGCTCGAGATCGCTCCACGACCCGATCTCGTAGCTCAGCGGACCGCTCCCGTCCCGGATCGCATCGAGGTGCGTCAGCAGGACCTCGTGAACGAGGCCTTCCTTGTTTCGAAAGTAGTGATAGAACTGCCCCTTCCCTGTCCCTGACGCCTCGATGATCTGATCGGGGCTCGTCGCAACCACTCCCTGCTTGTGAAACAGGTCGGCGGCCGCGATCAGAATCCGCCGCCTCGTTTCGTCGCCCTGGGTCGTGTGTGCGGTCATGGCGCTACCTCCGCGCTGTACCGAGCGGTACAAGAGCGTGCGGTTGGCGCAGTCACATCTCGCGCTACCGGTGATTCCGCGCTTGTACTTGTTTCCTGCCGCAGCATTCCGTAGTTTTTGTGAGAACTCCGAGAGAACGATCGATCAGTCGACCGCAGACTCGCACCGCATGTTGTACCAAATCGTCGGTCACGGTGCCACCCGGCTTGCGTCGCTCGTGAGGTCCTGGAGCGGTCGCCAGGACCGGACCCGATCGACACCTCGGTCATCATGCAGACGATGCAGACGGATACGCATATGACGCCAGCCAGACAACCTGCGCCAGTCGAAGTCGTTCGCAACGATTGGGGCCTCATCATCAGCCACGGCGATCTGCTCGAGTTGAGGTGGCTGCCGTCCACGTCGTCGATGACCGACGGCGGCTTCATGGCGACGCTGTGTCTTTTTGCGTTCGAGGCGGAACGCATGCGGCCGAACGGACTCTTCATCGACGCGACCGAGTTCAACCATCGCTTCGGCGCCGGGGTCATGGATTGGCGGGATGCGCACATCATTCCGCGCTATGGCGCTGCCGGCGTCCGTCGGTTCGCGTTTCTGATGCCGCCGGGTTTTCCGCAGGCTGGATCGGAGGCGGTCGAAGGGCCTGCGATTTTCCCGACGAAGTGGTTCGTCGGCCGTCAGGAGGCGCTGACCTGGCTGCGCAGCGATCGTGGCGGCGAGCAGCGCGCTCCGTCGACAGGTGAGGGCGAATGAGTCCGACGACGCTCTTCGGCGTGCAGTTCACGTTCTCCCTGGTCATCTGTGCAGCGATCGCGATCTGGTATATCGCTCCAGCCCTTCGCCGCCTGCCGGCGACCGATGCGCTCGCGCCGCTGTTCCTCGTCCATGCGCTGCGCTACCTGCCATCGAGCGCCTTCGCGCCGGGCCAGATCGATCCGCGCGTGCCGGCCGACGCGATGTCCGCAATCGCCTTCGGAGATCTGGCTTCGGCGGTCCTCGCGCTGATCGCTGCGGTGTTTCTTCGCTATCGATGGAGGGGTGCGATCGGCGTCGCCTGGATCGTCAACGTCGTGACCAGCATCGACTGGCTGTACGGGGGATTTCTCGCCGCATCACGGCAGCTGGTCACCTACCCGATGGGCGGCAACTGGTACATCATCAACTACTACGTGCCGCTGATCGGCGTGATTCACGTGATGATCTTCGCACGCTTGCTCGAGACGGCGAGGGCGCCGCGAGCGCGCGCTGGCGCGGCACTTGGTGGATAATACGGCTTCGCTGCGCGTGTCCAGGACCGGCGCCTGCAGCAGCTTCGCCGCCTGGCGACGACGTCTGCGAACCTCGTTTCAGGAGAGAGCACGGCGTGACGATCTCGCATGTGCACTGCCGCATGAAGGACCTGTCCGGCGCGGTGGCGTGGTTCGCGTCGCGGTGTGCCGTCGCGCCGAGTTTCAACGATGCGCGGATGGCTGTATTCCCGTTTGGTGACTTCACGCTGATTCTGGACGCCGCGCCCGAGGACAGCGTCGCGACCATCGGCTTCAACAGCGACGATTGCGATGCAGACTTCGACGCGCTGGTGTCGCGCGGCGCGCACCCGTTAGAGCCGCCGCGCGATCGGCCCTATGGCGCGCGCGTCGCCTATCTGCAGGGTCCCGGCGCGCTGACCATCGAGATCGAACAACTGCTGCAATCGGCATGACGACCGGCGTCCTGGCGAGCGCCCCGTCGCTTATGAACTCCTGACATCGCCCGGATTCCGCGTCGAACCGCGCTATCTCCTAATCCGCCCGCACCTACACCATTTTGAAACACACTCTAAACGCTCGGCATGATCGCGAGAGGCTTTCGACCTGGTCTTATCCACTCTTTACCATGTGAATACGCGGCTCGACGCTATCCTGAGCCTCCGCAGGAGGAGCGTCATGAGCCGCACTCGTCTCTTTCTCGCTGTGACGTCAGTCATCGCCGCGCTGGCATTCCCACTCACGACTGGTCGCACGCTCATCGCGAAGCCAGTGAACGAGGCCGACCAGGTGGTCGTGCAGGTAACGGATTTCGTCGCCGATGCCCCTATCCTGGTGGATCGCTTCGGCATCGTGCATCATCCGTTCGTTCTCGATCCCAACCTCGTGAATCCCTGGGGCACTGCGGAGTCGTCCGGTTCGCCAATCTGGGTGGCAGACAACAACCGCGGAGTGTCGACGCTCTACAACATCGGAGGCGGCGCCCCCGTCAGCGCGGTCCCTCTCGTCGTCAGCGTTCCGGCCCCTGGCGATCCACTGAACCCGACGGGAGCACCAACCGGTGCCGTCTTCAACACCGCTGTCGCCACACAGCAATTCAAAGTCTCCGGTGTCGATCGCAACGGTGTCGCGGCGACAGCACCAGCGTTCTTCATGTTTGCGACCGAAGACGGGACCATCGTCGGCTGGAATCCAGGCGTCAATCCGCCCGGCTTCGACATGAACAGAGCAGGAAGCTACGGCATCGTGGCGGTGAACAACTCGGCGAACCCGACTGTGGCAGATGGTGCTGTCTATAAGGGCCTTGCCATCGCCACGGACGCGACCGGCAGTGCGTTCCTCTACGCGACGAACTTCCGAGCTGGCACGGTGGAGGTCTATGACGGCTCGTTTCATCGCGTCACTCTGCCTGCAGGCGCCTTCACCGATCCTCGCTTGCCGCACGGCTATGCGCCGTTCAACATCGTCCTCTCCGCCGGCAGGCTCTTCGTCACGTACGCTCGGCAGGACAAAGCGAAGCACGACGATGAGGCGGGCCATGGTCGCGGCGTCGTGAATACGTTCGATTCGAGAGGCCGCATGCTGGCGCGATTCGCCGAGCACGGTTCTCTCAATTCGCCGTGGGGGGTGGTGCAGACGCCGGCCAGCTTCGGTCGGTTCGCCGGCGCCGTGCTGATCGGCAACTTCGGCGACGGGCGCATCCACGCGTACGATTCCGGCACCGGCAGATTCCTCGGCCCGGTCGTCAATTCCGTCGGACAGGAGATCCTGATCGATGGGTTGTGGAGCCTGAGCGTTGGCAACGGAAAGGCCGGCGGCGACGGCGACACGATCTACTTCACTGCTGGTCCGAACGGCGAGAAGGACGGCCTGCTCGGAAGCCTCCGTCCGGTTGCCCTGGGGACGCCGTGCGGAATACCGTGCCGGTAGCCGACGAGCGGCTGATCGCCCCGCCGGCGCACGTGTCGTTCCTGTTCCCGCGATCGTGCCGCGCGACGGTGCTCGGTGGCTACGCGGGAATGCGCAGCAGCTTGTGCGCGTTGCCCCAGGCGATCTTCTGAAAAATTTCCGGGACGGCCGATCGCTTCAGCAGTCCGAGCGTCTCGCGTGCGACGCACTTGCCCGCGATCCGTGCGGCTCCAGGATTGTTCGCCTGGCTGGCGCCGGTGCCGTGGCCGTCGCTGCAGCCGCAGTCGCTGCCGAACAGCAGCTTGTCCTGATGGCGCTTGAGGAAATCGGGAGTGAACTCCGGATCGCGCGACATCGCGTTGTTGCCGGAATTGGCGGACATGTCGCCGAACAGATTCGCGTAGTCGCCGAGCAGTCGATCGGTCACGCCGCCGCGCCTGACTGGACCGGACGGGTAGGCGCTCTCGTTGTGATAATTCTCGCTGACGTTGGCCCAGAACGCGTCAGCGTGACCGATGAACGTCGTCCGGGGATGGCTCTTGAGCACGGCCTCGAAGCTCTTCGCAAAGCCGGTGCTCCAGGTGCCTTCGTTCGGGAAGTGATCCACTTCCTGGAAGTGAATCAGGATCGGCACGCGAAGGTCGGCGGCCAGCGCATACATGCGGCGCAGCTCCGGACCATCGGCGGCGACGTGAAACTTCATTTCGCCGAAGCCTTGCGCGCCATCCTTGACCGCCTGCGTGAGCGCCTGCTCGGCGTCGGGCTGCGTCACGTCGAAGCTGTTGAACCAGGTGAACCGGCCCGGCGCTGCTGCCTGCACGGCCTTCACCTGATCGACGACTCGCCCGCGCGTGAGCAGGTTCGCTTTCGTGACGCCAGCTCCGTCCTGATGCGCGATGTTTGCCGCAGGTTGCGGACGAAAGTGGAAATGCAGGTCGAAGACCGGCGAACCCCATTCGGCCGTGGCGTCCTGCCGGCCGAGGATCGGAGCAGCGGCAGCGGCGGCCACTGCTTCAAGGAATTCACGGCGTTTGATCACAACTCCTCCCCGGCGCCCTCGCTCGCGCCGCCGATGGCAGGAAGTCTAACCGACGTGCCCCGTATCAGAACCTGATTCGCAGACCGCCGTTGATCACGCGCCCGTCGAGCGGCGCCCACGCGTCCACGGTCCAGCGGCCGTCGACGCCGCGCGAGGGCGCCAACAGCGGATCCCAGTCGGTCTGCCTGACGTTGGTGAGGTTCTCGCCGTTCAGGAAGAGGAGCACGCGGCCGACCTGCCGGCTCGCCAGGATCCCGAAGATACTGTAAGGCGCGCTCTCGCTGCGGTACGGATTCGCCTCCAGACGCTGCACGCCGGTGTAGTACCACTCGACGCCAAGGCGCCATACATTGCCGGCTTCCCACGCTGCATCCAGGCCGACGCTGTGGCGCGGCGTCAGCGGAACTTCTCCGCGCCCCTCGTCCGTGTCTTCGCGCGACCGGATGTACGCGTAGTTTGCGACGAAGGAGAAGTCCTCGGTCTTCCAGATTGCGATGGCCTCGATGCCGGCGTTCGTCGTCGGCGTCGTCAGGTTCCTGAGCTCGTAGCGGTCGGTGCGCTCGACTTCGACCGGATCGACGATCCGTGAATAGAACCCGGTCAGCGTCGCCGACAACGGACCGGCGGTCCGCGTGAGATCGATCGACGTGCTCGTGCCGCGCTCGGCTTTGAGCGGACCTGCGACCGACAGGCGCGACAGCCCTGCCGCCTCCGTCTCTTCGGTGATTGGCGTCGCGGGGACGAAGCCGGTGCCGAACGAGATGCGGCTCGACCACTGGCCTCCGCGAAGCAGGCCGGAGATGCGCGGGCTGAAGAACGTTCCGAACACGTTGTGGTGATCGAGACGGGCGCTGGCCGACAGCGCCAGCCACCGTGCCACGTCCACGTCGTCCTGCACGAACACGCCCGGCGTCACGTACGAATAGGCGAACTGCGGCGTATCGATCGGCTGGAACGCATCACGCTCGATGGCCGCGCCGGCCACGACGGTGTGATGCCCGATTGCCCGCCGCAGCGTCAGCTCCGCAAACGCGCCGTCGTGATCGTCGCGCTCGGTCACCTCGCCGAACTGATGATCCTGATGCTGTGTCAGCCACGACGCGCGAGCGCTCCACACCAGGCCGTTTTCAGTCAGCGCCTGAAACGCCAGTCCGGCGTCGGCGCGCTTCGTGTCGAGCGCCTCGACGTACGGGCCGTCGGATGGCAGCGACAGGCCGGGCATCGTGCCGCCGGTGCGATTTTCCCAGGTTCCGCCGACGGTCGCGAACAACGACCGACCGGCGTGGTTGTCCCAGAACAGGCGTGGGCGCACGACCGCCCGCTCGTACTTCGGGAGATCCGACCAGCCGTCGCCGTTCACGTCGTTGCGCCCCTGTCCGTTCGCGCTTCCCAGGAGCGTGAAACCCCATTCCGATGTCAGCGGCGCCGAGTACCAGAACCCTGCGTCCGTCGCGCCGCGAGTCGACGCGTTGAGCAGGATCTGCCGTTCGGCGTTCGCGTCGGGGCGTTTCGATACGAGGTTGACGACGCCGCTCATCGCGCCGGC
>DATFWL010000189.1:0-8512 GCA_035259385.1 Vicinamibacterales bacterium | reverse complement strand
TCCGAAGGACGCCTCCGGCCCCGCCTGTCCGGTCGTGGTGGGGCAGCCACTGGCCGACAGTCTCGGCCTTGCGCCCGGTGCCGACGTCCGCCTGATCACCGAACCGCCCGGCGTCGCGTCGGCACTGCCGGCCGTTACCTGCCACGTCGTCGGCGTCGCACAGTTTGCGTTTTCCGCGGCCGGTACCGACGACGTGGCGACCACGATGGACGCCTTTCAGCGCGCGGCGGCGGAAAGCGAAGCAGGCGACGCCGACCTGATCCTCATCGCGTCGCGCCCCGAGGTCGCGCGCGCGGACGTCGTCGCAGCCGTGCAACGCCGGCATCAGGGTCTCGCGGTCTACTCCAACGACGACGTCGTCGAGCAGTTCAACCGCAACGGCTTCGCCTACTTCCGCCAGATTTCGATCGTGCTGTCGTCGCTGACGATGGTGTTCGTGTTTCTGCTGGTCGCGACGCTGCTGACCGTCTCGGTCAACCAGCGGCTCGGCGAAATCGCGGCGCTCCGCGCCATCGGGATCGCCCGGACGCGAATCGCCGCCATGCTGCTGTGGGAGTCGGCGCTGCTCGTCGGCGTCGGCGGCCTGCTCGCGATTCCGCTCGGCGAGGCGCTCGCCGTCGGGCTCGACCACATCCTGCGGCAGATGCCCGGCCTCCCCGAACAACTTCATTTCTTCGTCTTCGAACGGCGCGCGCTCTACATCCACCTCGGCCTCCTCGTGACCACCGCGTTCGCCGCCGCCGCGTACCCGATGTGGCTCACCGCCCGGATGCCGATTGCAGCGACGCTGCGCCGCGAGGTCGTGGACTGATGGAGATCGTGCGCGCGCACGACGTGAGCCGGGTGTTCCCGATGGCGGCCGGCCCCGTCGCGGCGCTCAAGCAGGTGTCGCTCACGATCGCGGCCGGCGAATACGTCGCGATCACCGGACCATCGGGGTGCGGCAAATCGACGCTCCTCCACCTGCTCGGCGCGGTCGACACGCCGACGGCGGGATCGGTGGCGTTCGAAGGACGCGACCTCGCCGCGATGTCCGAAGCCGAGCGCGGGCGCTTGCGGCTCACGCGGATCGGGTTCGTCTTCCAGCGGTTCTTCCTGCTGCCGATGCTGACCGCAGCGGAAAACGTCGAGCTGCCGCAGGCCGAAGCCGGCGCGTCCGCGGCGGCGAGGCGCGAACGGACCCGCGAGCTGCTCGATTACGTGGGGCTGGCCGATCGCGCGGACCATCTGCCGTCGCAGCTCTCCGGCGGCGAGATGCAGCGCGCGGCGATCGCCCGCGCGCTCGCCAACCGGCCGGCGCTGCTGCTCGCCGACGAGCCGACCGGCGAGCTGGACGAGTCGACGAGCGATCACATCGCCGATCTCTTCCAGCGCGTGAACGGCGACGGAACGGCGCTGCTGGTGGTCACGCACAATCACGCGCTGGCGGCGCGCGCGTCGCGCCGGCTGGCGATGAGCAGCGGACGGATCGTCACGTGATCCTCCGCCTGGCCGTCCGTTCGCTCGTGACGCGGCCGCTGCGGAGCGCCGTCCTGTCGATCGGGTTCGGCCTGTCGATTGCCGTGATGGCCGAACTGCTCGGCGTCGGCGAAGTGATCCTCGAGCAGGCGCACTCGCCGGCGCTCGCGGGCGGCGGCGACCTCGTCCTGACCGGCGCGATCGGCCCGATCGACAGCGCCCGCTTCGTGCTGACGAGCGGGGTGACGTCGCCGGCGCTGGCGCCGCGCGTGGCCGCAGCCTCGCCGACGCGGCGCGGCACGGTGTACCTGCTCTCCGCCAACGCGAGCGGCCCGATCGCGGTGCGCGGCGGCATTCCGAGCCGCGAGCGCGCGGTCGGCGATCCGGAGACGGCGGACGTGGCGCGCTGGGTCGACGAGCCGGCTGACGCGCGATGGATCGATCCCGCGCCCGGCGATCTGCTGCGGGCGATGGATCGATTCCACCCGACGCCCGACAGCGCGCCCGCGGCGCCCGTCGACGGTCGGGGCGGCGAGCCCGGCGCGGTCGCCCGGGCGTCGTGGGCCGAGTGGCTGTACTTCAACGCGCGATCGCCGGACGGGTCGCAGCGCTTCTATCTGACGTTCATCACCGGTCCGCCGGGCGCGTCCGGCGTGCGGCCGGCGTTCGTGCGCCTGCAGCTGAATCGCGGCGGCGCGACGAGAAATTTCTCGGCGCGAGGATTCGTCGAGGATCGCGATCTGCTCGATCGGGCGCCCGACCTCGACGTCGCCGGCAACAGCGTCCGCCTCGGCACGGACGGCCGCTACCGGATCGTGCTCGCGCTCGCCGCCGACGGGCAGCCGAATCCGTCGCCGGGATTGAGCGGTGAGGTGGTCCTGACGCCGGCGGCCGGCCGGTCGATTCCGCCGGCGACGATTCGCGGCGCACGCGGCTGGCTGTCCGGATACGTCGTGCCGGTACTCTCCGGCGCGTTCACCGGCACGCTTCGCATGGGGCCCGAGGAGATCGACGTCAACGGCATGGCGGGCTATCACGATCACAACTGGGGCTACTGGGAAGGCGTGCGATGGCAGTGGGGCCAGGTCACCAGCGGCGCGACGTCGATCATCTACGGCCGCGTGTTTCCGCCGGCCGACGTCGCCGATCCGGCGCGCGTCCCCGGCGTGCTCGCCGTGATCGGCGCCGACGGCCCGATCGCGTTCTCGACTGACGTCGCGATCCGTGAGGATGAGGAGCACGGGCGCCCGCGCACCCTCACCATCGAGTCGCGCGATCGGCGGCTGGAGATGACGCTGCGGCTCGAGGTGACGGAGTCGGTACAGACCGCGATGGCGCTCACCCGCGACGCGTCGGGATCGACGATGACGTTCCTGCAGTTGGGCGGCGTCTATCAGGTGACCGGCCGCGCAGCCGGGACGGAGATCAACTTCAGCGCGCGCGGATCGGCCGAGACCTTCCGCGCGGTGAATCGGTAACGCGCCACGGGAAAGCAACCGCAGAGAACGCAGAGTGCGCAGAGAGATATTTGTCTAAGAGGGCTTCAAATTCGGACGTTCGGTCGAAGCAGCTAGCCTCCTGGCCCGAGCCCCCGGCCCCTACTCAATGCTCTTCTTGGGCCGCATGTTCGCCGCGAGGATCCGCTTCCGCAGGCGGATGCTCGACGGCGTCACCTCGACGAGCTCGTCGTCGTTGATGAACTCGATCGCCTGCTCGAGGCCGAGCTTGCGCGGCGGGATCAGCCGGATCGCCTCGTCGGCCGTGGACGCGCGCATGTTCGTCTGCTTCTTCTCTTTCGTGACGTTGACGTCCATGTCGTTCGGCCGCGCGTTCTCGCCGATGATCATCCCCTCGTAGACCTGCGTCCCCGGCTCGATGAAGATTTCGCCGCGCTCCTGCAGGTTGAAGATGGCGTACGACGTCGCGACGCCGGCGCGATCGGCGACCAGCGCTCCGTTGGCGCGCGCGGGAATCGCGCCGTGCCACGGCTCCCAGCTGGAGAAGATGTGGTTCATGATGCCGGTGCCCTTGGTGTCGGTCATGAACTGGGACCGGAAGCCGATCATTCCGCGCGCCGGAATCCGGAACTCCAGCCGCACCCGGCCGCTGCCGTTGTTCACCATCTTCGTCATCACGCCCTTGCGCTCGCCGACCTGCGCGATGACGACCCCCTGGTGATCGTCGGGCACGTCGATCACCAGCTCCTCGACCGGCTCGACGATCTGGCCGCCGAAATCCTTCGTCACGATATCGGGCCGCGACACCTGCAGCTCGTAGCCTTCGCGCCGCATCATCTCGATCAGGATCGAGAGCTGCAGCTCGCCGCGTCCGACCACCTTCACCTGCTCGGGCGAGTCGGTCGGCTCGAGCCGGATCGACACGTTGCCGAGCAGCTCGCGGTCGAGGCGATCGCGGAGCTGGCGCGACGTGACGTACTGCCCGTCTCTGCCGGCCATCGGCGAGGTGTTGACGCCGAACACCATCGACACGGTCGGCTCGTCGATGGCAATCGGGGGAATCGCGATCTGGTGTTCGAGATCGGTGATCGTCTCGCCGATCGTGATGTCCTCGATGCCGGCCAGGCAGACGATGTCGCCGGCGGCGGCTTCCGGGATGTCGATGCGTTTCAGCCCCTCGAAGGCGTAGAGCTTGGTGACCTTGGTCTCCTGCACCGCCCTGCTCAACTTCACCACCGCGACCGGATCGCCGATTCGCACGCGGCCGTTGAAGATGCGGCCGATCGCGATGCGGCCGACGTAGTCGCTCGAGTCGAGGTTGGCGACCAGCAGCTGCAGCGGCGCATCGGGATTCCCGCGCGGCGGCGGCACGTGCTCGACGATCGCGTCGAACAGCGGCCGGAGGTCGCTGCCCGGCTTCCCGGCGTCGTGGCTGGCGGTCCCGGTCTTGGCGTTGGTGTAGAGCACCGGGAACTCGAGCTGCTCCTCCGACGCGTCGAGGTCGATGAACAGGTCGTAGATTTCGTTCAGCACTTCCTGCGGCCGGGCGTCCGCGCGATCGATCTTGTTGACCACGACGATCGGACGCAGCCGCCGCTCGAGCGCCTTGCGCAGGACGAACCGCGTCTGCGGCAGCGGGCCTTCCGAGGCGTCGACCAGCAGCATGACGCCGTCGACCATCGACAGCGTGCGCTCCACTTCGCCGCCGAAGTCGGCGTGGCCGGGCGTGTCGACGATGTTGATCAGCAGATCCTGGTAGTGGACGGCGGTGTTCTTGGCGAGGATGGTGATGCCGCGCTCGCGTTCGAGCTCGTTGCTGTCCAGGGCCCGCTCGGCGACCCGCTCGTTGGCGCGGAAGGTGCCGCTCTGATGCAGCAGCGCGTCCACGAGCGTCGTCTTGCCGTGATCGACGTGGGCGATGATGGCGACGTTGCGGCGAAGCGCGTTCGCAACCTCCGTGCGGCCGTTGACCGACGGCGCACGTTCGGCGGGCGTAGGCATCCGTTCAGTGTAGCGCAGCGTCGCGCTCAACCGCTGAGTGCGCAGAGTCCGCGGAGGCCGACGTGCGGGCGGCCCGCGAAGCGGGCCCCTGCTGACGGAAGCGGCCGCCGCAAGCGCATGACAGATCTCGCACCCAATGCGTTTGCGCCGGCCGTTTCCGTCAGCATGACGGCTGGCGACGCCAGCCGCGCCCGCACGGCAGCCTCCTCATGACCTTCGGTGGTGTTCGTCGTTGTCTCCGCGCTCTCCGCGGTCTCGGCGGTGAAGCGCGCCGTTGGGGTCAACGAAGCCGCGCGAGGATCTCCTTCGCGCGTTCGCCGAACTGCTCGTCGGCCGCGACCAGCTCCGCGTACTGCTGCGCCTCGGTCTTGCGCGCGAGGTTGTAGCAGGCGACGGCCGTGTCGAACCACGACGTCGCCATCTGCCGACGCCCCTTGGCGATGTACTGCCGGCGCCGTGCGACCTTCGCGGCCTTGCGCGCCGGCGGATCGTCGGAGGCCTCGATCGAGGCGATCTCCGTGAGGTAGGACTTCTCGTTTTCCTGCAGGCAGCGCGCCGCTCCGATCAGGATGTCCGCGGTTGGCCCCCAATCGCGCAGTTCCGCGGCCACGACCCCGAGATAGAAGGTGGTTTCGCAGTCGTTGGCGTTGCGCGTGTGCGCCAGCGTGAACTTCTCGCGCGAGACCTCGAGCTGCGTGCGGCGATACGCGATCAACCCGGCGAGCTTCGGCACCTCGGCGTTGATCAGCAGCTTCGCGGCCGCCTCGACGTCCACCCACGCCTCGTCGTTGCGTTCGAGCTCCGATTCGTTGAGCGCGCGCCAGTATCGCGCGTCGCCGACGAACCACCGCAGCTCGATCAGCCGGTCCGAGGTGGCGATCGCCTCTTCAGGCCGGCTCAGATAGGTCAGCGCGCGCATCCGCCCGAGCAGCGCGTCCACGGCGTTCGGCTCGAGCTCGAGCGTCCGATCGTAGAAGGTGAGCGATCGTTGGAACTCCTCCGCCGTCATCGCGACGTTGGCAATCGACTGGGTGAGGGCCGGCCACTGCTGCCGCCACGCGTACGCTTCCTCGAAGTGCCGGTCCGCGGCGTCGAGCGAGCGATTGCCCAGGTCGATCAGCCCGAGCCAGTACGGCACCTCCTCGAAGCGCGGGTTCGCGGTGACCAGCTGGGTCAGGCGCTCGGCGTCCAGGCGACGGCACGTCGCCCGCTTCAGCGCGATCAGCGGCGTGTCGGCGAGCGGCTCGACCGGCGCGAACAGTTGATCGATCGAGAGATCGCGCAGCTCGGTCTGGCCGCAGGCGAACGAGAGCCAGGTGTAGGCGCCGAGCTCGTCGATCGACGCGGCCTCGCGAAGACGCGCGGACCAGGCGTCGAAGTTGGCGCGCAGCCGCCGCTGGCGATCGAGATCCAGATCGCTGGTCGGCGTCCGCGTCACGCCGCCGCCGGTCGCCGGCAGCGCGTCGAGGATGTCGAGCACGACTGACACCGAGCCAGGCGGGTCCGCGATCGTCGCCGCGAGCGTGCGCGCGCGCGCGAGGTAGCCCTCGTCCGTCATGCCGAGCTCGCGCTGACGCCGCGCGATCAGCCCGGCCGCGCGGATCGCGCCGAGCGTCGCGGCCTCCCGGGCATACGGGAACTCGCGGAGCAGATCGAATTCCCCGTAGGCGTCGATCAAACAGTCGAGGCAGCCGGCGCGCACGAGCGCATCGGCCGAGGCAAGCCGCTGCGCCGGGGTTGGCGCAGGCGGCTTCGGCTGAGTCGCAGGCTTCCCGGCACAGCCGACAGCCAGAACACAGAGGAAGGCGATGGCGCGGGGCCGTCCAGACATGGCTGATGGCTGATGGCTGATGGCATATGGACAATGGTGGATGGTCCATCGGCCATGGACCATGTGCCATCAGCCATTAGCCATCAGCCATTGACTGTAGAATATCGCATGCCCCTTTTCGAATACGAATGCCGCGGCTGCGGTAAACAGTTCGAGTACCTGACGCGCGCCGACCAGACGCCGTCCTGTCCCGCCTGTCACGGCGTCGATCTGCAGAAGCTGTTGTCGGTCTTCGCCGCGCAGTCGGACAGCCCCGCCAAGTCGTTCAAGTCGATGCCGCCGGCGCCGTGCGGGTCGTGCGGGGATCCGCGCGGGGCCGGGGCGTGCCGCACCAATTAAGAATTAAGAATTGAGAATTAAGAATTCGTGCCGGCCGCGCGACATCGAGCGCGGCCGTTCAATCATGGGACGAATTCGTAATTCTTAACTCCCAATTCTTAATCGTGCGGTCCTCGCCCTTTCTCCGTGCCTTCCGTCATCGTAACTACCGGCTGTTCTTCGGCGGTCAGCTCATCTCGCTCACCGGCACCTGGATGCAGTCGGTGGCGGAATCGTGGCTCGTCTTCCGGCTGACCGGCTCGTCGGCGCTGCTCGGCGTCTCGTCGTTCGTGAGCCTGGCGCCGGTCTTCCTCTTCGCGACGCTCGGCGGCACGGTTGCCGATCGCACCAATCGCCACCGCATCATCGTTATCACGCAGACGGTGTCGATGATCCTGCCGCTCATCCTGTCGGTGCTGACCTTCACCAACACGGTTCGCGTCTGGCACGTGTTCGTGCTCGCCGGGTGCCTCGGCGTGGTGAACGCGTTCGACATCCCGGCCCGTCAGGCGTTTCTCGTCGAGATGGTCGGCCGCGAGGACCTGATGAACGCGATCGCGCTGAACTCGTCGATGGTGAACGGCGCGCGGGTCGTCGGGCCGGCGGTCGCCGGGCTGTTGGTGGCGGCGATTGGCGAGGCGTGGTGCTTCCTGCTGAACGGCCTCAGCTATCTCGCGGTCATCGCCGGCCTGCTGATGATGCAGGTTCCGCCGCGGCCGCGGACCGTGGCGCGCACGTCGGCGTGGCGCGACACGCTGGACGGCTTCCGGTTCGTCGCGCGCACGGCGCCGGTGCGCGCGCTGCTCCTGCTGCTCGGCGTCATGAGCTTCGCCGGCATGCCGTACTCGGTGCTGATGCCGGTGTTCGCGGAGTCGATTCTGCATGGCGGCGCGCGCGGACTCGGGCTGCTGATGGGGGCGTCCGGCCTCGGCGCGCTCGGCGGCGCGCTGTCGCTGGTGCGGCGCCAGGGCGTGCGCGGTCTGGGGACGTGGGTGGCGGTCGCGGCGGCGTCGTTCGGCGTCGCACTCGTGGCGTTCTCGATGTCGCGGCTCTTCTGGCTGTCGGCGCTGCTGCTGATCCCGGTCGGCGCCTCGATGATGGTGGAGATGGCCTCGTCGAACACGCTGATTCAGGCGATGGTGCCCAACCAACTGCGCGGCCGGGTGATGGCCGTCTACTCGATGATGTTCATGGGCATGGCGCCGTTCGGCGCGCTGTTCGCCGGCTGGATCGCCGAGCGCTTCGGCGCGCCCGCGACCGTCACCTTCGGCGGCATCGTCTGTATCGTGGCCGCCGGCGTGTTCTCGGTACGGCTGCCGGCGCTGCGTTCCGAGGGACGACAACTGATCGTCGCGCAGGAAGTCGCCGGCGGCGATCCCGCGGCCGAAATGACGGCGCCGAGCCTGGCCGTCGACAGCGACTGATCGGCCGCCCGCGGGGAACGCAA
>DATFWL010000188.1:0-10397 GCA_035259385.1 Vicinamibacterales bacterium | reverse complement strand
CTACGAGCGGTCGCTCACCACCGCCGTGAACGACATCGAGCACATCGAATCGCAGTCGCTGCGGGGCGTGTCGGTGGTGAAGGTGTTCCTGCAGCCGGGGGCGAAGATCGATCTCGCGGTCGCGCAGACCACGGCGGTGTCGCAGGCGATGCTGCGGCAGGCGCCGGTCGGCACGACGCCGCCGTTCATCATCACCTACAACGCGTCGAGCGTGCCGATCATCCAGCTCGCGCTCTCCGGCCGCGGACTCTCCGAGCAGCAGCTGTTCGATCTCGGCGTCAACTTCATCCGGCCGCAGCTCGCCACGGTCTCGGGCGCGGCGATTCCGTGGCCCTACGGCGGCAAGCAGCCGCAGATCCAGGTGGATCTCGATCCGGCGGCGCTGCAGGCGCAGCACCTGGCGCCGGCCGACGTCGTCAACGCGATCACCCAGCAGAACCTGATTCTGCCGTCGGGGACCTCGAAGATCGGCTCGATCGAGTACGACGTCGATCTGAACGCGAGCCCGCGCACGGTTCGCGAGCTGAACGACCTGCCGATCAAGACGGTCGGCACGACCCCGATCTACATCCGCGACGTCGCACACGTGCGCAACGGCTATCCGCCGCAGACCAACATCGCGCGCGTCGACGGCCAGCGCGCGGCGTTGATGGTCATCCAGAAGACCGGCAACGCCTCGACGCTCGACGTGATCGCGAACATCAAGGACGCGGTCGCCAAGGTGCTGCCCGGGCTGACGCCGAACCTCGAGGTGAAGCCGCTGGCCGACCAGTCGCTGTTCGTCCGGGCGTCGATTCAGGGAGTGCTGCGCGAGGCGGTGATTGCCGCGTGCCTCACCGCGTTCATGATCCTCGTCTTCCTCGGCAGCTGGCGGAGCACGCTGATCATCGCGGTGTCGATCCCGCTGTCGATCCTCAGCTCGATCATCGTGCTGAGCGCGCTCGGCGAGACGATCAACATCATGACCCTCGGCGGCCTGGCCCTGGCGGTCGGGATTCTCGTGGACGACGCCACGGTCGCCATTGAAAACATCAACTGGCACCTCGAGCAGGGGAAAGATCTCGAGCCGGCGATCCTCGACGGCTCGCAGCAGATCGCGATCCCGGCGTTCGTCTCGACGATCTGCATCTGCATCGTCTTCGTGCCGATGTTCTTCCTCACCGGCGTCGGCCGCTACCTGTTCGTGCCGATGGCCGAAGCGGTGGTCTTCGCGATGCTCGCGTCGTACGTGCTGTCGCGGACGCTGGTGCCGACGATGGCCAAGTACCTGCTGCACGCGCACGAGGACGTGCACGGCGCGACGCGCAGCCGCAACCCGCTCGTCCGGCTGCAGCATGCCATCGACCACGGCTTCATGCACCTGCGCGACGGCTACCGCGGGCTGCTGCAGCAGGCGGTCGACGGCCGCCGCGCGTTCGTGCTGGTCTTCCTCGCCGGCTGCCTCGCGTCGCTGGTCCTGGCGCGCTGGGTCGGCGAGGACTTCTTCCCCGGCGTGGACAGCGGTCAATTCAAGCTGCACCTGCGTGCGCCGACCGGAACGCGCATCGAGGAGACGGCCGCCCTCTGCGATCGCGTGCAGCGGGCGATTCGCGAAGTCATTCCCGAGCGCGAGATCGTCAGCGTCATCGACAACATCGGGCTGCCCTACAGCGGCATCAACCTGGCGTATACCAACTCGGCGCCGATCGGCTCGTCGGACGCCGACGTGCTGGTCTCGCTGTCAGCCGACCATCATCCGACCGACCAGTACATCCACGATCTGCGGCGCAAGCTGGCGCAGGAGTTCCCGGGCGTGCTGGTGTCGTTCATTCCGGCCGACATCGTCACGCAGATCCTGAACTTCGGGCTGCCGGCGCCGATCGACGTGCAGATCGTCGGGCGCAACCTCGACGGCAACCGCCGGTTCGCGGCGGCGCTCCTGCCGAGACTCGCGCAGGTCCCGGGGATGGCGGACCTGCGCGTGCATCAGGCGTTCAACCAGCCGCTGCTGCACCTCGACGTCGATCGGACGCGTGCCGTGCAGACCGGGTTCACGCAGCGCGACGTGGCGAACAACCTGCTCATCTCGCTGTCCGGCAGCGCCCAGGTGACGCCGACCTTCTGGCTGAACCCGGCGACCGGCGTCAGCTACACGATCGCCACGCAGACGCCGCAGTACAAGGTCGACTCGCTGCAGGACATCGGGACCATCCCGGTGGTCGGCGCGGCGCAGACGACGCCGCAGGTGCTGGAGGCGCTCGCGTCGGTCAAGCGCGAGGCGCACCTGGCGGTGGCGTCGCACTACAACGTGCAGCCGGTGATCGACATCTTCGGCGCCGTGCAGGGGCGCGATCTCGGCGGCGTCGCGCGCGAGATGCAGCCGATCCTCGACGCCGCGGCGAAGGACCTGCCGCGCGGATCGCAGATCGTCGTCCGCGGCACGGTCGAGACGATGACCTCGTCGTTCGTCGGCCTGGTCGCCGGCCTCGGCCTGGCGATCGTCCTCGTCTATCTGCTGATCGTCGTGAACTTCCAGTCGTGGCTGGATCCGTTCATCATCATCTCGGCGCTGCCGGCGGCGCTCGCCGGGATCGTGTGGATGCTGTTCCTGTCGCACACGACGATCAACGTGCCCTCGCTGACCGGCGCGATCATGTGCATGGGCGTCGCCACCGCGAACAGCATCCTGGTGGTGTCGTTCGCAAAGGAGCAGTTCGCCGCAGGCGAGTCGGCGGCGGCGGCGGCGGTGGCCGCCGGCTTCACGCGGTTCCGTCCGGTGCTGATGACGGCGCTGGCCATGATCATCGGGATGGTGCCGATGGCGATCGGTCTCGGCGAAGGCGGCGAGCAGAACGCGCCGCTCGGCCGGGCCGTGATCGGCGGTCTGACGCTGGCCACCGTCGCAACGCTGTTTTTCGTTCCGGCCGTGTTCGCAGTGTTTCACCGCAGGAGGAGCAATGAAGAATTATGAATTAAGAATTAAGAATGCGTGACCGCGGCGCGACGAATTCTTAATTCTCAATTCCAAATTCTTCATTGTCGTTGCCGGGGTTTACCGGTACGCGGACTGTTGGAGACCGAATGAGGAAGGGACCGATTCTGGGCGCCATCGGAGTGCTCGGCGCCATTGGCGCCGTCATGTGGGGCGTGAGTACGCGGACGCGCGCGCTGGGCGTGGTCGCGCAGGAGACGCGCGACATGGCGGTGCCGACGGTCGCGGTGGTGACGCCGACGCGCGGCGCGCCGCAGGAAGAGATCGCCCTGCCCGGCACGATGCAGGCCTTTACTGACGCGCCGATCTACGCGCGCACCAACGGTTATCTGAAGAAGTGGTACGTCGACATCGGCGCGCGCGTGCAGGCCGGCCAGCTGCTGGCCGAGATCGACACCCCTGACGTCGATCAGCAGCTGCAGCAGGCGCGCGCGGATCTGTCCACGGCCCAGGCGAACGCGCGCCTCGCGCAGACCACGGCGGAGCGCTACCGCGACCTGATCGAGAGCGACTCCGTGTCCCGGCAGGACCTCGACAACGCCAACGGCAACCTCGAAGCGCGCGAGGCAGCCGTCGAGTCGGCGCGTGCCAACGTCAAGCGGCTGGAGCAGCTGCAGGCGTTCCGGCGGATCGAGGCGCCGTTTGCCGGGGTCATCACCGCGCGCAACGTCGACATCGGCGCGCTGATCGACTCCGGCGGCAACGCGAAAGAGCTCTTCCACGTCGCGGCGGTCGACAAGCTGCGGGTGTTCGTCAACGTGCCGCAGGTCTATTCGCGCGCCGCGATCGCCGGACTCTCGGCCGACCTCACGCTGAAGGAATTCCCCGGCCGCCGCTTCACCGGGACGCTGGCGCGCACCTCGAACGCGATCGACGTCGCGTCGCGCACGCTGCTCACGGAGATCGACGTCGACAACCCGCGCAACGAACTGCTGCCCGGCTCGTACGCCGAAGTGCACATCAAGCTGCCGAGCGCGGCCGCGACGCTCGAGTTGCCGGTGGACGCGCTGATCTTCAAGGGCGACGGCCTGCAGGTGGCGACCGTCGACGCACAGAACCGCATCGCGCTGGTCACCGTCACCAGCGGCCGCGACTTCGGCGAGACGGTGGAGATTCTCTCCGGCCTCGACGGCACCGAGCGCGTCGTCAGCAATCCGCCGGACTCGCTGTCGCCCGGACAGACGGTGCGGGTCGCCGCCGCAGCATCGGCAACGGCGGCGCGCCCGTGACGCTCCGCGCGGCGATCGCGCTCGCTCTTCTCGCCGTTCCTGCCTGCGCGCCGAAGGCGCGCTACGAGCCTCCGCCTCCGGCCGCGGTGCCCTCGTTCAAGGAGATCGAGAACTGGAAGTCCCCGCAGCCGCGTGACGCCGACGTCCGCGGCGCCTGGTGGGACCTCTTCGCCGATCCGGCGCTTGCCGCGCTCGAGCTGCGCATCGATGTCTCGAACCAGACGCTGAAGGCCGCGGACGCGCAGTTCGCGCAGGCGCGCGCGACTCTCCGCGGCGCGCGCGCCAACCTCTATCCCCAGGTCGTGGGCGCGCCGGCTGTCACCGCGGGGCGCCCGTCGGCGAGCCGCGCGACCGCGTCGTTTCACGACACGTACGCCGACATCGTGCTGCCGATCGACGCGTCCTACGAAGCTGACGTCTGGGGCCGGCTGCATGGCATCGTCGAAGCGAACCGGACCGCCGCCCAGGCCACGGCGGCCGACCTGGAGACCGCGCGCCTCAGCGTGCACGCCGAGCTGGCCATCGACTACTTCGCTCTGCGCGGCCTCGATCGCGAGCAGGAGATCCTCAACAGCGCCGTCGACGCGTACGCGCAGGCGCTCGAGCTGACGCAGAACCGCTTCCGCGGCGGGCTGGCGTCGGGGGCCGACGTCGCGCAGGCGGAGACCCAGCTGGAGACGACGCGCGTGCAGGCGGTGGACGTCGGCGTGCAGCGGGCGGCGCTCGAGCACGCGATCGCGCTGCTGGTCGGCGAGCCGGCGTCCACCTTCCGGCTGCCGGTGTCGCCGCTCGCCGGGGCGCCGCCCGATGTGCCGATCGGCGTGCCGTCCGATCTGCTCGAGCGCCGGGCCGACATCGCGTCCGCGGAGCGGCGTCTCGCGTCGGCGTTCGCGCAGGTCGGTGTCACGGAGGCCGCGTTCTATCCGGTGCTGACGCTCTCGGGTACGGTGGGCTTCGAGAGCAGCTCGTTCGGCAACCTGTTGAAGACGGCGAGCAGCTTCTGGAGCGTGGGACCGGTCGCGCTCATCAACGTGCTCGACTTCGGCCGGCGCCGCGCGGCGAATGCGCAGGCACGCGCCGGCTACGACGAGACCACGGCGGCGTATCGAGAGACGGTGCTGGCGGCGTTTCGCGAGGTCGAGGATCAGCTCGCCGCGCTGCGCGTGCTCGAGGAGGAAGCGGCGATTCAGGATCGGGCGGTCGCCGCCGCGCAGCGCTCGCTGACGCTCGCCAACAACCGGTATCGCGGCGGCGTCGCGAGCTACCTGGAAGTGATTACGGCGCAGAGCTTCGCGCTGACCAACGAGCGGGCGGCGGTCAGTCTGCTGACGCGCCGGATGACGGCAACGGTGCTGCTGCTGAAGGGTCTCGGCGGCGACTGGCGCGCCGCGACGTTGCCGGCGCTGGCGTCGCCGTGATCACGGTCCGCAGGAAGGGCTCGGGGCTAGCTGTCAACGGAGAGGATCATGACGGTCCGACTGAAGCCCCGACCGATGGACGCCTTGACCGGAATCCATCACGCGAAGTTCGCCCGTGTTCGCTGGGTCCTGACGGCTAGCCCCTAGCCCCCAGCCCCGAGTCCCCAGCCCCGCGGCACCCGTCACTGGCGAGGTGTGGTCATTATATTGACCTGCGCGGTCACTCTGATGTATCACTGACGGGTGACCAAGTCGCTGCGCGCGATCCGCCGCCATGCCGAGGAGCCGCCGCTGATGTCCGTCGTCTCGTCGCGGATCCGCGCCCGGCGGGAGGAGCGGCGCCTCTCGCTCGATCGGCTCGCGGAGCTGTCGCAGGTCAGCAAGGGACTGCTCGTCCACATCGAGAGCGGCCGGGCCAATCCCTCGATTGCGACGCTCTGCAAGGTCGCCGCCGCGCTCGGCGCATCGGTCGCCGATCTCGTGCAGGTGTCGGGCGCGCAGGCGGCAGAAGTGCTGCCGGCCGGCGCGCCGCGGCTGCTCTGGCGCGGGCCGAAGGGCGGGTCGGCGACGCTGCTGGTCGGCGCGACCGGCCCCGACATGCTGGAGCTCTGGTCGTGGACGCTGCAGCCCGGCGAACGCTACGACGCGCCGGCGCACCCCGAAGGCACGCAGGAGCTGATTCACGTCGAGCAGGGCAGTCTCGCGCTGGCCTTTGGCGACGTCCGCTATGTGATTGCCGCCGGCGGCTCGGCGATCGCCCACACCGATCGGCCGCACGCGTACGCCGCGGAAGGCAGGCGGCCGGTGCGTTTCACGATGGTCGTTGCCGAGTGGCATTCGCCGCCGCCGCCGCGGCGCCGCACACGAAGAGGAGCGGGCGCATGACGGAGAGAATTGCTGCACTGGCGCCGGTGCTGCTGGTCGTCTCGGGCAGTCTGATGTACCACATCGCCGCGAAGTCGATCCCCAAGGCGTTCGATCCGGTCGCGTCGCTCGTCGGCCTGTACGCGACGGCGCTCGCCGGAGGCCTCCTCGTCTACGCGGCCGCACGGCCCGCGTCGGCGTCGTTCCGCTGGTCGCGTCTCTGGCATCCGACGATCGCCGCCGTCGGCATCGGCGCGCTGATGATCGAAATCGGCTTTCTGCTGGCGTATCGCGGCGCGTGGCCGGTGAGCACGGCTTCGGTCGCGACCAACGGCCTCGTGGCGGTGCTGCTGGTTGCCGTGGGAGCGACGTTCTTCGGCGAGACGGTGACGACACTCAAAGTGATCGGCGTGCTGCTGTGCCTGCTGGGCGTGACGCTGCTCCAGCGGTAGGTCGGGTAGGTCAGGTAGGTCAGGTCTGCCGGGTAGGTCAGGTAGGTCAGGTGGGCCGGGTAGGTCAGGTAGGTCAGGTAGGTCGGGTAGGTCGCGTAGGTCGGGTAGGTCGGGTAGGTCAGGTAGGTCGGGTAGGTCAGGTAGGTCGGAAGTATCGGATTCAGGGTACAGCTGAATCGGTGCGCTTTCATTGTTGCGAACGAACTCGGATCGGATGAGCAGTTCGGGTTTACCCATGTGGTTCGACTGAGTGGCCGTCCGACCCACCTGGCCTACCCGACCCACTTGACCCACCCGACCTACTTCTTCAGCAGGATCTCCTCGAAGAACTGCACCGCGCGGGGGTCGCGCGACTGGCCCAGCCAGAACATCGCCTGTTTGCGGACCTCGGGGTTGCGGTTGCTGCGCGCGATCTCGATCAGCTTCGGCACGCCTTCGTCCTTCGGCAGCTGACTGAGCGCGAACACCGCCTTCTTCTTCACTTCCGTTTCCGGATCGTTGTCGATCGCGCCGACGATGGTCGCGAGCGCTTCTTTCCCGGCCTTCCGCGCGAGCCAGAAGAGCGCCTGGCTGCGGACGCGCGTGCTCCTGTCGTCTTTCGCGGTCGCGATCAGCGTCGTCAGTGCCGCGGGCACGGAACTGACCGACAGCCCGAAGGTCACCTTCTCGCGCACCTTGTCGCTCGGATCCTGGGCGAGCATGCGCGTCAGCAGACGGGCGCCGGCCTCGCCGCGCGTGGAGCCGAGCCAGAACGCCGTGTCGCTGCGCAGCCACTCGGGTCGGGCGGGCGCGACGAAGCTCTCGAGCGCACGATCGGCCGCCGCCGCATTGTGAAGCGCGATCGCGGTCATCGCGGTCTTGCCGACGCGGTCGCGACGCTCGCCGGTCTCCGGCGATCCCGAGACGAGCGTCGTGAGCCACGCGATGCTGTCGTCCGGCTTCACGTCGCTGAGCCAGACGACCGGCATGCCGCCCGCGTCCACGTCGCAGTCCGGCGTGAAGGTGCGCACGCGGCTCACCGAGCCGCTGTCGAGGCGCGCGAGCACGAGAAACTCCGTGGCCGGCTCGAGCGCGATCCGCGTGCCGTTCCGATCGCGCAGATCGCCGGTGCTCATCGACACGCCGCTGCCGCTCTCGAGCCGGCACATGCCGCCGGACACGGTGTTGTCGGCGATCGTGTCGTAACAGCACATGTTCCGCTGCCCGGCGACCATCGGCGCGCGGTAGCCAATCCACGTCACGCCGCCGCGTCCGGCCAGCTCGCGCACGAGCGGTTCGAGACCGGGTGCCCCCGATCGGGTTTCGGTTCTCGCGTTCGTAAACCGTCCCTGCGCGAACGCCGTACGCACCGGACCGAGAACCGAGGGAACCGGAACCGAGAGAACCAGAACCAGAACGCCGAACCCCGAACCCCGAACCCCGAACCCCGCCGTCACTTGAGCAGCTCCAGCAGATAGTCGGTCGCTTCCTTGGACTTCATCACCGACAGCTTCGACACGATCTCCTTCTTCATCTCGGGATTGCGTTCGGCCCGGGCCAGCGTGACGAGCGCGGTCGCGTTGTTCTGCAGGAACAGCGCGTTGACGACCGCCTTGCGGACGTCGGTCGACTGGTCGGAGGCATAGATCGAGGTGAGCGCGTCGGTCGTCCCGGCCCGCTTCATCAGCCCGAGATTGCGGATTGCCGCCTTGCGCAGCTCGGGATCCTTTTCGGCGCGCGCGAGCTCGATCATCTTGTCCGCGTCGCCGCCGACGAACATCGCCTGGATGATCGATTTCTTCACGTCGGCAGACGACTCGCTCTGGTAGAGCTGCGCGAGCTCGCTGCTGGCGCGTATGACGCCGAGCTGGCGGACCGCTTCGGCGCGCAGGCTCGCGTCGGTCTCGCCCCTGGCGAGCGCGAGCAGCCGCTCGCGATCGCCCGAGGTCATGTAGCTGCGCAGGATGGCGCGCTTGACCGCGACATCGGTGGATCCGCGATAGACGTCGCCGAGAATCTGCCGGCTGTCCGCGCCGCCCATGATCCCGAGGTAGCGGATCGCGCGCAGCTGCAGATCCGGATTGCCGTTGCCTTTCGCGACGCCGGCGATGATCTCGCGCGCGCGCGCCGTGTGGCTCTGGCTGAGGACGAACAGCGCCCGATCCTTCACCTTCGGCGAGTTGGCGCCGGCCAGCATCTTCTCGATCACCGGCAGCGCCTGGTCCGGATCGCTCTGCATGATCCCGCGCAGCGCCATCAGCTTCAGCTCTTCGTCGTTCTGCGATTCCGGCGCGACGGTCTGACCGGATGCCTGCCGGAGCTCGACGTCGAGCGCCCTCGCGTCCCTGATCCAGCGGCTGTCGGCGAACTGTTTCTGGAGGTCGGCGAGCGTGCTCAGCGCCTCGGCCCGCTGACCGAGCTTGGCCTGGCTGTACGCCTTCCAGTAGAGCGCCGCGTCGGTGCGGGCGCTCTTCAGCGCGATCAGCCGGTTGAAGCGATCGATCGCGCGATCGTAGCGGCCCTCCTCGATCGCCTCGCGCCCTTCGTCGTAGAGCTCGTCGGCGCGATCGTCGGCGTCGAAGGCGGCATCGACGCGGGGGTGTGGCGCGCCGGCGAACCGCAGCGGCGCGATCGTCAGGCCGTCGGGCTGCGCCGCCGCCGGCGCCGCGGCCGCGAGCGCGCCGCAGAAGATGATCATCGCGAACATTCGATTGGTCATGACTGGTCAGCTGGTTTTCCGGGTTGACGTTCGCGGGGCCGCGGAGCCGGACGCCTGTTCGCGCCTGCGGAGCTCGTCGCTCATCACCCGCACCTTGAAGAGAAGCGTCGCCGCGTCGATGCGCCGGCGGATCTGCTCGAGATCGGCCGCGCGCACCGTCGACGGGCTGTGCACGATTTCCAGCAGGCTGCGCTCGAGATCGTCGAGCACATCCGCCACCGACTGTTCACCGGCGTCGATCGCATCCTGACGGTAGAAGCGGCTCGCGTCGATGAGATCCTCGGCCCACTGCTGTTCGGTCGAGATGTTGCCGCGATCGGGCGCGTTCATGATGTCGGTGAGCACGCGCTCCGAGCGATCGAGATGATCGGCCACCGACGTGAGCAGGATTCGCTGGCGCACGTCGGCGGCCGGCGCGGCGGTCGCGGCCGGCGCGCCGTCGCTCGCGATCTGGGTGAGCGCCGGCGCCGACGACTGGCGCTGCCAGACGCGCCCGGCGACGAAAGCGGCCACCAGCAGCAGCGCCGCCGCGGCGGCGAAGCCGACCCGATCGGCGCGGAGCAGCGTCGTCCACCAGGGTGCGTCCTGCTCGGGCAGCTTGTGGCGGATGCGTTGCCACACTTCGAGACCGTACTGATCGCCGCGCTCGGGTACCTCGGGCGCGGCGATCATCGCGAGCGTGCCCGCGATCTCGCGATACAGCGCGGCGCACGACGCGCAGCCGTCGAGGTGCCTCTCGACGTCCGCGCGCCGACGCCCTTCGCC
>DATFWL010000187.1:0-29769 GCA_035259385.1 Vicinamibacterales bacterium | reverse complement strand
GGCGACGGCGAGCGTTCCGTCAACATAGCGCGTCAGGGGTATGAGACAGAACGCATCGGCGGCGACTACATGGCGATGTACCGGTTCTTCGTTCCGGTCCTGCCGCTGACGTTCGCGCTGATCGGCGTCGCCGTCGAATGTGCGATCGCGGATGCCGAGGCTGCCACGGCGCGCCGCAGGGTGCTCGAGGTGCTCGGGACCGCGTCCGTGTGCGGCCTGCTCCTTCAGTCGACGCCGTACGAGGCCGCAGTGTTCGCGCCGCCGCCGCGGATGCACGGCACCTACCGCGGCGTGCAGACCGAACGATGGCACGTCCGCAGATTTCATGTCATCGGCGACTTCTTCAACACGGCGAGCGACGACGCGCGCGACAGCATCTTCACCTACGACATCGGCGTGGTCGGCTATGTGACGGCGTTCCGAATCTACGACGCGCTCGGCGTCGTGGACCGCACGATCGCGCACAGCGCGCCGCCGGCGACCGCCGGTCAGGGGATGGCCGGCCACGAAAAGCAGGATCTGGACTACTCGTAGTCGTACAGGCCGACGTTCGTCATGTACACGGTGCAGTTGCGCCCACAAGCAGCGGGCTGGCCCTCGTATCCGGCGGAGCTGGCTGCGCGCGTGAGGGCCGAGTACACGCTGAAATCCGTGTGGCTGCGGGATCCGCAGAACCGCGAAGCGGGGTACTTCACCTACCTCGAACGTAGACGCTGAGACGCCACCGTGTGGTACACTCCCCGAAACCAATCCCGCAGGCTGGACTTCCCCATCCGGCCGAGCCCCCGTCCCTCCGCCGCGCGATCCCAGCGCCGGCCACGGATCACTTGTCGGGAGGACGCATGCTCACTCGAACACAGTCTCCGTCTCGGTACGCCGCGCTCGCCGTTGCCGCTCTGCTGACGTCGGCTCCGGCCGGCCTCTCCGCAAGCTCTCGGACGGTGTCGGTCGAGAGCCTGATCTACGACCTCAAGAGCCCCGATGCCGTCAGGCGCCAGGCGGCAACCAAAGAACTGGGGGCGGTGAAGTACCGGCCGGCGATACCGCAGCTGGTCCCGCTGGCGAGGGACCCGGTCGCCGCGGTGCGGCGCGAGCTCGAGTTGACGCTCGAGAACATGGACGATGCGCAGACCCTGCCGGGATTCATCGCGTTGTCGTCGGACACCGAGAACGACATCCGCGCGCGCGCACTGGACGCGCTCGTCAATCTTCACGTGCCACGTGCGCTCGGCATGAGCTCGGCGCTGATGAATTTTCGCGAGCGGGTGATCTTCGGTGCGGATCGCGACCTCGAGATCGTCGCCGAGCCCGACGTGCGGGTCGATCCTGAAGTCGTCGACACGCTTCGTGCACGGATCGGCGACTCCGAGCGTGGAATCAGGAGCACCGCGATCCGGGGACTCGGCGTCCTGCGCGCGCGGCCGGCCGTCCCGGATCTCCTCCAGGTGGTCCGAGAAGATCGCGACGACGGCCTGCGCTTCGAAGGCGTTCGCTCGCTGCGAAAGATCGGCGATCCGTCGATCGCCGGCGATCTGCTCGCGCTCCTCAACATCAACAACGACGACGTCCGCAACGAGCTGATCGCCACGATCGGTTCGATGCGGTACGGCGGCGCCCTTGCCGAGTTGACGCGCATCGTCGAGAGCGCAAAGAAGACCGACGCATCGCGCATCCTCGCGCTCGGGGCGCTGGCCGACCTCGCCGATCCGTCGTCCGCGCCGCTGTTCGAGCGGCTCAAGGACGACCGGGACGAAGCCCTGCGTCTCTATGCGAACGAAGGGATCGCGCGCACGGCCGATCAGGCGATGGCGACCCAGATCTCGGCCGCACGGCTCGCCGAGAAGAGCGCGCGGGTGCGCATGGCGCACGCGTTCGCGCTGCTCAGGCTCGGACAGAGCGAGTATCTCGATGAGCTCGTCCGCGGCCTGGAGCGGCGACAGACGCGCAACCTCGCGAAAGAGTATCTCCTAGAGACGCAGGGGGCCGATCGCCGCGCCCTGTTCGCGCCGCGCACGGCGAATCCAGCGGTTCGCGCCGAGCTGGCCGAGGTGATGGGCCTCATGGGAGATCCGGATGCGCTGCCGACGCTTCACGACATGGCGCAGGACGCGGACAAGGATGTCGCTCGCGCTGCGTCGCGCGCCGCCCGCCGCATTTCGGTGGCGAACGGCAGCCAATAGCGCAGAGGCCGTCTACGGGCGACGGCGGCTCTGCCGTCAGCCGAATGCCGCGGCGCCGGAACAACGATCTCGATGGCGAACGGCCGAGCAGAAATCGTAATAACCGACAGTCAGCCGTTACTGATGAGAGTGATTCGGACACGCACCGTGTAAAGAAGAATCAGTCTGATGTCGCCGCGTGCGTTCGGAGTGGGTGACTCTTTCACACAGCGCCTATACAACGGACACTCGCATCCGATTTCAGCATGCGCCAGTGGAGCAAACGAACGCGCGCAAGCGTGAATAGCGCTCCTGCGTGCTCGGGCTCGGCCAGTTCGAATGAGCGGCCTCGCAGTTGCATCCTCGTCGGGCCGAACCATCAACATGGGAGGCACGGATGAAAATGCGATTCTGGTCAGCAACATGTGCAGCGATCGTGTTGGGGGTCACAACCGCTGCCCTGGCGCAAAATCCTCCAAGCTCATCGCCGTCGCAGAGCCCTAGTGAGAGGTCACAGGGCGCTGACAAGGCGATCACCGTGACTGGCTGCGTGCAGCAGGCTCGGCAGGCTCCAACCGGCACAACCGGTAGCACCACGCCTTCTTCATCGAACGAGACGAAGTTCGTGCTCACCAACGCAGCGATGGGCTCGGGCGGTTCATCGAGCACGCCGGGTGCGGCGGGTACGGCAGGCTCGCCGCCGAGCAGCACGGCCGTGGCAAGTGAGTACCGCCTCGACGCTGACGACGCGAAGCTCACGGCTCATGTCGGCCACAAGGTTGAGATCACTGGAACCGTCGAGCCGGCTCGGTCGGCAACTCAACCGCCTGCTGCCTCGGCCGCGAATGCGCCGAAGCTGAAGGTTGACAACGTCAAGATGATCGCGACGACCTGCCCGTAGTCGTTCGTTACTCCGTTACGCCGTTACACCGACAGCGGCCGACTCGATCTCGGATCGGTCGGCCGCAACATCCTCTGAAGGTAATGAATCGACAGCGGACATCAGTGACGTCACCGGCACTCGCGTCATGCCTGGACGAGCGCTCGTTGTATTGATCGCCACGCTCGTCGCATTTCCACTCGGTCTACAGAACCACGACAACAACCGCGCCACCGAGGCGGACGCAGTCGCGCGCGGACGATATCTCGTCGAAGGCGTTGCCATGTGCGGCTCGTGTCACACGCCGCGCGACCAGCAGGGATCGGCCGATACAGGTCGCCTGTTGCTGGGTGGGCCGGTTCCGTTCGAGCCGGCCAGACCCACCGAGGGCTGGGCCGCGGTTGCGCCACGCCTGGCCGGCCTGCCGCCGGGGACGGACGCGCAGTTCATCACGCTGATGATGACTGGCATCTCGCGCACCGGCGCCCGGCCGCGTGCGCCGATGCCGCAGTTCCGCATGACCCGCGCCGATGCCGAAGCAACGCTCGCGTACTTGAAATCAATCAAACCGCCGGAGTAGGCCAGCTCGCACGTTCGACGTCGCCGCCTTACGTTCAACCTCCAAGCACATCGCGTAGGTCCCCACGATCGACCCGGCGCCACGCGACCGCATCCGAGCCGTCGGATTCCTGGCGCGTCGCCGGATTCCCGTCGCCACATCCGGCCTGCGTCCCTGGAACGTGCGCTCGGCTCGTGGCGGTCGACTTGCAGAACATTGATATCAATCGCGCGAGACTCACATGACGGTGGCGGACGATCAGAGCTTCTGCGGCGTCAAGGGCATTCTTTGTGCTGTCGATCTTTCCGATTTCTCCGCACCGGTGCTCGCGCACGCGACCGCGCTCGCCCGCCAGTTCGACGCCACGGTCACGGCACTCCACGTGTTTGCCGCATGGATGCCGCCGCCGACGCTCGCGACCTACCCCGCCTGGATGACGCGGATCCCTGAAGCGCGTGACGCGATCGGACAGGAAGTCCGCGGACTGATCGGCCCGTTCGACAGCGCTGAAGTCCCGATCGCCGTGCGGACCGCCGAGGGCGACGCCGCGGCCGAAATCGTCCGCAGCGACCGACATCCTGGCGGACTTGATTGTCGTCGGCACGCACGGCCGCAGGGTTCGATCGCTTCGCGCTCGGATCGGTCACGGAAAAAGTGCTGCGCAAAGCCCGCTGCCCGGTGCTCACCTTGCCGCCGGGCGCGGCTCGAACGGCCGACACGGTCCGATACCGTCAGATCCTGTGTCCGACGGACTTTCACGATCCATCGAACCAGGCGATCCAATTCGCGATCTGGCTGGCGTTGAAGACAAACGGCGCCATTACTCTGATTCACGTCGTCGAGGCGGAGCAGGAAGAGGAGCCGTTCGACGACCTGCCACACGACAGTGCACCGTGGCGGCGACAGCGCCACTGCGCGGCGAGCCGCGCCTTGCACGAGACTGCGGCGCGACATAAGACAGTCCCGGTCGACATTCGACAGCGTGTACTGGTCGGCAAGCCGCACCGCGGGATTCTTCGTGCCGCGACCGACTGTGGCGCGGACGTGATCGTCATGGGAATTCGCGGGCGAGGGCCCGTGGACCTCAGCCTGTTCGGATCGACCGCGAATCAGGTTGTCCGCCGGGCCGCGTGCCCGGTGATTACCTGTCGCTCGTAGCGGGCACCGCGCGCATCACACCCGGGAACTCTCCACAGCAACTCGCAGACACGATGCATTCCGCATGGTGAGTTTCGCGACATATGGTTGCTGCACGTGGCCGCGCTACGAGGTAAGCGAGCCCGCAATCATGCGGTTCGGTGTCGATTGCACGTCCTTGACCATCGCCGGTGCGCGTAAGCGGACCCTGTAGGAACAGGTCCTCTCGAGGCCGGCATCGTTCGTTGATGCGCGCTTCTAAGTCGACGGACTGGTGAAATAGGCTATCTATAAGGTCATGAATTATATAAAGTAGGAGACGACAAACGGCCGTCATCCCGTCGCGGGCTCGACGACGCGACGCAGGCGGCATCAGGAGATCGAGCAGACCCACCCTCTAATCGCGACGACGGTCGCAACGGTGTGATGACGCACGTGACATAGGCCCAAGCGCTCGCACTCGCTCAGCATTGCCGACGAGCAGTGTTGGTTGCGGATTCACCCAGGTAACACTCGGTATCGTAGGAAGGATTTCGGGGCGGCCGTACCGCCCAGGGAGGAAGCTGTTGGTCACATCGCTTTCGACGAATCAGATGCAGGCGCTGGCGCGTGCCGGCGCGCGTGTGAGGCTTGAAGAACTTCGCGCCGAAATTGCCATGCTCGAGCGTCTGCTCCGCGACAGCGGCGCGGCGACGCGCGGCCGTCGAACGGCGGCGTCGGCGCGGCCCCGCCGGCGCGGTCAGTTGTCCCCGGCCGGCCGGGCCGCCATCGCCGCTGCGCAGAAGGCTCGGTGGGCGAAGGTCAAGGCGGCGAAGACCGCCGCTGCTTCGGGCGAGGCGCCGACTTCGCCTGGCAAGCCGGCACGGCCGCGCCGCCGGCGGTCCATGTCTGCCGCAGCCCGCAAAGCCGTCAGCAGCAGAATGCGAAAGTACTGGGCTGCGCGTCGAAAGGCACGTGGACAGAAGCGGAAGACGGGCGCCAGGAAAGCGTCAGCGACGCCGAAGGGCTAGACGCTGCGTGGCGTGACGCGCAGCGGCGGCTGGCTGACGCTTCGATCCGCATTCCGGCCGACGAGCGGCGCCCGGCGCCTCGTCGGCGTCTTCCTCGCCGCGCACGCCCTGAGGTCGGGAAATCGTTCCAGGATGCGCGACACCTCGGCGCGGAGCGTCGCCAGTCGTTCCATCGTCAACGCGTCACGCGAGCGAAGTGGGGAGAGGTGTTTGTGCGCTGTGCGCATGGCCGGCTCCTGTTCGCGGATTTCGCTGTCTCATCGCCATCGCCGACACCACACCATCACCGGTAACGAGGGAACCCAGCGAACCGAACAGGGTCGGAATCTGCTGCCGACTCGACCATTCGAGCTCCGACAACTCTACGTTCGATCAAATTGACGGATGCACGGCCGCGGCTCGACACTGTCCGATCATGATTGCGTTGCTCGTCGGAAAGAAATCAGCTGCCTGAGCCACGCGCCGTCGCGCAGGACGAGCATCTGCTCGCGATATGACATCCCGCTGTTTCATGTGCGAGGAATGCGGACGCATCGCCCGCGCCATGCAGCGTGCGTGGCGCACGGACAACGAACGAGTGCGATCGAAAATGCAGAGCGTGGCGACGGCTTCGGGGCGTGACATCGGCCAGATGCGAATCGGCTGGGTGCGCTCGATTGCGAGCATGCCGGAGGACCAGATGCGTGCTCTGCTCGATTCGCACGACCCCGAATTTGCGGACATCAAACGCCGGCGCGCTGAGCACGAATGCGCAACCGGGCATCGCGTGCGGCTGCACGGATCGTGGGCACTTTCCGCGAACGAGGACGCCGACCTGGATAGATTCTGACAAGCATCGGAGGACGGGTGATGCGACGCATGGGTCCGTTGACCGTGGCCTTTGGAACGCTCATTGCGGCGACGGTCGGCGCGCAGGGCGTGCAGCCCGTCAAGACGCCGTGGCGTGGCGCGGGGCATGCCCCGTGCGTCGGCTCCGATGGCGGCTTCTATCAATGCCCGCCGCCGCCCCGCGTGGCCGCCGTCCGCGCCGGCCGATTGTTCGACAGCCTCACCGGAGCACTGCTGACCAGGCAGGTGATCCTCCTTCAGGGTGATCGGATCACGGCCGTCGGTCCCGAGGCGCACCTCACCATTCCCGCCGGCGCGCAGGTCGTCGATCTGAGCCGCGCGACGGTGCTGCCCGGGTTGATCGACGCGCACACGCACATGTTCAACACCCGCGGCGCGAGGACGACAACCGAGGCGGCGATGCTGATCGCGATTCAGAACCTGCAGGCGGACCTACGGGCGGGCGTAACCGCCGCGCGGGACATGACCTCGCACGGCAACGGCTACGGCGACGTCGCAATCAGGGATGCGATCAACGAGGGGCGAATCGACGGCCCGCGGTTCCAGGTCTCGACACTTGGCATCGTCTGGGGCGCGTCGCCCGCGACTGCTCCAGGCGACCCATTGGCCAGCACCGTCGTCCGATCGGCGGAGGAAGGGCGCGCAGCCGTGCGCGACCAGATCGGCCACGGTGCGGACTGGATCAAATTGTATCCAGCCGGCAATTACTCGTTCTCGCCCACTGGTGTTCCGCAGTACGTGGTGACCTACCCGCTGCCCGTGCTCCAGGCGATGATCGACGAGGCGCATCATCTCGGTAAGAGGACAGGGTGCCATGTCTATGGAGGTGAGGGCCAGCGAAACGCCATCGTCGCTGGTTGCGACACGATCGAGCACGCCTGGGGCCTGACCCAGGAAGAAGCGGACATGATCGTCGCCAAGCGGCTCTATTTCGATCCGACGCTCGTCCGCTACACCGAGCCGTACATGGACGACAACGACCGAAAGAACACCGACGGGAAGTTCAGGATCATACCGATCATCGAAAGGGCGGTGTCGATGGCGATTGCGACGCAAGGCCTCAAGATCATGGTCGGCAGCGGCGTCGACGGATCGACGTTCGTGCACGGGACGCAGGCGCTCGAGTTCGAATCGCTGGTGCGCCGCGGCATGAGCCCGGCGCGCGCGATCCAGTCGGGAACGATCGTCAACGCCGAAGCGATGGGCTGGCGGGATCAGGTCGGATCGATAGAACCAGGCAAGTACGCCGATCTCGTGGCGGTCTCCGGAGATCCGCTGGCCGATATCACCGAACTCCAGCGTGTGAAGTTCGTGATGAAAGGCGGGAAGATCCTGAAGAACGAGCTGCAGCCGGGGCGCTGATTCCGTCGTTGAGCGCCGGATATGCTGCGCTGCGGACTCAGACGTCGCTCGCGTGACCCACCGCGTCATGCTGCGCGCACGCGCTCGACCACAGGTCGGGCACACCGGCGTGGAAGCACGACGTCGAATAGCCGCACAGCGTGAAGAACGGAAGGGCGTGCGTGAGTCTGTTCCACAGGTTCTCGAGCGCGATCACCGCCTTCGCGTTGCCCTCCGCGCTGAGCGACACGACCATGTTGCCGAATATCGTCATGCGGGACGTCGCTGCTTCGGTGACGGCCAGACGATGTTGATCCAGTTCCGCTGCGATCTCCGCGAGCCGGGTTGCGTCAGGAAGCCCGTCGCGCATGATCCGGTCCAGGGCGTCGGCCGCGTCGATGACGAGGTGCCGTCTGTGCCCGGATGGGCCGCCTACGTCCCAGCCGCGGTCGCGAAGGCGACTGCCGAGACCCTCGCGTATCTCCGGGGTGGCGATCACGCACGTCGCGTCCCCGCGTCGAAGCGCAAGGTCGAAAAAGCCGGCGAGGGCGTCGAGAAAGGACTCGGCTCCGTAGAGTTGCATCGCGTGCCCGCCGCCATTGATCGCCTCGAACAGCGACGGCAGCGAAGGCACGAACAGGCGGCCGTGAAGGGCCTGGTCGAGCGCGCCTGCGAGATCGCGCGCGGCGCGTGACTTCAGGACGTAACCACGGCCGCCGCAGCGGAACGCCTCGCTGACGTGCTCCTGCAAGTCGAACATGCTCAGGAACACAACCGGCGCTCGGGATCCGGCGCGCTCGAGCGCTCGAAACGTCTGGAAGCCGTCGAGCCCGGGCATGTTGATGTCGAGCACGATCGCGTCGGGATCGAGCTGGCGCGCCGTCTCGACCGCCTGCGTGCCGCTGGTCGCGATGCCCGCCACGTCGAAGTCGTCGGCCAGCATCGCGGAGACGGTCTCGAGCATTCCGCGGTGGTCATCCACGACGAGCACTCGCGGCGCGAGGCTGCCGCTGGACCTCGTGACACGTGGCAGTCGACGGTTCACGTCGCACAGAATACTGCACACGAGGGCGAAGCTTGTTTGGCATCGGCGGCTACGTCGTTGCTGGAAGTTACGACTGCTCGGCGGGATCGCATTCCTGATGATCTCGGCAGCGTGCGGCGGCTCGACCCCGGCGACGTCGAGCCCCGTTGCCGGATCGAACCGAGCCGACGTCCAGCTGCCGGGAGCCGGCGTGACGCTCGGCGGCGTGCTCGTTCGGCCGACGGCGTCCGGGCCACGGCCGGCGATCATCGTGCTGCACGGATTTCAGCCGGCCGGCACCAACGGCGCGAGCCTCGTGGAACCGCTCGCCGCCGAGTTCGCGAGCCTTGGTTACGTCGGCCTCGCCTTGTCGATGCGCGGCTGGCCGCCAAGCGGCGGCGTCGACGATTGCGGCCTGCGTCAGCCCGACGACATCGCGGCGGCGCTCGCGTGGCTCGCGGCGCAGCCCGGCGTCGATCCGGACCGCCTGGCCGTGTTCGGCTACTCCCAGGGCGGGCAGGTGGCGCTGCTCGCGGGAACGCGGTCACCACGCCTTCACGCCATCGTCGCGTACTACCCCGTCACCGACATCGAGCGATGGAAGGCGACCACGACATTTCCCAACATTCCTGCCTACATCGCGAGCGTCTGCGAGCCCGGAGGTGCGGATCTCCGCTCGCCGGTCGCACAGGCCGCACGAGTCACCGCGCCAGTCCTCCTGGTGCACGGCGATGCCGACACGCGTGTGCCAACCGAACAGAGCCTCCTCATGCGGGACGCGCTCCAACAGGCGGGCCGAGCGGCGCAACTCGTCCTCGTGCCCGGCGCTGTCCACGGGTTCACCGTTGATCAGGATGCGACGAGTCGTACCGCTCTGCTGTCGTTTCTCGCCACGACGATTGGCGCGGCACGTTGAGATTGCCGTCTGAATACGTCGACGACGTTTGAACCCGTCGTTAAACAGCGACGCCGAAGAGTTTGTTGGAACGCAAAGGCCGCAAAGATCCGCTCTCTTCGCGGCCCTGGCATTCAGCTACGAGAAGTTGATCCCGTCGTCGGAGGTCGAGATGTAGATCTTCTGATCGTTCGTCCACGCGACGTAGAGCAGGTTGTTGTAGACGGCGAGGGCCGGTGCTCCCGAAGCGTTCGGGATAGTGACTGGTTGACCGGTGCTGAAGGTGCCGTCCACAGATGACCAGACTTGAATGGCGCCGCCGTCCAGCCACGCGAGGTAGAGGGAGCCCTGGAACACGGCCGCTGCGGGTGTCGCACTGCTCGATTGATTGAGCGCCAGATTCGACACCGTGCCTGGATTGAACGTCCCCGACGCCGAGTACGCGACATTGAGCGCATTCCCGTTGGTGGCGTCGGTCCACACCAGAAAAAGTGCATTGTTGAACGCGACCAGGGCAGGACCAGTGTTGCTCGTTCCGGCAACCGTCTGTGAGCCGCCGTCGTCGAACTGACCCGACGGCGACCACGAGACCGCGATGTCATTGTTATTACTCTGGTCGGCCCACGCGACGTAGAGGTACGCGTCGAGCTGACCCGCCTGCGTGAAAGTGGCGAGCGCGGGACTGAACTTGCTGGCGATGGCGAGCTTGTTCTTGATGCCGTTCTTCAGCGTGTTGTTGACCATCTGCATCGGAAGAAGATTGATCTTCGGCCCGCTCGATCCGGTTCCGGTCCATGCGACGTACACCAGGTCCTCCCCGGATCCCGGTGGCGAGAAGACCGTCATCGCCAGGCTGTTGTTGGTCGTCTCCGAGGGGTTGTTGTTCTTGATGGCGCCAAACGCTCCGGTGCTGGTGGGCCACACGTTCAGCTCCTGGTTTTCGCCAGTCCAGCCGACGAAGAGCCAGTCATCGGATGCCGCCAGCGCCGGGCCGAGCTTGGTGGTCTGTCCCGGCACGACGGTCTGCGGCAGCGCGCCGGGCCCGGCCGCCCACATCTTTTGTTGCATCGGCGTGTCGGCGCCGGTCTCGGCTCTCGGCAGCAGCAGGCCGAAGAAGGCGGTGAGGTTCGTCGTATACTCCGCCACGAATTTTGCCCAGATGGGCGGCAGCCCGGCTGCTGCCACCGCGTTCTTGAATCCGGCGACGACATTCTGCTGATACGTCGGTCCCCACTGACCGAGGAAGCTGTTCCACTGCGGGCCCGCGAAATCCTTGACCGTGTCATCCGCGATGATCACGAGGCCCTGGCTCGTATCCCATTGCTCTCCTCCATCCAGCGTCCACTCGAGCAGTGAAAACCCCATCTCGCCGATCCCGTACAGGCTCTCCATCTGGTCGAACTGCCCGGCGGTTGGAAAGCACGAATGGGTGTTGCGCGCCGAGTAGACGATCGGGCCTCCGTTCGTCGTGGTGGTGAAATCACCCGGGACGCACCAGATCCCGCTGTTATGCTGACCGTAGAAGACACCGAGGATCTGGCCCGTCGGATTGATGCGAATCGTGAGCGTCTTCCAGTCGCCCTGGTGCTCGCCGACGCCCTGATACGTCGGCTGCGTCTGCGGCTCTTCGCTCACGGGAACGATCCAGTCGCCGTGCACATCGAACAGCGGGCCCTCGCCGAAGGGGACGGTCGGTCCCTTCAACCGCAGCGTGGAGCGGCCGCGCACCGCGTAATAGAACCAGTACTGGAGATCGTAGGTTGCGTTCGACCCGCTCTGGCCGGGCGTTGGCATCACGTGAACGTAGGCGACGGCGCCTGGCAGATTGCCGCTGCGAACCGGTGAACTCGCGTTGGGGTCCGGGATCTGCAGGTAACCCGATTGTTTGTTCAATTGGTCTTCGCTGATCGGCGGCTGATCGGTCGTACCGTTCGACACGAAGTCCACGTTGTCGAGATACCAATCGACGGCGCACGGGTCGTACACCGGGTCACCGTTCGCAGCGTAGGGAAACAGATTGATCAACGGCGCGTATTGTCGTGCAAACTGTTCGAGCTCGGCGGACGTCATGTGAGCCTCCGTGCGGCGTTTTACAGCCGTTCTTCCGATCTTGGACTGCCGGTGCGGCGTCAGGGCATGTCGCCCACTGTGCGCGCCGGCGGCGTAAAATGTCGTTCTCGGACGGCAAAGAGTTGCAGCCCGCTTTGTAAGGGGCCTTCGGTGGACGCAGGCAAGACGAGGCCACCCGCACCGGCGTACGAGTTCGGTCCGTTCCGACTCGACAGCCTGCGCCGGACTCTCGAACGCGGAGGCGAGGCGCTGCCGGTTACGTCGAAAGCGTTCGACATCCTGCTCGCGCTCGTCGAGAGCCGCGGGCTGACGCTCGGGAAAGACGAGCTGCTGCAGACGGTCTGGCCCGACGCGGTCGTCGAAGAAAAAAACCTCGCCGTCAACATCTCGGCCCTGAGAAAAATCCTGGGCGAGAATCCAGCCGAGCATCGCTACATCGTGACGGTGCCGGGACAGGGCTATCGCTTCGTCGCTGCGGTGACGATTGCGGGCGACGGGAGCGAGGCGCCGCGCACGCCTGTGAGTGGACGTTCTTCTGGCGGGCCGATACCGTCAGCAATCAGAGTCGTGATCGCCGATGACCATCCGATCTTGCTTCGCGGCCTGAGACAAGCGGTGGAACTGGATCCGTACCTGCTGGTCGTGGGCGAGGCCGACGGCGGCGCCGGCGCGATCCTTCAAATCGCCGCCGAACGGCCGGACGTCGCCGTCGTCGACATCGACATGCCCGGGACCGACGGGTTGGAAGTGGTGCGAGAGCTGGCGCGGCGCGGTGTCCAGGTGCCGGTCGTCTTCCTCACCATGCACGACCGCGAGGATCTGTTCAACGACGCGATGGACCTGGGTGTCAGGGGTTACGTGCTCAAGGACAGCCTCGTCAACGAGATCGTCGACGGCATCAGGACGGTGGCTGCGGGACGCCACTATGTCAGCCCGTCGTTATCGTCGTATCTCGTGAATCGCAGCGTCCGGGCCGCGTCGCTCGGGTGCAGAACGCCGGGCCCTGGAGACCTGACGCCGGTCGAACAGCGAATCCTGAGCATGATTGCCGAGGACAAATCGAGCAAGGACATCGCCGACCAGCTGTGCATCCACTACCGGACGGTCGAGAATCACCGCACGACCATCTGCGCGAAGCTGGGCATCCACGGCAGCAACGCACTTCTGAGATATGCGTTGCAGCATCGCGACGACGTGGGGCGGCGCCCGGTGCGCACGCGCGCGCGATGAATCGGTCGGTCGCTCGTATGGCGTCCCGTCCTATGTGGAAACACACCGCGTAAGTGTGGAGGCGCATGAACGAAGTTCGCAGGGGAAAGGCCAGTCGTCCCGGCAGGTGAGCCGCACGCAGGCAACATGCGGAAGCCAGCGCTCTCGGCGGCGGCGTGCATCCTTGGCATCGCCGTCTTCCAGCAGACCGCTCACGCGCAGTATCGCTTCGACAACTGGAACACCGACAACGGGCTGCCGCAGAACTCCGTCGAGTCGATGGTTCAGACGCGCGACGGCTATCTCTGGTTGACGACGCGCGACGGGCTCGTGCGCTACGACGGCGTGCGCTTCACGTCTTTCACCAAGAACACCGCGAAGGGACTCACCACCAGCCGCTTCTACACACTGTTCGAAGACAGCCGCGGCGTCCTCTGGATCGGAACTGATGACCGCGGCGTCGTGAGGTACGACCGCGGCGAGTTCACGACGCTGGGGAGGGAGACAGGACTTCCGGATCAGTGGGTCTGGGCAATACGTGAGGACGATGAGGGCCGGCTCCTCGTCGTGACCGAACGGACGATCATGCGCCTGGAGGGCGGCAGATTCGCGCCGGTTGCATCTGAGCTCGCGGCTCCGGGCTGGCGTCCTCAACCTCGCGGCGGCCTGTCGTTTCTCGACACCGCAGGCGTGCGCGTCTTCGATCGCGGCCGCTTCGTGCTCTGGCCGCTCCCCGAGGACCTGTCGGCGAACGAGGTGACGCAGCTCTACGAGGATCAGCACCGCACAGTCTGGGTCGTGGCCGGGAACACGCGGCTGCTGCGCTACACGGCGGACGGCATGACGGAGTACAGCCTGAGGGGCCTGCCGGATCCGCCGGTGAGCGCGGTGCTGCAGGACGGGAGCGGCGGGATCTGGATCGGCACGTCGCTCGGCGGACTGTCGCTGCTCAAGGACGGCAAACTCGTCACCGTCCGTCCGGGAATGGGCACGAGCGGCAGCCGCATCGTGAGCATGCTCGCGGACCGCGAAGGCGGGTTGTGGCTGGGCACCATCAACGAAGGGCTGTTCCGGATGTCGCGGCAGGCGATCACGGTTCTTGGCCAGGCGGCCGGGCTGTCGGAGCCGAACGTCTATCCCCTCCTGCAGGATCGCAGCGGCGTCATCTGGGTTGGAACCTGGGGTCGCGGACTCTTTCGCTACGCGGACGGCCGCTTCACGGCCGCGACCGGACAGGGGCCGCTCCTCTCGACTGCCTCCGTCACCGCGCTTCACGAAGGTCGAGATGGAAGCCTGTGGGTGGGCACCAACGGCTCGGGCGTGTTCCGGCTGCGGAACGGCGAGGTCACGAGGTTCGGGAGGACGGACGGGCTGGGCGACGACGCCGCGATCTGCATCCTCGAAGATCGCGCAGGCAGCCTCTGGTTCGGCACTCGCGAAGGCATCGTCAACTACCGCGACGGCACGTTCACCGCCTTGACCGCGCGTGACGGACTGCCGCACAACAAGGTCCGCGTGCTCCACGAGTCGCGGGACGGCGTGCTGTGGATCGGCACGCTCGGCGGCCTGGCGCGATTCTCGAACGGCGTGTTCAGTACTCTGACGGACGTGAACGGGTTCGCCGGCGATCACGTGCGGACGATCTACGAGGATGCCGAAGGCGTGATCTGGGTTGGCACGTACGACGGCGGATTGATCCGGTTCGAGAACGGACGGCTCTCCCGCATCACGACGCGCGATGGTCTGGCGAACAACGGCGTGTTCCAGATACTCGAAGACGACGATGGGTACTTCTGGATGGGCAGCAACCTGGGCATCTCCCGCGTGAGCCGCCGTGAGCTCAACGAATTCGCCCGCGGACGCCGTCGCTCCGTCTCGGCGCTCGCCTACGGAAAGGGTGATGGGCTGCTGACGCTCGAGTGCAACGGCGGCGCCTGGCCGAGCGGCATTCGCACACGCAGCGGCCAGCTCTGGATTCCGACCCAGCAGGGCGTCGCGGTGATTGATCCGCGAGCGATCAGCTTCAACCGCCTCGCGCCGCCGGTCGTCATCGAATCGGTCCTGCGCGACGGCGAAGCGCTCGGCCAGGTCGACGCCGTCCATCTTCCACCGGATCGCCACGACCTCCAGATCCAGTACACGGGTCTCAGCTTCGTGCGGCCCGAGTACGTCCGCTTCCGCGTTCGGCTGGATGGTCTCGATCCCGACTGGCGTGACGTCGGTACGCGCCGCGTGGCCTACTACCCGCAGCTTGGGCCGGGCAGCTACACGTTTCGTGTACAGGCCGCGAACAGCGACGGCGTCTGGAGCGAGCACCTGGCCGCGCTCGCGATTGTCGTCGCGGCCCCGTTCTGGCGCACGTGGTGGTTCACCCTGATGACGCTGTCGATCGTCACGGGACTTGCCGTCCTCGCCATCGAGCATCGGATCGCGCGGCTCCGCCGGCGCCAGGCAGAGCAGGACGCGTTCTCGCGGCAGCTGATCGAGACTCAGGAGAAAGAGCGCAGCCGGATCGCATCGGAACTGCACGATGGCCTCGGGCAGACGCTCGTCGTATTGCGCAATCAGGCGCTGGTCGGCCTGAACTCGCCTGAGAACCATTCGCGCGCGCTGGAGCAGTTGTCGGACATCGCGAAGACCGCGCTCGGCGCGCTCGCGGAGGTGCGCGCGATCGCCTACGATCTGCGACCGCTGCAGATCGATCGGCTGGGGCTGAGCGGAGCCCTCGAGACCATGATGACGACGGTGGCCGAGTCGAGCGGCGTCGAGCTGACCGCCTCGATCGATCCCGTGGACGGCGCGCTTCCCTACGACGCGCAGACGCTCGTCTACCGGATCGTGCAGGAGTGCCTGAACAACGTCGTGAAACACTCGGCGGCCACCAGCGCTCGCGTCACGGTTCGCGCTGAGCCGGACTGGATCCGTGTCGAGGTCACCGACAATGGCAAGGGGTTCAGCGCGGCTGCGCTCGAACGGCCTGGAACTCCCGGGCGCGGCTTCGGGCTGTTCGGCATCGCGGAGCGCGCGCGAATCCTCCGCGCCAAGCTGACGGTGACCTCCGAGCCCGGCAAGGGCACGTCGGTGTCGATCGACGTGCCAGTGACCGCTGATGCACAACGACACTCGCCACCGGCCTCACGACTGTTCCAAGTCGGTGCTCGTGACGCCGCGGTGTCTACTTCTTGTCGTTCGTCTGGCGCACGGCCTTCATCTCGCCTTCCACCGCATGGAAGATCAGATGCGAGATCGCCTCGTGATCGCCCTTGACGAAATCGAGGCGGTTCCCCATCAGCGAGAAAGTCGCGTCGGTGAGCGGGATCAGCTCCTGCTTGTCTTTGCCGGCGACGTCGATGAACAACATCTCGCCCGAGAGCGTCACGTTGAAGACCATCACGAACTTCGGGTCGTCCGGAGCGTGGAATTCGTAGCTGCCGACGTAGGTCGCGAGCAGGCCGAGCGGAACCCTGGCGGCGTTCTTTTTCGCGTCCGACGCTTTTCCGGTGATGTGCGCGTAGTCCTTCTCGTTTTCGTTGCAGACGTATTCGAGCATCTCGGTGTCGGTGACGAGGTCGACGTTGACGTCGATCGTCCATGGCCGCGCGTAGAACGTCGCATCCGCGAAGGTTTCTTTCAGTTCGAGATGGCCGATGTCCGGCCGTCTGAAGCGCTCCGTGATCCGCAACGCCTCGGTGTGCGGATGCCCGCCGAAGTCGAGCCACGATCGATCGTTGAAGCCGGTGCTCTCGACGACGAGCGTCTCGCCGTCCCAGCGGCCGACGGAGTAGCCCATGAAGCTCGGGTTCGGATCGGTCGGAAGGCTTCGGCCATCGAGAAAGATCTGGCGATAGCTCAGATCCTCGTAGAGGATCGCAAGCAGCGTCGGCGTCTGCATGATCTTCGCCCATCCGGTGCCGAGGACCGCGCGCGGTCCCTGCGGCAGGCACTTGTAGGTGGCGGGATCGTCTTTGCCGAAATCGTCCATGCGCTGTTTGTACAGAGCATCCGCCGACGGCTTGATTTCCTCCGGCTTGAGATCGGCGACGACGTTGCCGGCGTACGCGCCGGGATTGAACCGCCAGAGCCCCGAGAGATCGGGCTTGCCATCCGGCATGCGTGGCGCCGGCGCCGTGAGATTCGGCGAGCCGTCCGCGTTGCGTGGCAGACCGACCGTCGGCTGCTTCAGCCATTGCGCGTCTGCGACGACACCCATCAACGATGCGATGGCGACGACTGCGGCTGGCTTCATAGTGTCGCGAGTATACAGCCGCCCTGGATCGATGCGGTCGTCGAGGTGATAGACGCCGGGACCGCCATGCGGCGCGCACCCGTGTCCGCCTGATTGGCGGCGCCGCTGTTCGCACTGATCCCTGGCCAGCAACGGAAATAGCGCCGGTCTGACCCGTTCGTTCCCCACCAATCGGTGACATTAACGAACAACATTCTTCGCTTCGGGTCTTCGTGCCTTCGTGGCGCGGCACGATTATTCGCGTAACAGCGAAGATCTGCACGCCCGACCGTTGACCTGCGACCTGCGTCGTGGATTGCAGGGATGCCACGAAAACACGAAGTCACGAAGAAACTTTATTCGGCTTCGTGTCTTCGTGCCTTCGTGGCGGCACGATCACCGCGGCTCATGCCGTCGCCCTCACGACGGGCACGTCGACGACATGCTCCGCGAGAAACCAGACCTGCAGTTCGTTGCGGCGAATGACGTCGCTGACGAGCAGATCGTTGGTGCCGTCGTCACCGCGCTGCAGCGCCTGGCGCGCCATCGTGTGCGACTCCTTGAGGATGATTTCGTGCGCGTGGAGGAGCCGCGAAATCTGCACCGGCACCTCTTCGCGGCCGCGCGGCGGCCGCGGGATACCGGTCGTCTCGGCTATGTCAGGCGACATCGCGATGCTGATGCCGCCAAGGAGCTGGATGCGCTCGGCAATCATGTCCACCAGCTCGACTTGCTCGTCGTAGTGCTTGTCGAACAGGAGGTGGAGTTGATAGAAGGTGGGTCCCGCCACCTGCCAGTGATGCTTTTTGTACATGTCGCGGATCGTCATCGTGTCCGCGAGCAGCTGATTGAGATTGACGACCGTCTCGGCGCAGCCCACTTCGTCGAGCGCGTTCGGCAGCCTCACGAGGTGCCCGTACGGCTGAACCTCGTGTGCGGTCTGATGTACGAGCGGTCGAGACTTGCTCAGCCAATCGAGCGTCGCGTGGGTCGTCCTCGTTGCCATCTCGGTTCTCCCTGGAAAACGCGCTGCAGTCGTAAGCGCCGGCGGATATCACCGATCAGCACGTCGAGGATGCCTGTAAACGCCGACATCGCGGACCACATCATCACCACGACCAATGCGCGAACCCCCGCCGGCAGGCCGATGAAGACGGCCGGGCTCATGACTGGCTCGAGTACTTGCTCAGCGTGTGCGGAAGGGCGTTCAGCTCCGACTCGGACGTGCCGTTGCCGTCGATCGGCTCCTTCAGCAGCTCCTCGGCGGTCTTGTCGTAGACGGCGAGGTTCAGCGAGTCCTCCGGCTTGATCACGACGCCCTTCAGATTGACGCCCGCGAACACGCCGCGGCTGCGCGAGTAGGTGAGGAGCGCCGCGTGCATCAACGCATCGGTGCCAGCGCCCGCGTTGCGGCCGACGGGTCCCGCGGCCACGCCAGCTTCTCCACCCAGTTCGACGTGGTCCTTCATCAGGCCGTCGACGCTCTCGTCGTTCATCATCAGTACGAAATAGTCGGTCGACGAAGCGCCGACCTGCGCGCCGAAGCTCGGACCGCCGCCGCGGAAGAAGACGGGGCTGCTCCAACCGTCGCCGCGGCGGCGGCTGACGACGCCGCGTCCGCCCTCGCCGCCGACGCTGAAGGCCACCTTCACGACCTGGGGAAACACTGCGACCGCGCGCGCCTTCGCCAGCAGGTCGCGCGGAATCGCCTTGTCCGGCACGCCCATCACCGCTTCGAACGCCTTCGCCGCCTTCTGTGACTGCGACGCAGCCTCCTGGCGCATCTTGTCACGCGAATCGATCGCGCTGAGGGTGGGGGAAACCACCGTCAGCACCCACATCGCCGCAATCGCTGACGCGACGACGAGCAGCGTGTGCCGTTCAGTGGACATCTCGCGCTCCTTCCTGCGGACGCGACGGCGCGTCGCCTTGTTGGCCATGGTCGTCTCGGTGCTCATGTGCGTCGCTCCTCTTGTGAATGACACTGCCGACCGATCTCGAAAATCGAATTCGAGCTTCGCCGTCTGCTCCGAAGTCAGCGTCGACCCGCGGGACGGTGCCGCCGTAGCGCCCTTGAACGGCACCGCGACGACGGCCGGTCGGAGCGTTCGATCAGCGCGAAGATCGCGGGTGCAGAGTTGGTACCGTGACGCGAACCCAGATCGCGCGGAAAATCGAGCCGGTCGAAGGATGTCGTGCCAGCAGGCTCGTCACGTGCCAGCCCGTTGGCAGTGGATCGTCAGTGCGGGCGGGACGCTTGTTCGATGCTGCGCTTGATCGAGGCGAGCGCCTTCTCGAGCGAGCCGCGCGTCTTGTCGACGACGACCTTGCGGAGCACGGAGCCTTTGGCGCCGGTCAGGCCTTCCTGCTCGGAGCCTTTCAGCGTCAGCAGGTAAAACCCGTGTGGCGTGCTGGCCGCGCGATCGTCGACGCACACGGACAGATCGAGCGCCGTGTGGAAGTAATGAGAAGCGTACAGCTGTTTGATCGCGACGACGCCGAGGTCGCGGCCGTCCGTCCGCCCGCGCTGAATGACCGCGTGATTCATCCGAATGGTGGGCTTCATGCCGAACGACACCTTCTCCCAGTAGAAGAAGCTGTCGGCGTTCGCGAGCTCGGCGTTCGGGTACTCCAGCAGGTAGCGCCGAAGCTCCGGTAGCGCGTCGGGCAGCGCCGCCGCTCGGCCAACCATCGTCCGGAACTGATCGGCGACGCGCGCCGGGTTCTTCTTGTCTCGATATTCCCCGAGCGCATCGTTGCCGCCGTCGCGGTACGCACGCACGAGGCGCAGGATCATCGGCCGCGCCAGCACGTTCGCCTGATCGACCGTGTCCGGCCTCGACCAGTTCACGCCGTCGCGAAATTCCTGAATCGACGCCGTCGGCAACTGCACGTCGCACGATCCCTCGCGGCAGTCTTTGAGCGCTTTCACGTCGTCGGGATCGAGCGCCAGGTCTAACAGATCCGCAACCGATGCGTCGTTCTTGAGCTCGCCGATGCCCAGATATCCTTCTGTGCCGCGCAGTCGCCCGACATCGCGCGCGGCGTTCAGGTATACGTCTGGCGAGCCATCCACGTGCACGGCACCGAACACGTACACTTCCGAGGGCCCGCCCCACGACAGGACGCGCGCCACTGGCGTGCCGGCGTCGACCGCGGCGATCTGGTCGGCGGTCAAGCCGAGACTGGTGAACACCGACGTGGGAGGATCGCGACGGACGGCTTGTGCCCCGGACAGGCCGTGCGTCGCGATCGGGCGTTGGCAGGCGCCTGCAGATGGGCAGGACCCGCGATTGCCGGCGACGCTCGAACTCAGGCCGACGATGAGTAGCAGTGCGACTCGGTGCATACCCGCCGCCTACAGTTTGAACAATGCGACCGTGCTCGACCGGGTTGCCACCGTCACCTCAAGAAGACTTCGGCGGCGTTCTTCGGGGCCACGAAGGGCTTCGCTCGAGCCACGTCGGACGAGAACGATCCGAACACCGCCGGACGCTCGCGGAAGTGGGCCTGCAGTGCGGCGACGCGATGCGGATTGTCGGGATGATCCGAGAGCAGCTGCGGCACCTGCCCCATGTCGGCCTTGTCGAAATCCTGGAACAGCCACACCAGGCCCCATGGATTCGAGCCGCTCGCCGCGCAGATGTCTGCGCCCGTCAGATCCGCCGCCGACTCGGCGTCGCGCGAGTAACCGAGCGAACGCAGTTTGCCGATCAGCGCGATGGCGAGCACGTGCGCCGCCGACGGTCCGAGCAGAATCGCCGCGCCGAGCTCGCGCCGCGCGATCTGCTGCTCCTTCTGAATCAGCTTCATCGAGTCGTGATGAATCGTGTGCGAGACTTCGTGGCACAGCGTGCCCGCGAGCTCCTCCGTGTTCCGCACGAAGTACAGCAGCGCGTCGGTGACGTAGACGTTTCCGCCCGGCACCGAGAAGGCATTTGGCTGCGGCTCGTGCACCAGGTAGAACTTGAACGGGTGGTTGTAGCGCGACTGCGCCGTCTTCGCGATCGGCGCGACGACCGGTGTCAACGCGTCGTAAAGCGGCGAGGTGCTGACGATTTCGGCGCGGGCCTTCAGCTCGTCGAACACCTGCTGCCCGATCTGCTGCTCGTCGTCCGGCGGCGTGTCGGCGGCTCGGGGTGAGATGCCGCCGACCGTCACCGCGAAGACAGCGAGCACTGCTCCGACTGTCGCCTTCACTTCTTGTTGCTCTTGAATCTGGCGCCGAGCAGCGCGATCGCGCCCGCGAACTTCGCGACATCGGCCTCGATCTCGCTCTTCGCGCGCGTGACGTGGGTCTCGTGCGTCGTGTTCAGGTCGTGCAGCCTGCGATCGATGTCCTGCTTCGCGGACTTCAGCGTCGCGATCGCTGCCGTGATTTCGGCCTCCGTCCGCTTCTCCTTGGCCTTCGCCTCGAACTGCTCGAGGATGGTCTGCGCGTCCTTGACCTGTGCCTTGATCTTCTCCTCGAAGGCCTTCGCGCCCGATGCGTGCGTGCTCTTTGTCGCGATGCTCATGGCTTGATCCTTTCGATGTCTCGTGCTACCGGGCGCCGTGCAGCGTCGCCTCGACCCGGGCGCGCTGGTTCTCGGTCAGGGTGGTGCGGATCACGTCGCCGCCGTAGCCGCGGAACGCGTCGGCGACGAGATCGGGGTTGGTCGTGCGCGCGAGGACGAAGATCGCCGAGTCGCCGGGCTGCAGCATCGTGCTGACCCGATCCACGAAGTCGGGGGAGATCCCGTAGTCCTCTTTCCACGACTCCGCGTCGATCGCGCCGAACGTCGCACCGAGCGCGACGCCGCTCAGCGATCCGGCCGCGAGCGCCGCCGCGGCACTGGCGCCGCCGGTGAAGGGCGCCGCGAGCAGCGCGCCGATGAGGCCGCCGAAGAGGCCGCCCCACGCCGCGCCTTCGCCGGTCGTCATCTGATAGCTCTGGTCGACGCGCAGCTTGCCCTTGTAGTCGCGGTACACCGCGACCGCGTCGCGCAGGTCGACCATCCAGCTGCTGTTCATCTCCTCGAGCGTGGTCAGCGCTTCGGATGCCCGATACATGTCCTTCTTGAATCCGACAACGATCAGTTCGGCCATGGTTCTCTCTCTCCTGTCAGTCGCGCGTCACTGCGCCCGCGTCACGTTGGCCAGTACCGCTCCGGTATAGGTGATGTCGATGTGATCGCCCTTCTTGACGCCGTCGAGATCTGGCGGGTGGCCGACGTGCCAAAGAGAAGCGTCCTGGTCATGTGCTGGAGGGATGGTGCAACGACGCAGCCACAGGCCGGCCGTTGTTTCTGTTCGAATTTCTGCGTGGACACCTCCGCTGCTGCCGACTGATTGGCAGCAGTGCCAAATCACGTTGGCACCGCCAAGCGGCGTTGCGTTTGCAGCAGACGACGGGCATGCCAATCCGCTACGAGTTCGACCACTTGCACGGTCGGCTGATCACGCACGCCGACGGCGTGCTGACCTTCGACGGCGGTCTGGCGCAGAGGAGTCGAGGAATGTCAAGCGGCGCGCCGGCAGGTTGGCTGCCTCTCTAATCCTCAGGCGGTTCGCCGCTGGGAGCCATCTTGACGAGCCTGGGCTCGAACCGTGCGAGCGGTTCGACCAGATCACTCTGAGCCGCCATGACTGCGTCGATATCCTTGTACGCCATCGGGACTTCATCGAGACCCGCTGACAGCAGTGTGACATTGCGCTCGCGGAGAAAGTCCTGGACGGCGTCCCACGAAAACGTTTCCTTGGCCTTCTTCCGACTCATGCGCCGCCCCGCGCCGTGGGACGCCGAGTTCAAGGAGGCGGCGCCACCCTTGCCGCGGACAACGTACCCCGGCGTGCCCATAGACCCGGGGATGATTCCTAGTACGCCCTCACCCGCGGGCGTTGCACCTTTTCGGTGGACGATCAAATCGTCCTCCGATCCGTCGGGCAGCACGTGCCGCTCACGCCACGCAAAATTGTGGTGGTTCTCGAGGCCCAGTAGCACCTCGACACCGAGCGCACGGACCACCTGCCTGTGAATCACAGCGTGGTTGGCCGCCGCGTAGCGGCCCATCAACTCCATCGCCGCCCAATAGGCCTGGCCGGGCTCGCTCGCGAGATCGAGCCACGCCAGGTGCGACAAGTCCTTCGGCAGCTCCGGATGGAGCTCGCGCGCCAGCCTGCTGTAGTGGTCCGCCACCTGCGCTCCACTGCCGCGACTGCCCGAGTGGCTGAGGAGCGCCACGTATCGGCCCGGCTGCAGCCCCACACCAGCGTCGGTCACGATCAGCTCTCCGAACTCGACGAAGTGGTTGCCGCTCCCGCTGGTTCCGAGCTGCGACCACGCGCGGTCCTTCATCCTGGCCGTGACGGCCGTGACCGTCCAGTCCTCGTCCATGACGTCGTGCTCCCGCGGCGCGCGAAACATCGCGCCGACGCCGAAGCGCGTTTCGCGCTCCAGCGCACGGGTCAGCCGCTCCTTCTCGTCCGCCAGAGCAGTCGGCGGCAAATCGAGGACCGACATCTTCATCCGGCAGGCGATGTCCACTCCTACGGCATAGGGAATGACGGCGTTGCTCGTGGCCAGCACGCCGCCAATCGGCAGGCCATAGCCGACATGAGCGTCCGGCATGAGGGCGCCCGAGACAGCGACCGGCAGCTTGCACGCGTTCCGCATCTGCGTGAGCGCGTCAGGCTCGAGGTCGCTGCCCCAGACCCGATACGGGGCGTCGCTCTCACGAGGTCGGAACCGGTCTCTTGACGCCTTCTGATTCACCAGCTGCTGCGCCAGGTCTCCGTATTGAACGTGATCGACAAAGCTCGCGGGCGCGACCGCCAGTCGCGTCAAATCTTCGACGACGGTGCGCATGTTCTGCCCTGCCGCCCGCGCCTGCTGCAGCAGCTGCTTGGCGCGTTCGGCGCACGGACCCGCGGGGATTCCGATCGCTACGAGTTCGCGTGTGTTCATATGCCCTTCTTCCTACCTGCGTCCAACTGTGATTCGGTACACATCTTCGGCTTCGGCGTCGATTGCAATCGGCACGTCGAGGAACCGGCGCACGACGCTGGCGTTCGTCCGCGTATGCGGGCTCGGCGCCAGGGTCCGAAACGAACCACCGCCGGCCAACGCCATCGGGATCAGCAGTTGGTCGGCGAGGTGGCTGCCGACCGGGACGTCGGACCGGAGATAGCGCTCGACCTCATCGCACGCGTCGGACGCCACCTTTTCGGCGCTGACCCCCTTGATGCCGAACCCGGTCACAATCTCCGTCACCGACTCCCCTTCAGCGACGATATGTAGAACATTGCCAGGGCCAACAGACGCGTCGACCGTTTCAATCCGACACAGATGTCGTTCCAATCCGAGCCGCTCACGAACGATGCTCATCTCGCGCTTCACGATGCTCTCGGGCAACGACGCGACGAGGCCGCGGGCGTGGATGCGCGTAGCTCCGCGATCGAGCAATGCCAGCGGCCGGAGCGCCGGACACGCAGTGATTGCGAACGTCATCCGGCCACCACCCGCCGGGTAGAAACCGTATCGCTCCAGCCTCGCCTCCACGGACGCTCCCATTCGGTCGAGGATCGGCAGAAAGGTTCTTGCCAGGAAATCAAAGGGCGGCGCAAAGGGATTGTGCGTTCCTCCCTGGACAGTGACCCGCGACGGCGCCGGGCCGCGCAACAGCGCGGGAAGCAGCGTCTGAAAGACCAAGGTGGCGCTGCCCGCCGTACCGACGGCGAACTCATACTCGCCCGGCAGGATCGCCGACGGCTCGAAACTCAGTGTTTGCGAGCCCAGCTCCGCTCCCACCAGGCGCGCGCGGCCGACCTGTGCGGCAGCATACACCGCGGTCAGATGCTGTCTCAGGAGGCCCGGCTTTCTTCGCCCGGCACGGATATGCTCGATTCGAAAAGGCAGACCCGTCACAAGCGAGAGCGACAGCGCCGTCCGCAGGAGCTGCCCGCCGCCTTCTCCTTCTGAGCCGTCGATGATCACCCAGTTGCTCATCTGCGTGTCCGATTCAGTCCTTCGATGAAATGCCGGCAAACGGTGACGAGACACCTCTGCTGCTCTACCATTGAGCTACCGCCACTTGCGCGGCGGATCGGATTCGAACCGATGACCGTCAGATTAGATGTAGTCTCGCCGGCATCCGGCGTCGCTGTCTGCTCCTCATTCCAGCAATCCGAAGCCAGCCATTTCGTGACGAGTCGCGGTGACACCTGAGTGCGGGAGTTACTGCATTCACCGCGATCGACGTCTTCGCCAGGGCTGGACCGGACAACATTTCACGAGACCGTTGTCATCTTCACAGGATGTAGTCCCGTAAGCATCCCGGTCCAGCCATGCACTCAGATCGCCACCGACGCGATCTGGCCCACCCAGTGCTCGCTGTTCAAGCGTCCAGCCGCGAACTGGGAGACAACCTCGAACACGTGATCCGAGAAGCCGCCGATATTCAGAATGTCCTCCCGATCGATCGCCTGCGTCGTCGAGTACGGCTGAAGATCAATCAGCACCAGTCGAGCACGTGGATTGCGCGCGCGGAACGCGTTCCACTCACGCAGCGTTGCAGTACCTCGTGCGACGTTCGCATCGACCCACGATTCGTTGTCCGAGACGATGACCACGAGTTCGCCCTCCGCCTTACGCTCGTTGAGCTGCGCGAGTGGAGCACTCACGCATGTCCCTCCACCGCCGATCGACGCGAGCCGCTCGGCATTGGTCATGACGCTGTCCCGCCACGAGAGATCCATGCGCACGACAGAATGCTCGAACGGCAGGAGGTCAGCCGACGGATTCTGACGCAGGATGGCCGCCGTGATCAGCGCGGCGGCGTCGACACAGCGAACGGCAGTTGTCGCACCCTTGCGGTGCCCGGTGATCGGCGATCGCATTGAACCGGACACGTCAGGGCACACGTAAACCCGCCCGGCGATGGCCGGCGTGTTCGCAATCGCCAACTCCATCGCGTCTTCGAGTGCGCGTCGCACGGCGCCGGGGACCGCAGGATCAACCGAGCGATACGCCGCGAGCAGCTGGTACGGAAACACGCGCGCTCGCGCAATCTCCGACGCGTCGCGCAGCCGTGCCGCGATGTGCTCGGTCAGCCCGGGTTCGTCGAAGACGCCGTGTCGCGCGAACGTGTTCAGATTCATACGAATCATCTGCCACCCACCGCGGCGCGCGACCTGTGCCCACTCACGGCGGTCCAGGCCGACTGCGGTGAGCATCTGGAACGGCACGTCAGGTACCTCCGCGCGATCGCCGCCCTTGAACGCCTCGAACTGGCGGACCACCGCCGGCAGCGACTCGAACCTGACGTCGCGGCCCATCAGGTAGCCGTACAGAGCCTCGCGCTCCCGCGTTGTCGGCTTCGGATGGACCATCTTCACCACGTCCGCGATCGACGGCGCGGTGCCGACCGACGCGGCAAAGAGCGCCGCGTCGGTCCGCTGGTCCAGCCAGCGACGCACGCATCGCTTCGGTGCGGCGCCGAGTGATTTTCGGCCGGCGGCACCGGAGCGAACGATCTGCACGAACGTCCGAAGCATGCGAGGCGAATCGACGACGCGATCGAACGCGCGATCCATCAGAGCCGGATCCCGGCGAGACAACGCGGCGAGCAGAAACGCCGGCATGTCCTTCATGAAGCCGCGCTGGCGGCTGTAGAGGGCGGTCCTGGCCAGGAACTCGGGAGCGACCCGGTCGGACAGATCGAGCACGCGATCGAGTTGCTCCCCGGCGCTGGCGTAGAACGTTGCGTTCAGACAGCCGGTTGCCGCGAGTTGCGCGAGCGTCTGCTCGGGAGTCCGGAGATACGCCCGCCCGCCCGCCTCATTGCGCGTCGTCGTCCTCGGGATCAGCGCCCCCAGGAGTGATCGGAACAACGTCGGGTTCGCCATGGTGATCTCCTTCCTCGCCATGGTGTTCTGCAGCCCGAGTGCCAGCGATCAGAAGTCTGTGACGATTGGCGCTAAGACACTGATACACAAAACGTTGCCTCGAAACACCAGGGGCTTCTGACGGCCGGCATCCGGCTCAATTAGTATCCCTTGGGATAGCTCTTATACTGATGTCTATGGCCCGACGATCGGTTGTCATCGGCCTTCTTGGCACCACCATCGATCGCGGCACCGGGACCCGGCGCTGGGAAGGCTGGCGTCCGAGCATCGCGGTCTGTCAGCACGAAGATCTGCTGGTCGATCGCTTCGAATTGCTGCACCCCCGCGCGTTCACGAGTCTGGCGGAAACCGTACGCGACGACATTCGCCACGTCTCCCCGGAGACCGACGTGCGGCTCGTCATCGACCCGACGGTCGATCCGTGGGACTTCGAGGAGGTCTACGCCAGCCTCCACGACTTCGCCCGTTCGTACTCCTTCGACACCGACGCGGAGGATTATCTCGTCCACATCACGACGGGATCCCACGTCGCACAGATCTGTCTGTTTCTGCTGACCGAGTCGCGGCACATCCCGGCGCGGCTCCTGCAAACGAGTCCGCCGAGCGGGATGAGGGGAGGCGCCCCCGGTACGTTTTCGATCATCGATCTCGATCTGTCGAAGTACGACCGTCTCGCGACCAGGTTCCAGCGCGACGAACTCCACGAGCGATCGCTCCTGACGTCAGGAATACAAACGCGCAGCCGTTCGTTCAACGAGATCGTGGACCAGCTCGATCGAGTCACCGTACGATCGTCGGCGCCGATCCTGCTGCTCGGTCCGACCGGCGCCGGCAAGTCGCTCCTCGCCCGGCGCATCTACGAGTTGAAGCAGAGCCGGCGCCTGGTCAAAGGCCGGTTCGTCGAAGTGAACTGCGCGACCGTTCGCGGCGATGCGGCGATGTCGGCGCTGTTCGGCCACGTCAAGGGCGCCTTTACCGGAGCGATGCGCGATCGGCCGGGCCTGCTGCTCAGCGCCAACGAGGGGTTGCTGTTCCTCGACGAGATCGGAGAATTGGGCCTGGACGAGCAAGCCATGCTCCTCCGCGCCCTGGAGGACAAGCGGTTTCTGCCTCTGGGCAGCGATCGCGAGGCCTCCAGCGACTTTCAGCTGATCGCCGGCACGAACCGCAACCTGGGCGAGGCGGTGAAGGATGGCCGGTTTCGCGAGGACCTGCTGGCGCGCATCAACCTGTGGACGTTCCGCCTGCCAGCGCTTGTCGATCGTCGCGAGGACATCGAGCCGAATGTCGAGTACGAACTCGACCAGTTCAGGCGGCGTACGGGTACCGCAGTCGCGTTCAGCAAAGAAGCGCGGGAACAGTTCCTGGCGTTTGCCACGAGCGCGGAGGCGCGTTGGCCTGGCAACTTCAGGGACTTGAACGCCGTCATCACGAGGCTCGGCACGCTGGCTCCCGCCGGACGGATCACCGTCGACCAGGTCAAGGCGGAAATCGCGCACCTCCGCTCGCGGTGGGCAGACGCGCCGCCACCGACGTCGATCAACCTCGTCGATCGGGTCGTCGCGCCCGCTGTGACGGCGTCCCTCGATCGATTCGAGCGGGTGCAGCTGGAGGACGTGTTGATCGTTTGTCGTGGGGCCGGTACTCTCTCAGCCGCCGGTCGGACGCTGTTCGACCGTTCGCGTGAACGAAAGAGCGTTGCCAACGATGCCGACCGCCTGCGCAAGTACCTCGCACGATTCGATCTCGACTGGATTGACTTGAAGACCCGCCTGGCTCGCGCAACATACTGATTTCTACTCGCAGAGCCAATTAGAGTGCGTTGCACAATTAGCTCAAGGCGGGTCCTGTCCCGCGAACAGCCCCACCGGGTGCTCGCCAGAAAAGCACTGGTCACGGCCCACGGCTCCGCGCCCGGGCGGCCCGTTCGCGGCCACCCGCGAGCGAGCTAATTTTGCAACCTGCTCTTCGTTGTTTGATGAAGGAGGCGCGTCGGTCAACGCCGTCAATCGCGCGTCAGCGACCGCGTGCCTGATTGTCGAGGGATCTGCTCGACCGAGTTTTTGCACACGAGGGGGTTTCGCGGTTACCGAAACGCCCGACAACGAGCTGCTGCGGCTGGCAGGCCGACGTCCCGAGTGGCTACGCGGGCCGCGGCAGGCGATCGATACTTCGCCGACATCCCGCGGCTCGCGCTCGCCGACAAAGCGGCGTCAGCTGCTTTTCTTCCCTGCCGGCGCGTCCTCGTCGGTCACCGCGAGCGGCGGCACCGGCGTGTCGGGGCGAATCGGCGGTTTCTTCGTGTGAAAGCCGGTGGCCTGTTCGAAGGCGCCGGCAAGCGCGAGCACGCGGCCTTCGGAGAATCGCGGTCCCGCAATCATCAGACCGACAGGCAGTCCCTTCGCCGTAAAGCCGCAGGGAATCGAGATCGCCGGGATCCCGTAGACGTTGAAGGCGCCGGTGTTTTCCAGTTCGGGATTGCGCGGCACGTCCGTCTCCTCGCGCTTGATCGAGGCATCGACGGTA
>DATFWL010000186.1:0-23194 GCA_035259385.1 Vicinamibacterales bacterium | reverse complement strand
GGCAGCTCGTAGCGAAGACAGCATTTCAACCGGCCGCAGAGGCCCGAGAGCTTCGACGGGTTGAGGCTGAGGTCCTGCTGCTTGGCCATCTTGATCGACACCGGCTCGAACGTGTGGAGGAACGTGGTGCAGCAGAGCGGGCGGCCGCAGGTGCCGTAGCCGCCGTACATCTTGGCCTCGTCGCGCACGCCGATCTGGCGCATCTCGATGCGCGTGCGGAATTCGGCGGCGAGCTCGCGGACCAGCTCGCGGAAATCGACGCGGCCGTCGGCGGTGAAATAGAAAATCAGCTTCGAGCCGTCGAACGCCTGCTCCACGCGCGCGAGCTTCATGCCGAGGCCGCGCTCCCGAATTTTCAACAGCGCGATCCGGTGCGCTTCCTGCTCGCGATGCTTGTGCTTCATCCGCGCGACGATGTCGTCGCGCGTGGCGATGCGGACCACTCGCGGCGGCTGATCGCCGGTGGGCGTCCGCCTGGGCTCGAGCTGCGGGATGTTGCGCACCACCGTGCCGAGCGCGGTGGCGCCGTCGCTCTGGACGACGACCGCGTCGCCGCACCGCGGCGTCGGCTGCGCCTCGCCGAGGACGTACGTGTTCGCGCGGCCGACCGGCGTCAGCTTCACGGCCACGACCGCAGGGCGTGCCGGCGTCATAGCTGCAGCACCACCCAATCGGCGACGATTTTCGTGCCGGCGTTGCGAGGCGGCGCGAGCGCGACCAGCGCGCGATCGACGGCCTCGAACGCGCGGACGCCGCGGTCGCGCTGATATGCCGCGGCCAGGCGTTCGAGCGCGGGACGCGCATCCGGGTTCGCGAGCAGCGCCGCGTCGGCGCCAGTCGCGAGCACTTCCACGTCCCGCAGCAGCGAGGCCATCGCGCGGAGGTACGACGACAGCCGCTCGCGGTCGGCGGCGCCCCCGGAGCCGACCCTGGTCAGCAGATCCTTCGCCGCATCGATCCGCCGCGCCGGCTCGCGCTCAGCCGCGGCAGCGGCCAGTACGCCCGCGGCAATGGCGAGCGCGTCGACGTGCTCGCCGTCCGCGGCGGCAAGAGCATCGCCCACGCTTCCATTCGAGGTGGCCGCAATCGCGCGCGCCTTGTGATCTTCCATCCCGCGTGCGATGAGCACAGCGGCGATCTCGTCCGGCGCAAGGGGACGGAACCGGAGCTGCGGACACCGTGACCGTACCGTCGGCAGCAGGACATCCGGGCGCGACGTAATCAGGATGAACACCGACGAGGACGGCGGCTCCTCGAGCGTCTTCAACAGGGCGTGCTGCGGCGGAACGCCCAGCGCATCAGCGTCGTCGACGATGACGACCCGCCGCCGGCCCTCGAACGGACGGTACGCCGCGCGATCGACGATGTCGCGGACCTGTTCGATTTTGATCGCGCCGCTCTCATCCGGCTCGACGACCACCACGTCGGGATGAACCAGGCGCGCGATGCGGGTGCAGGCGGCGCACTCTCCGCACGCGTCGAACTCAGAACCAGAACCCCGAACCTCGAACCCCGAACCCCGAACCCGAAGGCAATTCACCGCCTGCGCGAGCGCGAGCGCAGTCTTCCGCTTCCCGACTCCCGACGGCCCCGCGAACAGCAGGCTCGGAGGCAGCGTGCCCCCTGCGATCGACCGCTCGAGCAGGCCGATCTGCGCAGTATGCCCAACGACGTCCCGGAACGGCATCGTAGAGGCATGCTATCACCGCTTGGACTGACCGGTCGTGCCGAGTTCGCTCAGGTCTTCACGCTGCGACACTCGGGATTGCGCCGAGCTAGCCGCCGCCCTTTTTTTTCTGTTTGGGTTGATCGGAGCTCTTCTTGTCCTCGCGCGCATCGTCCTTGCCGATGCCGAACAGACGAGACCAGAACCCGCGCTTCTTCTTGGGTGCCTCAGGAGGGACGTCGACGCTCGCCGGCGGCGGCTCGATGCTGGCAGTAGGCGTCGCGGCAGGGGCAACGGCCGGTTCGTCGACGCGTGGAGGCGCCGGCTTCTCCTGGCCCGCACCGAACAGGCCGGCGACTTTCGTCATGACGCCGCGCGTCGGATGCTGATCGCAGTACACGGTCGGCTCGGTGCCGCGCGCGAAGTATTCGGTGTAGACCATCGAGCGCCGCTCGAGGTGTCCGTCGCGCGTTGCGACCTCCACATCGTTGCAGCCCTCGGTTGCCAGCAGACCCGACAGCTTGCACACCGTCGCCGTCGTCACGCCCGCAGGCGGCGTCACCCATTCCGGCTTCTGATCGCGCGTCGCCACCTTCATGAAGTTCGCCCAAATCGGCACGGCGACGTCGGCTGCGAACCCGTTCGGCAGGATGGTGCGAGGTTCGTCGAACCCGACCCACACCCCGGTGACGAGCGCCGGCGTGTAGCCGATGAACCACGCGTCCTTGAAGTCGTTCGTCGTTCCGGTCTTGCCTGCGGCAGGCAGCTTGAACCCGAGCTGCCGCGCGCGATTGCCGGTGCCCGCGTTCACGACATCGGCAAGCATCGTCGACATCAGAAACGCCGTGACCTCGCTGACCGCACGCGTGGACGACTCCTCCGCCTGATACAGAAGCTTGCCGTCCTGATCCTCGACCCGGCGAATCAGGATCGGCTGCGGCACGAGACCGTGATTCGCGAAGGCGGCGTACGCCGCGGTCATCGACTGGAGCGTGACTTCGCCTGATCCGAGCGCCAGCGACGGCACCGCCGGGACGTCGCCGACGCCCATTGCCTTCGCCGACTCGACGGTTCTGCGGATGCCAACTTCCTCCAGCAGCCGGACCGCCGCGCGATTGCTCGAGGTGCGCAGCGCCGTCCGCAAGGTCATCGAGGTTGCCGCGGAGTGCTCGTCCTCCGGTACGTAAGCGCCCTGCAGCGTGTCGATCGGATCGTCAAGGTGGTCGACCACCGAGGCCGGACTGAACCCTGCCTCGAGGGCGGTCGCATAGACGAATGGCTTGAACGCGGATCCCGGCTGGCGATGCGCCTGGACGGCGCGATTGAAGTGGCTCTCCTCGAAGTCGCGGCCGCCGACCATCGCGCTCACGTGTCCGCTGGCGGGGTCCATCGACACGAGCGCGGCCTGCAGCACGTCGGGCCCGGCCTGCGGGCCCACCGGTGCGTTCTTCGCAGCGGCACGCCGTGCCTGCCACGCCGCTCGCTTCTCTTCAATGGACTTCACGTGCTCGGCAATCGCGCTCTCCGCCGCGATCTGCATCGGCATGTCGATCGTCGAGTAGACGCGGAGGCCGCCCTGGTAGACGCGCTGCCAGCCGAAGCGGTCGACCAGCTCCCGCCGGACCTGCTCCTTGAAATACTGGCCGTGCGGCTCGCCGGCTCGCAGCGTGTCGTTCAGCGCGACCTTCGTCGCGCGCGCCTTCTGCCACGTCTCCTTGTCGATGGCTCCCGTATCGAGCATCGCCTGCAGGACGACATTGCGACGCTGGAGTGCGCGCTCCTTGCTCACCGTCGGCGCGTACGACGACGGCGATTTGACCAGGCCGGCAAGGGTGGCCGCCTCGGCAACCGTCAGATTCGATGCGTGCTTCCCGAAGTAGCCCCGCGACGCCGCCTCGACGCCGTACAAGCCGTCGCCGAAGTAGACCTTGTTCAGGTACAGCTCGAGGATCTGGTCCTTCTTGTAGAGCCGTTCGATGCGCCCGGCGAGCACGAGTTCCTGGAGCTTGCGGTGGAACGTTTTATCAGTCGTGAGAAAACTCTGGCGCGCAAGCTGCTGGGTGATGGTGCTGCCGCCCTGTGCCCGGCGGCCATGCCGAAGGTTCGTCAGCGCCGCCGATCCGATTCGGACCAGGTCGAAGCCGCGATGCTGATAGAAGCGCTGGTCCTCGATCGCCAGAACAGCCTGTATCAGCTTCGGCGACATGTCCGACAGCGTGACCTCGATCCGCTGTTCCTTGAAAACGGTGAAGGCGAGCTGATCGTGCGCGTCGAGCACCGACGTCGCCTGGTCCATCTCCGTCATGCGATGGAGCGCGTCGGTATCGGGCAATCCCTTGAACAGGCCCTTGAGGAACCAGGCACCGGCGGCTGCGGACGCGGCGACGACGATGAGGAAGCCGGCAACGACGCCGACGGCAATACGCGGATTCCGATTGAAAGCCAACCGCCATTCGCGGGAGACGCTGTCGCGTACGCGGCGGAGCGGCACGTTCATGCGGTCCTTATAGTGCAACCAATGCGCCACGGATCACTACTCAGCGGTTTTTCAGCGCCATGGCACCGTGGTTGCAAACCGCTCTTACGGAGGCATTTGTGAAGCGGCCCGTCCGACTCGGCGCGATCGCCGCCATCCTGTTCGTAACAGGAGGGTTTCTAATCACACACGGTAGTGTCACCGCTTCACGGTCGGTGCCAAAAGCTGCCGTTGCGCTGACGGCAACAGACGGCGCAGTCACGCCGCCACGTCGCCCGCCAGCCGGCGATCGCGATTCCGCCATCCTCGATCTTTACGGCAACGAGGTCAACGACGCGATTGCCACCTACACGCTCGACCCCGGCGGCAGCCTCTACGAACTGCACTCGCCGCAAACCGAACTGCCACGCCTCGGCTCCCCGAAAAGCTGACATCTATCGCTCGGCTGAAGCCTTCGCGCTCCGGCTAAGCCTAATGTCGCTCGACCAAGGCCTTCGCGCTACGACTGATCGCGCGAACGCTTCAGCCGACCGACCGCTCGCATTATGATTGCCGCGACTCAACGCAGGAGCGGCCATTCATGTACAACGCGCAGCGGTTCCTGATCGCACTTCTTTTCGTTGCCGTCGGCTTCCCGTCGATGTCCGCCCAGGCGTCCCGGACCTTCAAAACCCGCCTCGCACCTGTCCCGCTCGACGTCTCGATGCAGTCGACGATTGCCGGCACGGGCACGGTGACGGCCGTGCTCACCGGCGCCAAGCTCGCGGTCACAGGGACCTTTGAAGGATTGAAGTCGCCGGCGACGATCGCACAGGTGCACAAGTCGGCGGTGCGTGGCGTGCGGGGACCGGTCATCTTCGACCTCCCGGTGACGAAGGGAGACGCGTTGAACGGGACGCTCGGCGGCACGTTCGACCTCACGCCGCTGCAAATCGCCGATCTCGGCAAGGGCCTGCTCTACGTCCAGGTCCACAGCGAGAAGGCGCCGGACGGAAATCTATGGGGATGGCTGACGCCGCAGGAGAACAAGCGATGACGCCGTTGAGACTGCCGATGGTGGCGCTTGGATTATCGGCGCCGATCGGGTTCGTGCTGGTGGCGGGGCAGCAGGCGCCGGCCGCGGTCTACTCTGCCGCGCAGGCAGCCGCCGGACGCACTGTCTACCAGGCGAGCTGCGCGAGCTGCCACATGCCGGACCTGGCGGGCCGCAACGAAGCGCCGCAGCTCGCGGGCAACAACTTCATGAACACGTGGCGAACGCGGACGACGCGCGATCTGTTCGAGTTCATCCAGTCCACCATGCCGCCCACCGGCGAATCGCTGAGCGCCGATCAGAATCTCGCCGTCACCGCGTTCATCCTGCAGGCAAACGGCGCAGCAGCGGGCGCGCAGGCGCTGGCCGCCACGACCTCGGCGCCAATTGGAAGCGTCGCCCCGGGCGCGGGCGCAGCGGGCGCCCCCGGCGCGCAACCGCCGGCCGCCACCGCTGCCGACACGCCGCCGACGGCGGGCCGCGGACCGGGCCGCGGAGCCGGAGCGGCAGGCGGGCCAGGCGGCGGACGCGGCGGCGCACCGGCGAACGCCGGACCGCTCGGCCTCACCGTGGCCGGCACGGTGAAGAACTACGTCCCGGTCACGGACGAGATGCTTCGCAATCAGGACCCCGGCGACTGGCTGATGGCGCGGCGCAACTATCAGGGTTGGAGCCACAGCCCGCTGACGCAGATCACGCGCGACAACGTCAAGGAGCTGCAGCTCGCCTGGGTGTGGGCGATGAACGAGGGACAGGCGAACGAGCCGACGCCGCTCGTCCACAACGGCGTCATCTACCTCACGAACACGATGAACATCGTCCAGGCGCTCGACGCGAAGACGGGCGATTTGATCTGGGAGCACCGCGTCGGCCCGAACGCCGCCATCGGCATCGCGGCGATGCGCAACATGGCGATCTACCAGGACAAGGTGTTCGTCGCCACCACCGACGCGCGGATCGTCGCGCTCGACGCGCGCACCGGCAACAAGGTGTGGGACACGCCGATCGCCGACCGCGCGAAAGGCTACGCGAACACGGCCGGCCCGATCGTGATCAAGGGCGTGGTCGTCAACGGGCTGGTCGGCTGCGACCGCTACGGCAACGACGGCTGCTGGATCAGCGGCTACGACGCGGCCACCGGCAAGCCGCTGTGGAAGTTCAACACCGTCCGTCGCGGCACGGAGACCGGCGCCGACACCTGGGGGAAGCTCGCTGACAATCTGCGCGTGGGCGGCGAGACGTGGATCTCGGGCAGCTACGATCCGGATCTGGATCTCACCTACTGGGGCGTGGCGCAGGCCAAGCCGTGGATGCGCGCGAGCCGGGGCACCTCGAACTTCGACAACGTGCTCTACACGAGCTCGACCGTTGCGCTGCATCCGAAGGATGGCACGCTCGCGTGGCACTACCAGCACGCGCCCGGCGAGTCGCTCGATCTCGACGAGGTGTTCGAGCGCGTGCTCGTCGACATCGGCGACCAGAAAGTGGTGTTCACGATCGGCAAGCCGGGCATCCTCTGGAAGCTCGATCGCCGCACCGGACAGTTCCTCGCCTTCAAGGAAACGATCTTCCAGAACGTGTTCGAGTCGATCGATCCGAAGACCGGCGCGCCGCAGTACCGCGGCGACATCCTCGAGCAGACGACCGGCCAGTGGGTCGATTCGTGTCCGAGCACGGAGGGCGGCCACAACTGGCAGGCGATGAGCTACGTGCCGGCCAACGGCACGCTGGTGATTCCGCTCAGCCAGTCGTGCATGCAGATGAACGGGCGCAAGCTCGAATTCACGAACGGCTCGGGCGGCACCGGCGCCGATCGCCGCTTCTTCGAGATGCCGGGGACGGACGGCAACGTGGGCAAGCTGGCCGCCTTCGACGTGAAGACGATGAAGGAGGTGTGGAGCCGCGAGCAGCGCGCGCCGTTCCTCACCGCGGTCGTGACGACCGACAGCGGCGTCGGCTTCGTCGGCGATCTCGATCGCGTCTTCCGCGCGTTCGACGTCAGGACCGGCGAAACGTTGTGGCAGACGCGGCTCGGCACGACGGTGATGGGCTATCCGGTCACGTTCAGCGTCGGCGGCCGGCAGTACGTCGCCGTGACGACCGGCGGCACCGGCGGCGGCAGCCCGCGCCAGGTCCCGCGCACGATCATCCCGGAAGTGAAGATGCCGGCGTCCGGCAATGCGTTGTACGTCTTCGCGCTGCCGGAGAAGGTCAGGTAGGTCGGGTAGGTCGGGCGGGTCGGGCAGGTCGGGCAGGTCGAGCGAATCGGGCTGCGTTGCCTCATTCTTGCTGATTGCGACATCAGAGCTCAACGCAGAGCACGCAGAGTTGCGCGGAGGAACGCAGAGCTGAGCGCGCGTCGCACGTCGGCCGGCTCCGCCGGCCGATCTCGCCGGCAGACGAACCGGCAGAAACACAACGCCCGGCGCTCAGATGCGTTGTGTTTCTGGCGGTTCGTATGCTGGCGACCGCCGCGAAGCGGCGGCGTGCGACGCGCGCGGTCCTTCGTGAGCTTCCTGTGCCTTCGTGATCTTCGCGGTTCCGCAGACACGATCGCAGCGTGACAGGCATTTTCTGCGGTCTTTGCGGCCTTTGCGTTCAATTGCCGGGTCGCGAATGCGGTGGTGATCCCGGCGCGTGGAGGACTAGAATCTCCCCATGAAATCTGCACTTTCCCTGTTCGCCGCGCTGGCGATGACCGCGTCGCTCGGCGCGCAGAACGCGTCGCAGCTGGTGAACCTCCGGCACTGGACGGGCCAGGCGGTCGCGCCGGTGTACGAGGGATTCGACATCAACCCGGACGGCTCCTTCAACATGTGGTTCGGCTACATGAACCGCAACTATGAGGAAGCGGTCGATCTGCCGGTCGGCGCCGACAACACGTTCGAGCCGGGCGGCGACCGCGGGCAGCCGACGCATTTCGTACCGCGCCGCCACAAGGACGTCTTCAGCGTCCGAGTGCCGAAGGACTTCGGCGACAAGACGCTCACCTGGAAGCTGAGCGCGCACGGATCGCCGCAGCAGGTCGTCGCGACGCTGAAGCCGGTGTGGCAGATCGATCGCCTCCGCACCACGCGCGGCGGCAACAGCGAAAAGGTCAGCTCGAACCTGCCGCCGGCCGTCACGCTGAACACGACGAACCAGACGGCGACCGGCGCCACGATCACGGTGTCGGCAACCGACGATGGCCTGCCGGCGCGCCGCGGCCAGCCGGTCGGCATGACCGTGCTGTGGGCGAAGTTCCGCGGCCCCGGCGACGTCGTCTTCTCCGAGCCGCAGGCCAAGCTCGCGAACGGCAAGGCGTCGACGACCGCGACGTTCACCGAGCCGGGCGACTACATCCTGCAGGCGGTCGTCGACGACGGGTCCGGCGAGGCCGCCGGCAACTTCGGCTACCACTGCTGCTGGACCAACGCGCAGATGAAAGTGGCCGTGAAAGGCGAGGGCACTTCAGTCGCAAGTCGCAAGTCGGCAGTCGCAAGTCGAGTCGCACGTCCAGTCGTAAGTCCAACACCGACGTTCGCGAAGGATGTTGCGCCGATATTCCAGAAAAGCTGCCAGACCTGCCATCACCCGGGCACCTCCGCGCCGATGTCGCTCGTCACCTACGAGGAAGTGCGGCCGTGGGCGAAGTCGATCCGGCAGCGCGTCGCCAATCGTGAGATGCCGCCGTGGCATCTCGACAAGACCGTCGGCATCCGTCACTACAAGAACGATCGATCGCTGAGCGACGACGAGATCGCCACGGTCGTCCGCTGGGCCGACAACGGCGCGCCGATGGGCAATCCGGCCGACATGCCGCCGCCGCTCGCGTTCCGTCCGGAGACCGACTGGTTCATCGGCGAGCCCGACCTGAAGGTGACGACGCCGAACGACTTCACGATGTACGCGAATGGCCCCGACTGGTGGATCGATCAGTTCGCCGACGTGGTGCTCGACGAGGATCGCTGGATCAAGGCGATGGAGATCAAGCCGAGCAATCCGAAAGTCGTCCATCACGTCGTCGTCTATGCGATCGAGCCGGACGCACCGGAAGGGACGCCGGAAGGCGGCGTGATGCTGCACGAGTACGCCGTCGGCAAGTACGGCGACATCTTCGGCGAGAATACCGGGCGGCTGCTGAAGAAGGGGACGCGGCTGCGTTACGACATGCACTACTTCGCCGTCGGATCCGAGCAGCACAACAAGACGACGATCGCGTTCAGGTTCTACCCCGAGGGTGTCGTGCCGAAGTACCAGGTCCGTTCGCAGGCGCTGCGCAACATTCCCAACGACGAGCTCGAGGTGCCGCCGAACACGGTCGTGCGGACCGACGGCTACTTCCGGATGCCGCGCGCCGGCCGCATCGACGCCTTCCAGCCGCACATGCACATGCGCGGCCGCGGGCTCACCGTCGAAGCGATCGATCCGACGACGAACCGGACCCAGATCCTGAGCTCGGTCGATCATTTCGACTTCAACTGGCACATCAACTACGTCTACGCCGACGATGCGGCGCCGCTGCTGCCGGCGGGCACGGTGCTGCACCTGATCGGCATCCACGACAACACCTCCGCCAACCGGCGCAATCCGGATCCGGCGATGTGGGCGGGCTTCGGCGAGCGCAGCGTCGACGACATGCTGCAGGTCTGGCTGAACATCGTCTACCTCGACGACGCGGAGTACAACCGGCTCGTCGAAGAGCGAAAAGCGAAGCCCGTGTCGACGTCGACCGCGCAGCCACAGGCGCAACCGCAACAGCAGCGTTGAGAAGGTCGGCGCGGGTTCTCCAGGCCGGCGCGATCGCCTTCCGCAAGGAGGGCGATCGCCTCGCCGTCCTGCTCGTGCGATCGAAGAAGGATCCCACCATCTTCGTGTTCCCGAAGGGACATATCGACGACGGCGAGACGGCGGAGGAAACCGCCGTCCGCGAGACCTGGGAGGAAGCTGGCGTCACCGGCAAGCTCGGCCCGCGTGTCGGCGAACCGCTCGAGTTCGAATCCGGACGGGCTTTCGTCAGCGTTCAGTACTTCGTGCTCAGCGCGACGGGCGACGAGCCGTCGCCGGAGGGACGCGACAAGCTGTGGCTGCCGATAGACGAGGCGCTCGAAACGCTCGTCTACGAGAGCTCGCGCGAGAAGCTCCGCGAAGCGGTGGCACTAGAGAGAAAATCTTCTTTGCGGTCTTAGCGGCCTTTGCGTTCTGTCACACGCTCACTTGGCGGGCAACGTGAACGCGACGTACTCTCCCGAATAATTTCCACCGCTGATCGCGACGACGATGTACTGCTTCCCGCCGGCGAGATAGGTCATCGGCGAGCCGCTCTGCGGCGCGGCCATCCATATGGCGCCGAGCTCCTTGCCGCTCGCCTTGTCGTATCCGCGCAGCATCGCCCCGCGCGGGTGATCCGGCGTCGTCGTCAGCTGCGGATCGCCCATCACGACGAGCGACTTCGTGACCATCAGGCCGATGCCGCCGGTGCCGGCCTGGCCGGTTTTCGGGATCGTCATGCCTTTGAGCGCCGGATGATTGCGGACGTTGTCCGGCGTGTCGCCATGCGGCACCTGCCACAGGATTTCGCCGCGATCGAGATTGACCGCCGAAATCGTCCCGTACGGCGGCTTGAGAATCGTCAGACCGTCGACGAGCAGTCCGCCGCCGCCACCGGCGCCGCCGCGGCCGCCACCACCCGCGCCACCCGCCGCCGCCGCACCCGCGGCCGGCGCAGCCGCGGCCGCCGCGGCAGAGGCGCGCTGCGCGTCGTACTGTGCCTGCGCGCGCGGTGAATCGGCCGCGCAACAGTCGCCCGGCCCGAGCACCTCCTGGAACGGACGGCCGGCGAGCCCCGAGACGTAGCGGATGTCCGAAAACCCTGCCGGCGGCGGGACGAGCGACGTCGCCGTGATGCCGACGTTGTTGGCGTTGGCGATGATGTTGTGCGAGTCGGGATCGTAGGCGACGCCGGGCCAGTTGGTCCCGCCGACCGCGTTGCCCATGTTGATCGCGCCGAGGATGCCGTTCGTGTCGCCGAGCACCGGCGGGTTGTACATCCACGGTCCGACCGTGTAGCGCTTGATCTGCTCGAGCGCCTTCGCGCGCAGTTCCGGCGTGAAGTCGATCAGATCGTCGGGCGCCTTCAGGAAGTTGCGCGCGTAGGCCGGCGGTTTGGTCGGGGACGGCTGCGTCGGGCTGGATTTCTCGCCCGGAACGTCCGACTGCGGCACGGGTCGTTCCTCGATCGGCCAGACCGGCTGACCGGTCACGCGGTCGAACACCCACAACATGCCCTGCTTGCCGGGCACCGCGACAGCCTTGATCGCGCGGCCGTTGACGGTGACGTCCGCGAGGATCGCTGCCGACGACATGTCGTAGTTCCAGAGCGGATGGTGCACGAGCTGGAAGTGCCACTTGCGCTGGCCCGTCTTCAGATCGACGCAGACGATGCTTTCGGCGAAGAGGTTGTTGCCGGGCCGGTGGCCGCCGTAGTAATCGGAAGTCGGCGTCTCGACCGGCAGGTAGACGAGGCCCAGCTCGTCGTCAACCGTGATCTGCGTCCACACGCCGGTGTTGCCGTTGATCGCCCACGACTCGTTCTCCCACGTGTCGTTTCCGAAATCGCCCGGCCGCGGAATCGTGTTGAAGGTCCACAACAGCTTGCCGCTCCGCGCGTCGAACGCGCGCACCAGCCCCTTCGTGTTGTTGTGCGTGCCGACCGTGGCCCCTTCGCGGAACGACGATCCGACGATGATGACGTCCTTGACGATCGTCGGCGCGGCGTGGATGCCGATCTCACCGCTCTCGAAATCGATCTGCTCGCCCTTGCCTTTCACCGCGCCTTTCTTCAGGTCGACGATCCCGCCGTCGCCGAACGACGACACCAGCGAGCCGTCCTTCGCGTGCAGCTCGACGAGCCGGTAGCCGGTGGTCACGTAGACGACGCGATCGTCGCCGCGGCCGTCTGTCCAGTACGACAGGCCGCGGCCCGACAGCTGGCGTGGCGAGACGGCGGCGCGCTTCCCTTCCCGCAAGCTGTGCGTCCAGATCAGCTCGCCGGTCTTGCCATCGAGCGCGATCACCGAGCGGCGGGTGCCGCCGGTCGTGTAGAGGACGCCGTTGATCGCCAGCGGCGTGCCTTCGAGCTTGAACTCGGGGCGTGGCCCGAGCATGTCGGTCTTGAACCGCCAGGCGACTTCGAGCGTGCCGAAGTTCGACGCGTTGATCTGATCGAGCGGCGAGTACTTGGTGCCGCGCAGGTCGGCCGTGTAGTGAGGCCAGTCGCCGGCGACCGTCGACGGCGCGCGCGATCCGCTCGCGCGGTCCTGTCCGGAAATCATCGCCGCCGGGATCGCCACCAGCACGCCCAGCAGACACAGAAGCCCGACTCTGCGCGTCATCGTTCCCTCCTGGCGAAGCAATGCTTGCTGATGCGTAACGCTAGCACTACTCCTAACGCGGCGCGAAGCGTTTAAGGCGGGCGCCGTTCGCTCGGCTGAAGCCTTCGCGCTACGTCGGTTCCCGAACGCCTCGCGGCTGCACGCGTCGCCGCGATCGTAGCGCGAAGGCGTCAGCCGAGCGTCAGATCATCGCGGCAGGTAGTGCAGCAACTTCAAGATGTCCGAGAAGACCCCCATTGCCGTGACGTCCGCACCCGCCCCCGGTCCCTGAACGACCAGCGGCGTGCGCGCGTAGCGCTTGGTCGTGAACGCGATGACGTTGTCGCTCCCTTTCGCGGACGCCACCGGGTGCTGGCGTGGAAACTCCTTCAGGCCGGCTCGGGCGTGGCCGTGCTCCAGGATGCCGACGTAGCGCAGCACGGCGTCCCGCGAGGCGGCGCGCCGTACGCGATCGGCGATTGCGCCGTCGTAGCGCGCGAAGGCGTTGAGGAACGCGGCCGTGTACTTCCCGCGGGCGAGCGCCCGCGGCACCAGGCTGTCCACCCGCACCTGGTCGAGATCCATCTTCAGTCCGATCTGCCGCGCGAGAATCAGCAGCTTCCGGGCGACGTCCTGGCCCGACAGATCCTCGCGCGGGTCCGGTTCGGTGAAACCCATCCGATGGGCTTCGCGCACCAGAGCGCTGAACGGCGTCGTCCCGTCGAAGGTGTTGAAGAGATAGCTGAGCGTTCCCGACAGGATGCCTTCGATGCGGACGATCTCGTCGCCGCTCGCGATCAGATCGCGGAGCGTCGAGACGACCGGCAGCCCGGCGCCGACGTTCGCCTCGAACAGGAAGTGCCGCTTGCGGCGCGCGATCATCTCCATCAGCGTCGAGTATCGTCGCCATGGCAGCGCGTTCGCCCATTTGTTCGGCGTGATCACGTGCAGGTTCGCGTCGATGAACGCCGGATAGGCGTCGACGATCGTCGGGCCTGACGTGCAATCGACCAGCGCGGCGTTGGTCAGCTCCATCGCGGCCAGCCGCGCGGCGAACGTCTCGCCGTCCATGCGATCGGCCGACGCCTCCAGCGATTCCTTCCACCGCGCGAGGTCGATGCCGCGCGCGTCGGCCACGAACCGCTTGCTGTTCGCCACCCCGACGACGGAGACGTCGAAGCCTTTCGACAGCAGGTAGTTCCGCTGCTGCCGCAGCTGTTGCAGCACCGCGCCGCCGACGTTGCCGACGCCGACCACCGCGAGCGCCAGCCGCTTGCGCGTCTCGAAGAATCCCTGATGGATCGCGTTCAGCGCCCGCACCTGCTGCGCCGCGTCGATCACGCACGAGATGTTGCGCTCCGATCCGCCCTGCGCGATCGCGCTGATGTTGACGTTCTGCCGGCCCAGCGCGTCGAACACCTTTCCGGCGACTCCCGGCCTCCCCTTCATGCCTTCGCCGACGACCGCGAGGATCGCCTGCTGATCCTTGACGTCGACGAGCATCGACTGTTCGTGGAACTCGAACTGGAACTCGTGACGGATGGCGTCGACTGCAGCGGCCGCGTCGGCGCTGCGGACGCCGAAGCAGATCGTGTGCTCCGACGACGCCTGCGAGATGATCACCACGCTCACGCGCCGCGAGGCGAGCGCCCGGAACAGCCGCTCGGCGACCCCGGGCACGCCGACCATGCCGGGCCCGCGCAGCGTCAGCAGCGACAGATCGCCGACCGACGTGATCCCCTTGGCCACGTGCTCGTCGGCGTCGGCGCCCTTGCGTGAGATCAGGGTGCCGGGCGCTTCCGGATTGAACGTGTTCTTGATCAGAATCGGAATCCGCTTCGCGACCGCCGGCGCGATCGTCGCCGAGTGCAGCACCTTGGCGCCGAAGTACGACAGCTCCATCGCCTCTTCGTAGGTCATGTGCGGCAGCACGAAGGCCGACCTCACAATCCGCGGATCCGCACTCAGCACGCCGTCCACGTCCGTCCAGATCTCGATCAGCGAGGCGCCGACGGCCGCGCCGACGATCGCTGCGCTGTAATCCGACCCGTTCCGCCCGATCGTCGTGGTCTGCCCGTCCTCGGTCGAGCCGATGAAGCCGGTCACCACCGGAATCGCGCGCGGCGACGTGCGCAACAGGCGCCTGACATACGCGCTCGTCCGGCGGTTCGTCTTCCTGAAGATCACCGACGCGTGCGTGAACTGGTCGTCGGTGACCACCAGCTCACGCGAATCGACGAAGACCGCCGGCACGACCTGATCGAGATACGCGGCGACGATGACCGCGGAGAGCCGCTCGCCGAAGCTCGCCGTCATGTCGAGCGCGCGCAGCGGGCAATGGCGCAGCAGGTGAATCCCCTGGAGCGTGCTCTGAAGCTCCGCGAGCAGGCCATCGACGTGCGCGCGGACGCGTGCGCGCCGCTTCTCGACGAGCTGGGTGACCGCCGCGCGATGGCGCTTCGCGATCGCGTCGAACGCGCCCGCGTACGACGCATCCGCGCGTTCCGCGCGGCGGGCGCAGTCGATCAGCTGGTTGGTGATGCCCTGGAACGCGGAGACGACCGCGATGATCGGCTCACGCTGCCGCGCCTGGACGAGGATGCGGCCGACGCTGCGAATCGTCGCCGGCGTGGCCAGCGAAGAGCCGCCGAATTTGAGAATTCTCATGAGTTGTGGGCGAGCGATACCTGCTCGGCTGCCGCCTTCGCGCTACGTCACGATTCAGGCGAGCGCTAAGGATATCAGGTGCCGTTAACATCCCGGCTCGGCGCAGCGTCTGTTCGACCGGGAGGCCACGATGAGGGCTCGCGGATCGATCGGGACAGTTCTCCTGCTCGCCGTCTCTTTCGCGACAACGGGCCACGCAAGTGATCCCGTGGCGCTCTACGCCCGGATCGACAGGCTCGTGATGGAGCCAAACACCAAGGTTCCACAGACGATTCAGGTCTGGGGCGTGTTCGCCATGGCGAAACCCGACGACCGCAATGACTACCTGCTGCCGGCGCGCGGATATCTGTATTTCACGCTGCCGGCCGACACGCGCGCGGCACGCGCCGAGTGGGCGGACCTGGCGCAGGTGGCCGGCAGCAGCCAGATCGTGTCGTTCGGCAGCCGCTACGATGCCCGCGCGCGGTTGCGCCGTCCCGACGAGCCTCCGACGAGCCCCGATCGGTATTCGCTCAACTTCGGCCTGACGAAGGTGCGGGGCCGGACGGACTATCCGCCGGTTCGCGCGCTGATCGCGTTCAAGGACTGAGGCTCGTGCTCCTCATCGCGCTCGGCGTCTGGTGGAATGCGAACACGGTCGCGCACCATTTCATCCACCGGCCGTTCTTCCGCCATCGTCTCGCGAATCACGCCTGCGCCGCGGCATTGAGCGTCCTGCTCGGATTTCCGCAGTCGCTCTGGCGCGAGCGCCATCTCGCGCATCACGCCGGCGCCCCTCGTCGCGTCCGCATCTCGGGAGAGATGCTGCTGCAGGCCGCGCTCGTCCTGCTCGTCTGGGCGGCGATGGCCACGCGAGCGCCGGCTTTTTTTCTCACGACCTACCTGCCCGGCTACGGCGCCGGCCTCCTGCTGTGCGCGCTTCACGGACATTACGAACACGCCGGCGGCATGACGAGCTACTACGGAGCGCTGTACAACGCGCTCCTCTTCAACGACGGCTACCACGTCGAGCATCACGCGAATCCCGGAATCCCGTGGAATCGGCTCCCCGAGCATCGCGCGCACGGCGCCCGGGTCAGCCGCTGGCCGGCGCCGCTCCGGTGGATGGAGCGACTCGGTCTCGACGGCCTCGAACGGCTCGTGCTGCACTCGACGGTGCTGCAGAGGTACGTCGTTCGCGCGCATGCTCGTGCGCTTCGGCCGCTGGTCGCGACGCTGCCCCCCGTCCCCCGCGTCACCATCGTCGGCGGCGGCCTGTTTCCGCGCTCGTGCCTGGTGTTGAGCGCGCTGCTGCCGTCGGCGCGAATCACCATCGTCGACGCGAACGCCGACAACCTGGCGCGGGCAGGCGTTTTTGTCGATCCCGTGCGCGTCGATCTGGTTCACGCGAGATTCGCCGAGGGCAATCGCAGCAGCCACGACCTCGTCGTGATCCCGCTGTCGTTCGACGGCGATCGGGCGTCGGTGTACGCGCATCCGCCCGCGCCGGCGACGATCGTCCACGACTGGATCTGGCGGAAGCGGGGCGACAGCCGGATCGTGTCGATCGCGCTCCTGAAGCGGATCAACCTGGTGCGTGCGTGAGGCCGGCGGCACTCTTCGTCGTGCTGGTGGCCGCCAGGGCCGCCGGACTCTGGGGACATCATCTCGCGCCGTCCGCGTGGTCGCCGATCGCCTATCTGTGGCACGACGCGCTCGTGGTGCTCGCGTTTGCGGCAGTCGACGCGTCGCTCGCACGCCACCGGCGCACGGCGTGGGCGTTCTACGCGGTGCTCGCCGCGTATGCGGCCGCCAACATCCCGGTCGTCCGAGTGCTCTCCACACCGTTGACGGCGTCCATGTGGCGCGCCACGAGCGGCACGATCGCGGATTCGATCCGGCTCTACGCGACGGCGCCGAACCTGCTGCTGATCGCGCTGGTCGCGCTGCTCGCCTGCGTGGCGCCGCTCTGCACCGTGCGTGTGTCGTGCGCGCGCCTCGCCGGTCCGCTCGCGTTGTGCGTCGCCCTCGGACCGCCGGCGGCCGCGCGCGTCGACACCCACGGACTCGAGCGCAACGCGTGGACCGCGCTCGGCGCGTCGATGATGCCGCACGTCTCTGCCCGGGCTGGCGATACGGACTGGCGATCGAGCGGCTTCGATCGTGCGCGGCGCGACGACCTGTCGCGCTTTCGCGGCGCCGCAGCGGGACGCAGCGTCGTCGTCGTGGCCCTCGAGTCGACAGCCGCGCGATATCTCGGCGTCTACGGCGCGCGGCCGGACGTGATGCCGAACCTCTCGGCGCTCGCGCGGTCCGCGGTCGTGTTCGACAACGCCTACGCGGTGTATCCCGAGAGCATCAAGGGGCTCTTTTCGATCCTCTGCTCGACGTACCCGTCCTTCGACACTGCCGCCGCGGCCTACGCGGCGATGCCGTGCCCGTCGCCCGCGGCCTCGCTGTCGCGCGCAGGTTACGCGACGGCGCTCTTTCACTCGGGCCGATTCATGTACCTCGGAATGGATGCGATCGTCCGCAATCGCGGCTACCACCGTCTCGAGGATGCCGGCGACATCGGCGGACGCCGCAACTCCAGCTTCGGCGTCGACGAACCGGCGACGCTTGCGCGTCTGTTCGAGTGGATCGATCGCCTGCCGCCGAATCAGCCGTTTTTCGTCACTTACCTGCCGATTGCGGGACACCACCCGTACGAAACGCCGGAACCGGGTCCGTTCCCTGAACGCGACGAGATCGGTCGGTATCGCAATGCGCTGCATTACGCCGACGCGGCGCTCGGCACGCTCATCCGCGGCCTCGAGGCGCGTGGTCGACGAGAGAACACGCTGTGGATCGTCTACGGCGATCACGGCGAAGCGTTCGGCCAGCATGAAGGCAACTTCGGCCATACGTTTCAGCTGTTCGAGGAGAACGTCCATGTGCCGCTCCTCGTCTCGATGCCAGGAATTGTTGGAGGAACGATTCGGGTCCGGCGGATCGTCAGCCTGATCGACGTCGCAGCCACGACGATGGATCTCGTCGCGGCAGGCCCGCGGATCGTCGGGCAGGGAACGTCGCTGCTGGACGACCAGCCACGGATGGCGCTGTTTTTCGCCGACTACTCGCTGGGGCTCGTCGGTCTGCGCGACGGGCCGCTGAAGTGCATCTACGAGCTGGATTCAGGACGCGTCAGGCTGTTCGACGTCACCGCAGATCCGGACGAACGGCAGGACGTCAGCGGCATGCACCCGGCGGAGACGCGGCGGTACGAGGAAGTCCTGATGCGATGGAGCGCCGCTCAGAAGGCGGCACTGCGCGTCGACGCCGGCGTAATTAAGAATTAGGAAGTAAGAATTAAGAATTCGTCGCACACTGTCGCGTCGTGATCACGAATTCTTAATTCTAAATTCTTAATTCTTAATTACTTGACTGTCACTCCTACGTGTGCAGTAGTCCAGCAGCACTGAAACCCGCCACCGCCTGCGCCCGTCGAGTCATTGCCCTCGAGGCGCAGGATGTACTCGCCCGGCATGGCGAACGTGACGTTGACCGTCGCCTTTCCGCTGACGGTTCCGGTCGGCCGGTTCGGCGTGCTGTCCACGTCGAGCTTCGGCTTCGCGTTGTCGAACTTCGCGTCGCCGGGACCGCGATACTTCGACCACGTGAGCGCGAGCGGCGGCGGCGGCACGAATTCCGGCGGCGTCGCGGCGTCGCCACCGCCGCCGGCGCGGCCGCCACGACCGGCCACATCGCCGCGTCCGGCAGCTGCATCACCAGTTCCGCGCGCGACGGCGCCGCCGCGCCCGCGGCCGCGACCGCGTCCCTCCGGGATGTTGATCTTCGGACCTTCGTCGCTCGCCCAGACCGTGATTGCGAGCGGCGTTCCAGCGGTCGCCGTGTACTTCTCGACGATGGCCTTCGACGGGCCGGCGGCAACCTCCTCGCCGTTCTCCTTGAATTTCAGTTTTGGCGGCGTGTTCTTGTTCGCCGCGTCCTCGAACGGTTCGACGACGTAGTCGGGTTTCGTGTGCAGGGTGATCGCGTTGGTGAAGCCGTTGGCGACAATCGTCCAGGTGAGCTTCTTGTCGCCGAAATCCTTCGGGACCGGAATCGAGAAGACTCCCCATCCGCGTCCGGGCCCGAAATGCGTCGGCTGTCCCATGTCGGGACCGCCCGGCTCGATACGGTTGTTCGGGCCGACCGGGATGTCGAACTCCTGCTTGAGATTCCGGTTGAAGTAGCCGACCAGCAGCCGCACGCTGCCATCTTTGTCGTAGTACCAGCCTTCGAACGCGGGCGTGACGCTCGACCCGCGCTCGCGGACCGACTGCGTCAGCGGCAGCGGGCTCGGCGTCTGGCCAATCCCGCCTTGCGGCGGTGGCGGCGGCTGCTGCTGTCCCGATACGACGAGCGTGCCGCCAGCACAGGCGACGAGCAACCCGAACAACACGACTGACCGTGCGTGCATCCTGTCTACTCCCCGTCCCTTTCGAACGAACTGCGAAAAAAAGGCGCCGCCCAGACGGACGGCGCCTTTGGTCGATCCCGAACTCCGCGAGGCCGTTACTGCTGGCGATCGGCTGCGGTCGTGTTCACGTTCTTCGCCGCGCGCGCCGCGACTTCCGCCTTGAACTCGTCGTCGCCGTAGTAGGTGATGTTCAGCCACGCGTGGCCCATCTCGTCGACGGTGCGGTCGCCCCAGCCTACCCACTGATCCGGATCCGGATTGTCCTTGTTCGCCTTGGTGTTGTCGTACCACGCGAGCAGGTGCAGGATCGTCCCCTTCGGCAGCAGCGGCGCCACGTCGTCGTCGTAGATGTACATGTTGTGCCAGTTGAAGTTGAAGTTGGTCACCTGGCTCAGCAGCTCGCGGCGGCCGTCGGGATAGATCGCTTCCATCGACATGCCCTTGCCGCGCAGGTGCATGTGCGCCTGGAAGTTCTCGATGCGGGCGTTCTGCTTCAGGGTCACGAAGCTCTCGGTGGTCGTCACCTGATTCGGCTGGATGTCCAGCGAGCGCGCGCCCGGCACCGAGCCCGAGAACGTGTTGAAGAGCGCCAGCACTTCGCGGTGTTTCGGCTCCTGGCCCTTCGGATAGAACCAGACGCCCAGCTCGGTGTGGGCCGTGATCTCCTCGCCGACGGCGTGGTAGTGCATCTCCCACACGATCTTCGAGTTCGGCAGCATCAGGCGGCCCGAGTCTGGACGCATCTCGTCGCCGTTCTTGCCGACCGCCCACTCCATGAACAGGCCGTCGCCGGCGACGTTCGGATCGTTGGTGAAGAGCGCCGGATCCATGTCCTCCGGCTGCTGCAGGCGGGCGAGCGCGTGGTGCGTGATCTTGCGCGCGTTCTTGCCGACCGGGCGGATCTCGATCGCACGCACCCAGCGCGGCTCGGTGAGATTGGTCGGCACGCTCGGCCGCCACCATGCGTCCTGCGCGACCGGCGGCGTCGTGTATTCAGGCGACTTCACCACGAGATCCGGCTGCCCGTACTTCTCGGCAAGCGACCAGCCCGATTCGTCCTTCCACACGCGCGGCGGCGGCATGTCCTTCGGATCGCCCTTCGGCGCGCCGGCGTTCACCCAGTTGACGATGGTCTCGATCTGCTCGTCGCTGAGCGAGCGATCGTTCTTGAATTTCTGAATCCCGATGGTCTTGTCGATGTGCCACGGCGGCATCTGGCGCGCCGAGACACGGGCCGCAATCGACTTCGCCCAGGGACGCGCCTCCTCGTAGGTCATCAGCGACATCGGGGCCATGTTGTCGGGCCGGTGGCACGCCTCGCATTTCTGCTGGAAGATCGGCGCGACGTCCTTCGTGAACGTCGGAGTCTTCGGCGCGTCAGCCGCGGCTGCCGGGAGTGCCGCCACCATCAAGCCGCTGAACGCGAGCGCCATCGAAACACGCAACATCATTGGCTCCTTTCGACCGACGACTCCTGTCGCTGCACACACCAGGGCTACGGCCGCGGCGCGTGAACAGCAGCGGACATTATAGAGAGGATCGGTCCGACCAGCTTGTCTCGTTTTGTCACGTCTGCCGCGCTGCCGACGCTCGATGACAAACCCGGCTGAATTCCGACGAAATCGTGAGCGCCGGTGGGCGATTTTGGCTGAATGGCTGTGGTAAATAGCGCACGGTCCCATGCTCATGCGTCCAATCGCTCGCGGTATGCGGCGCGCATGCGCCGCAGGTGGCGATCGGGTGTCCTTCCGACATCAGGTCGGCGAGGGCTGCCTGCTCGAGGAGCGGCGGATGCACGTCCGCGTCGCGACGGGCACTGACCAGCCGGCGCTGGAGGTCGGACGGCACGATGAGAAAACCGAGCCGCAGCGCAGGAAACAGCGTCTTGCTGAAGCTGCCGACGCAGATCACGCGGCCGCCCTCGTCGAGGCCTTGGAGACACGGAATCGGGCGCGCTCCGTACCGGAACTCGCTGTCCGTCGTCGCCTTCGAGTACACATGCGCGCGGAGCTCTCCCAGCGCATCAGCGCCAGCAGGCCATAGCTTGCCATCAGCCACTCAGCCATCAGCCCTGACACGACTCTGCACACGTAACGACGGGCCGTATGTGTCGACCATACAGCCGTTCCGTCAGCGGCGTAGACCACCAGGTTGCCGTCATTCTGCATGACGAGTTGGGCGCCGGGTGGCCGCTGACTGTCTGGCCCGGCCTCGAGCCGGCGGTGCCGCTCGCCCAGGGTGCGCCCGCGCCGTTCTTGTACACCACGAGGTTGCCGTCCGACTGATGCACAAGATAGAAGTGAGCGTCCGCCGAGATCAGCGACTCGCCAGGTAAGAGAGTCAGGCTGCTGGTTCACACACTTCAGGCGAGATTTCCCGCGCCGTAATGGTGGCCCACACGGAGAGGGTGTTCTTGCAGATGACGGCGCTGCCGTCGTCCTGCATCAGGAGGTACGCACTGTCATATCCTGCTGTGTCCGACGCCCACACCGCCGTACCGGAACCGTCGTAGGGCACGAGATTGCCATCGCGCTGCGTCTGCAACACACCAAGTATCTGCCACGGGTTCGCTATCCCACAGGGCAATGCCCTGATCGTACAGGACCACGTTGCGGTCGAGTTGAACGTCTGTCGCTTGCTGCACGGTCTGGATCACGCAGGCCGAATCGGGCGACGCTTGGATGCCCTGAATCAGTTCCCGACGGAACGGGGCCGGCGAACGACGTCACGCCATCCTGCGGCGCCTCGCCGAAGATGAAGTCACGCACGTTCGAGGGACCGGCATTGGCGACGGTGATCGTGTAATCGACGGACGTTCCCGGAACGATGTGTGACGACCCGCTCTTGACGATTGAGGTGTCGGCATGCCGACGGCGGTGTCGGTGTTGTTGGAACGGGCACCGGTGGAACTGGCGGCGACGCCGGTACAGGTGCGGGCGAAACCGGCGACGGCGGAGCCGGTACGGAGACGGTACCGACGCAACTGTTACGAACTCGTCGCCGTATTGTTCGCCGGCACTGGATCGATCGCTCCGGTCGGCGGGGCGATCGAAGTCGTGTTGACGCGCGTCCCGGTTGCTGATGCACTCACCAATCCGGTTACCGTGAACGTTCTAGCGCCACCGTGGACGAGCGTGACCATCGTCGAGATCGATCCGAAGCCGTTCGCGGCCGTGCATGCCGATCCTGGCGTCCGCCGTGCAGGTCCAGGAGGCGCCGCCGGTGAAAGCCGAAGAAAGCGTGCTCGTGACCGTGCGCCGAGACGTCGGTAGGGCCGGCGTTGCTCACGACAATGGTCCACTCGAGCGTTGCGCCTGGATCGACGGTCGTTGCGCCAGACGTGATCGTCACGGCGAAATCGGCGACGACTGAGGGGTGTCAGCACGACTGACATCGTATCGTCGGCGCGATTGGGATCGGCCGGCGCGCTCCTCTTTAGACGCGTGGGGATGTCGAGATATCGGCGCCAACGATCTCAAAGAGCAGGTTGCAAAACTAGCTCGCTCGCGGGTGGCCGCGAACGGGGCCGCCCCGCCGGGCGCGGAGCCGTGGGCCGTGA
>DATFWL010000185.1:0-13951 GCA_035259385.1 Vicinamibacterales bacterium | reverse complement strand
CGCCGGTGAGCGTCGTCTCGGTCGGCGCGATCTGCTCGGCGTCGCCGGCGGCCGCGTCGTTCTTCTCGAACCGCGTGCCGAACGAATCGTGCCTCGACACCTCGAATCGCACCGCCGAGTACTTCAGCAGCCGCGGCCCGACGATCGACGGACGGCCCAAGCCCGACATCGCTGCGATCGACGGTGTGTCGATTAGCGGCGCCGGCTCGTTCAACGCCCCGTTCCTCGGCACCTCCGCCGCGGCGCCGCACATCGGCGGGATCGCTGCGCTGCTGCTGCAGGGCGCGCCGTGCCTGCTGAATCGTTCGACCTCGACAATCGACCCGGCGTCCGCGCGCACGACGGTCCGCAATCTGCTGCTCGCCAACGCCGTCAAGCTCTCGTCTGACAACCCGGACAACGTGTTCGGGGCAGGCCGCGCCGACGCGTTCTCGTCGCTGCGCGCGACGCTGCCGGTCTGGCGCGGTGCGAGCACGACGCTCACCTTCGACGCGAACTCGACTTTCGGCGTCGCGCTGGCGCCGTCGCAGCTCGGCTTCACCGACCCGAACAGCTGCGCGTTGACGGCGCTCGCCTGGACGGGCGGGTGCGGCACCTCTCCGGGCACGACGATCACGTGCGCCGCCGGCACCAACGCTGTCACGGTCGCGGCGTCGAACAACAACTTCGGGTTCGGTCCGACGGCAGACCTGCAGATCGTCGTCAGGGACTTCGCGGTCGACGTCGCGCCGCCCGTGGCGACTCTTCCCGCCGGCGCCAGCAGCACGCATGTCGTCACCATCACGCCGCAGAACGGCGCATACAACACCGAGATCACCCTCAGCTGCGCGAGCGGCAATCTGCCGCCGCAAACCACCTGCACGTTCAATCCGCCGACCGTGACACCGGGAGCGAGTCCGGTCCGCTCCACGCTGACCGTGTCGACGACGGCGCGCACGGCAGCGACGACGGCCGCCGCCAAGCCGCGCACAATCGCGCCGCGCGCTGCCGGTTCAGGCCTCGCGCTCTTTCCAGGCACGCTCGGCTTCGGCACGCAGACGATCTCCACGACATCGCCGCCGCAGTTCATATCGTTGACCAACATCGGGACCGGAGCGCTGGCTGTCTCCAGCATTTCCGCCAGCGGCGACTTCGCCACGGTGAACAACTGCGGATCCACGGTGGCCGTCGGGGCGTCGTGCCAGATTGCGGTGACGTTCACGCCGACCGCGGCGGGCACGCGGACCGGTTCGATATCGGTGGTGGACGACGCCTCGGGCAGCCCGCATACCGTGTCGCTTTCCGGCACAGGCCAGACGGCGCCGTCGTCCACCGGCGGCACACCCGCCGGGAGCTACACCATCGGTGTCAGCGGCACCGTCGGGACGCTCTCGCATTTCGGCAGCGTCATCCTCACCGTGCAGTAACGGGTATCATTGAAGACGATGAAGTGGATTGTTCCAGTCGCGCTCGGCGTCGCGCTGATCGCGTCGGGGTGCCACGATCCCGTGCCCCCGGCGACGCCAACCCCCGCCCCGGCGACGATACCCGAAACGTTCACCGGCACGCTGCTCCCGCTCGGCACGAGCACCAATACGTTCCTCGTGCAGCGCGCCGGCGGCATTCAGGTGAGCCTCACGAGTATTTCCCCCGCCGCCTCGGTGGGCATCGGTGTGGGGACGCCCAGCGGCGCAAGCTGCCTGACGCTCGACCACATGACCGTCGTCGCGGGTCCGAACGCGCAGATGATCGGCACGGCGACGGTTCCCGGAAACTTCTGCGTGTTGGTGTTCGACGTCGGCAACCTGGTCGAGTCGGTGAATTACACGGTCGTGGTGCTGCATTCATGATGCGCCGGCTCATCGTCGCGACGCTGTGTGCGGCCGCCATGAGCGCGTGCAACAACAACTCGACCAGCGGAACGGTCAGCGCGCCGACGACGACGCGGACGACCGACACGTTCTCAGGAACGGTGCCGGTCGGCTCGAGCGCGTTTCACAGCTTTCCCGTCTCGCAGCCCGGCACGACCGACGTCACGCTGACGACCACCAGCCCCTCCATCGTGATGGGGCTCGCCGTCGGCACGACCGGAGACGGCGGCTGCACTCCGCTCGCCGGCGCGGCGTCGAACGTCGTAGCCGGCTCGACACCCCAAGTCACAGGTGTCACGACCGCAGGCACGCTCTGCGTCCAGATCCGCGATATCGGCCAGGCGACGGGTCCGGTGAGCTACACGATCACGGTGACGCATCCATAGGCTGGACGCTCGGCTAAAGCCTTCGCGCTACATCGAGAACCCAGAACCCGGAACCTTAGAACCCAGAACCAGAACCCCGAACCACGAACGCCGAACCCCGAACGCGAAATGCGTGTCACCGACGCCGAACTGACCACGCTCGCCGCCAGCCACGACATCATCAGCCTCGGCGCTCTTGCCGACGAAGCACGACGGCAGCGTCATGGCACGGCGACCACCTTCGTGCGCGTCGCGACCGTGCCCGCCGAGTCGGGGGCACCGGCGGCGCATCCTCCGTCGGCGGGTGAGGTGCGGATCGTCGGCGTGCCGGCGTCGCGAGGTGCGGCCGTCGATCGCGTGCGAGAAGTCGCAGCAGCCTCGAGCGGTGCCGTGGTGACGGGTTTCACGCTCGCTGATCTCGAGGCGCTGTCCGGCAGCGAGGGACTGACGCTCCGCGCGCTGCTCGAGGAGATGCGCGCCGCGGGGTTGGAGCTCGTCGCTGAGGCGGCGATCGATCGGCTGCACGACGCACGGCGCTCGATCGAGGAAGTGAACATCGCCGGCCTCAGTCTCGCCCGGCTCACCGTCGACCAGTCGCCGTCGGACGATCCGGTGCCGCTGCTGAAGCGTGTCGCCGATCTGCAGCGGACCGTGGCGGTGATTCGCGCGTTTGCGCCGCTGCCGCGCCGCGTCAATCCCGCCGTTCCCACCACGGGCTACGACGACGTCAAACGCGTGGCGCTGGCGCGCATTGTCGTGGACAACGTCGCGTCGATTCAGGTCGACTGGTCGCTCTACGGACCGAAGCTCGCGCAGGTTGCGCTCACGGTCGGCGCCGACGACGTCGACGCGGTGTCGCCGGAGGACGAGACGACGGAGGGCCGCCGGCGGGCACCGCTCGAGGAGATCCGCCGCAACATCCGCGCCGCGGGGCTGGAGCCGGTCGAGCGTAACGGCCGCTTCGACGTCGTCTCACGATGATTCGACTCGGTGCAGTCGGCTACCTCAACGCGCGGCCGCTCGTCTACGGCCTCGAACGCGTGCCCCGCTTCGACATCCGTTACGACATTCCCTCGGAGTGCGCGCGGCTGCTGCACGCGCACGAGACGGACGTCGGTCTGATTCCGTCGATCGAATACCTGCGCGGCCCGGAGCCGTACGCGATCGTGCCGGGCGCGGGCGTCACGTCGAAGGGGCCGGTGGCGTCGGTCGCCATTTACACGCGGCGCGAGCCGCGCGATATCCGCACGATCGCCATGGACAGCAGTTCGAGGACGTCGGTCGCGCTCGCGACCGTCCTGCTCCGGCGGGAGTACGGCATCGCGCCCGAGGCGGTGTCGATGGCGCCGGACCTCGACCAGATGCTGGCGCGTGCGGACGCGGCATTGATCATCGGCGACGTCGCCCTCTTTCTCGGCGACGGCGCGGCGGGCGCCTCGAAGCTGGACCTCGGCGAGATCTGGACGCGGTCCACAGGGCTGCCGTTCGTCTACGCGGTGTGGACGGGATGGCAGCACGCCGTCACCGCCGCCGACGCCGCGGCGTTGCAGCACGCCCGTGACGAAGGCGTCGCCCATGCCGATGCGGTGGCGCAGGCTTATTACCCGGACGATTCCGAACGGCAGACCGTGGCCGCCGGGTACCTGCGCGATAATATCCGGTACCGCGTCGGCGACGAGGAGCTCGAAGGGCTGACGACGTTCTTCCGTTACGCAGCCGAGCTGAAGCTCGCGTCGTTCGACGGCGCGCTGAGATTCTTCTGATGATCGATGCCATTGCCGACAAGGTGCAGGCTGGCGCACGTGTGAGCGCGGGCGAGGCGCTCGCGCTGTATCGCGGCGCGCCGACCGCGCTGCTCGGCCGGCTGGCCGACGGGGTGCGCGCCCGCAAGCACCCGGATGGGATCGTCTCCTACATCATCGACCGCAACGTCAACTACACGAACGTGTGCGTCGCGAAGTGCACGTTCTGCGCGTTCTACCGCGACGTCGGATCGCCGGACGGCTACGTGCTCGGCTTCGACGAGCTGTTCCGCAAGATCGACGAGACGATTGCCGTCGGCGGTGTCCAGCTGCTGCTGCAGGGCGGCCACAACCCGGACCTGCCGCTGCGGTGGTATGAAGATCTGTTTCGCGCGATCAAGGAGCGTTATCCGGCCTTCAAGCTCCACGCCTTGTCGCCGCCGGAGGTGATTCACCTCTCCCGGTTGTCGCAGCTGCCGGTCGCGGCGGTGCTCGATCGGCTGATCGCCGCCGGACTCGACAGCGTGCCGGGAGGCGGCGCCGAGATCCTCGTCGACCGCGTGCGACGGCTCCTGCACTGCTACGGCAAAGCGACGTCGGACGAGTGGATCGACGTCATGCGCCACGCGCATCGCGCCGGGCTGCGTACGACGGCGACGATGATGTACGGGACGGTCGAGACCCCCGAGGAGCGCCTCGAGCACCTGCTGCGGCTGCGGGCGCTGCAGGACGAGACCGGCGGGTTCACGGCGTTCATCACCTGGAGCTATCAGCCGGATCACACGGAGCTCGCCGGAACCGAGGCGACCGGCATCGACTACCTGCGGACGCTCGCCATCGCGCGGATCGTGCTCGACAACTTCGACAACCTGCAGGCGTCGTGGGTGACGCAGGGAGGCAAGGTCGGGCAGTTGAGCCTGGCCTTCGGCGCCAACGACATGGGCAGCGTGATGATCGAGGAGAACGTCGTCCGCGCCGCCGGCGCGGCCTATTGCATGGACGAAGCCGAGATCGTCCGCAACATCGAGGACGCCGGTTTCGTGGCGAAGCGCCGGAACATGCACTACGAGATTCTCGGCGACCCGGTGTTCCGCGAGCGCAACGTGCCGCGCATGCTGGAGCTGGCGACGGCGCGCGCCGACGGCGACACGTCGGTTCCCGCGGAGCTCCGCTTCTATCCGGCGCGGAGCCAGGCCGGCAAAGCCGCGCGATTACCTTGATCCGCTACCACGCGGCCTGGATTCTGCCGATCGCCGAGCCGGCGATTCGCAACGGGTGGGTGGCCGTCGAACGCGGGCGCATCGCCGCCTACGGATCGCCCGGGCCGGCGGGGCGGCTCGGCTTCGCCGATGGCGCTCGAGAAATCGATCTCGGAGAGGTCGTCGTGCTTCCGGGGTTGTGCAACGCCCACACCCACCTCGAGCTGTCGTATCTGCGCGACGAGGTCCCGCCGGCGTCGGAGTTCGTCACCTGGATCCGCGGCGTGATCGCCGCGCGGCGGACCCGCCCGGATCCGGCCGGCGCCGAAATCCTCGGCGCCGTCGAGCGCGCGCTCGACGAGTCGACGGCGTGCGGCACGGCGATTGTCGGCGACATCAGCAACACGCTGGTCACGTTCGGACCGCTGTCGCGCAGCGCGCTCGCCGGCGTGGTGTTCTACGAGCTGATTCGGTTCAACGCCCCCAATCCGGTCGCGGTCGTCGAGCAGGCGCAGCAGCAGCTCGAGGCGCTGGTCCCGACCGCGCGCGTCCGCGCCAGCCTCGCGGCGCACGCGCCGTACTCGGTCGCGCCGCTTCTTCTGCGCGCGATCCGGCGCGCCGTCGACCGCGAGCCGTTTCTGCCGTGCAGCATTCACCTCTCCGAGTCGGTCGAGGAAGTGGAATTCATCCGCAGCGGCAACGGCCCGTGGCGCGCGCTGCTCGAGGAGCTCGGCGCGTGGGATCCGGCCTGGGTCCCGCCGGGCGGATCGCCGGTGGACTTTCTCGACGCCGCGGGGTTCCTCGGCAGCCGGGTGATCGCGGTGCACGGCGTCCAGATGACGGAATCCGACCTCGGCAAGCTGGCCGCACGCGGCACGACGCTCGTCACCTGTCCGCGCAGCAACGGCCACACCGGCGCCGGGGCGCCGCCGCTGGCCGAGTTCTACGCCTCCGGCGTCCGCATCGCCGTCGGCACGGACAGCCTCGCGAGCGCGCCCGATCTGAACGTCTTCGCCGAACTGGCGACGATGCGCGCGCTGGCCCCGCGCGTGCCGGCGGCGTCGCTCCTCGAGAGCGCGACGATCGAAGGCGCCCGCGCGCTCGGCTTCGACGCCGACTACGGCACGATCGAGCCCGGCAAGCAGGCGCGCCTCCTCGCCGTCACGCTCCCGTCGAGCAACATCGATGTGGAAGAATATCTCGTCAGCGGGATCGAGCCGTCGCAGATACGATGGGTTCAGGAGAATTAAGAATTAAGAATTAAGAATTAAGAATTCGGCGCAGAACCCAGAACCCGAGAACCAGAAGAACCAGAGAACGAGAACCCCGAACTCCGAACGACGAACCCCGAACCCAGACGACATGAACCGCGTCCGCACCTACGCCTCGTTTGTCCGCTTCAGTCACTCTGTCTTCGCGCTGCCGTTCGCGCTGGCGGGGGCGCTGCTGGCATCGCAGCACGCCACCGTCACCTGGACGACGGTCGGCTGGATCCTCGTCGCCATGGTCGGTGCGCGCAGCGCGGCGATGGGCTTCAACCGGCTCGTCGACGCGCGCATCGACGCGTTGAATCCGCGGACCGCGATGCGCGAGCTGCCGCGCGGGGCGATGACCTCGCGCGAGGCCGCGCTGTTCGTCGCGGTCGCGTCGGCTGTGTTCGTGCTCGCGACCTGGCGGCTCAATCCGGTCTGTTTCGCGCTGTCACCGGTCGCGCTCGCGATCGTCTTCTGGTATTCGCTCGCCAAGCGCTACACGACCTGGACGCAGATCTTTCTCGGCCTCGCCATGGCGGTGGCGCCGGTGGGCGGCTGGCTGGCGGCAGGAGGCCGAGCCGGCTGGGAGCCGTGGCTGCTGGCGGTTGCGATCGGCGCGTGGGTCGGCGGCTTCGACGTGCTCTACGCGTGCCAGGATCTCGAGTTCGATCGCGTCCACGGACTGCGCTCGATTCCGGTCCGCTTCGGCGTCGCGGCGTCGCTCGCGATTTCGCGCGGCATGCACGTCGTCGCGGTCGGGTGCCTGCTGGCGCTGGCGTGGGTCACGCCGCTCGGGCCGATCTACCTCGCAGGCGTGGCCGCGGTCGCGGCGATGCTCGTGTACGAGCAGTCGCTGGTGCGCGCCGACGACTTGTCGCAGGTGAAACGCGCGTTCGATCTGAACGGCTACGTCGGCATCCTGTATCTGCTCGTGCTGGTGATCGCGCTGTATGGCCCCTGGCAGCGCTGACGGCGAGCGCCGCCAGGCGATTGCGATCGCGATCACCGGCGCAAGCGGCGCCGTCTACGCCACGCGGACGCTCGCGGCGCTGCTCGAACGGCGCGTCGACGTCGAGCTGATCGTGTCGGACTTCGGCCGGCGCCTGTTGCGCGACGAGTTGGGCGACCAGGCCGCAGCGGAGCGGCTGCAGGAGTTCCTCGTCGCCAAATACGGCGACACCGCGGCGGGCGGTGCGATCACGCTGCACAGCAACCGCGATCTCGGCGCGACGCTCGCCAGCGGCAGCCACGCGTGCCGGGCGATGGCGATCGTGCCGTGCTCGATGAAGACGCTCGCCGCCGTCGCGCACGGGCTGTCGCGCAACCTGATCGAGCGCGCCGCCGACGTGATGTTGAAGGAGCAGCGCCGCCTGGTCATCGTGCCGCGCGAGACGCCGATGAGCCTGCCGCAGCTGCGCAACCTGGTCCTGTGCGCCGAAGCGGGCGCGATGATTCTTCCGGCCATGCCCGCGTTCTATCAGCTGCCGAAGACGCTCGACGATCTCGCCGACTTCATGGCGGGGAAGATCCTGTCGGCGCTCGGCTTCGAACACGACCTCTATCCGCCGTGGACGGGCCAGGTCGCCTCCAGCCGTTGACCGACATCTCGAAGTCTCCCGATCGCATTGCCGGGATGTTCGACGCGATCGCCGGCCGCTACGACGTTCTCAACCACCTGCTCAGCGGCGGGATCGACACGCGCTGGCGGGCGCGTGCGATCGCGTCGCTCGGTCTGACCGGCCGCGAGCGGGTACTCGATGTGTGCACTGGCACGGCCGACCTCGCTATTGCCGCGATGCGCGCGCGCCCGGCCGCCGCGCGCGTGATCGGCGTCGATTTCGCCGGCGCGATGCTGCGCGTCGGACGAGAGAAGCTGGTCCGGCGGCGGCTCGCCGATCGGGTGGCGCTCGTCCGCGGCGACGCGACGCGCATTCCCGCGGCGGATGGCTCGGTGGACGCGATCACCATTGCCTTCGGGATTCGCAACGTGGAGCAGGTGGCGCCGGCGTGCGCCGAGATGCACCGCGTGCTGCGGCCCGGCGGCCGCCTGGCGATCCTGGAGTTCGCGGTGCCGACGACGCCGGGGCTGAGCGCGATCTATCTCTGGTATCTGCATCGTGTGCTGCCGCGGATCGGACGCATCGTCTCGCGTCACAATGCGGCATATGGCTATTTGCCGGCGTCGATCGGGGCATTCACGCCACCTGAGGAATTTGTGAAATTACTTCGACAGTCGGGCTTCGTCGACGTGTCGCCCGTCCGGCTGACGTTTGGCACGGTCATTCTGTACGTCGCCCGGCGTGGGGACTAAGGGACTGGGGGACCAGGGGACTACGCCAATACCGCTGCGGCTTACGAACTTTTACGCGCAGCACGTCCCCAAGTTCCCAAGTCCCCCGGTCCCCACTGATATACTCGTAACTTCCTGATGTATTTCGATTTCGAGGATTACCACCCATCAATTGAGCCGGTCGGCCGCGCGCTGACGCCGCTCGAGATGGTGCTGTTGACGATCATTTTTCACCTCCTGATGGTGATCCTCGTACTCGTGTCACCGAAATGGCTGCCGCAGTTCCTCCCGAGCTTTCTGCAGACCAAGCCGGCGCCGCCGATCGTGCTCCAGCAGGAGCGCGAGCAGCCGCGCTTCGTGTTCGTGCAGCCGCGCGTCGAGCGTCCCGCACCGAAGCCGCCGCCGCGCGCCGAGCCGTCGGACCTCGACCGCCGCGCCGCGGCGCCGCAGCGCGCGCCGAAGCCGACCAACGAGCTGCCCTTCAGCCGCGGCAACAGCCCGAACCGCGTGGACGAGGCGCAGCGTGAGGCGATGGTTGCGCGTGGCCGCGGTCCGCAGCCGGATCCCGCGGCGGGCACTCCCGCCGAGACGCCGCCGCAGCCCAATCCGGCGGAGGCGCCGAAGGTGCCCGACTCGCAGTCCGCGCTGCAATTCCCGGCCGCGCGCCCGTCGAACAGCGGCGCGAGCGGCCGATCGTCTGCCGCCGGCGGATCGCTCGGCGACGCGCTCCGCAATCTGCAGCGCTACACGCAGGGTGAGGCGTTCGAGAACCAGGGGGGCGGCGGCGGGCAGTTCGGCCCGGAAATCCAGTTCGACACCAAGGGCGTCGAGTTCGGACCGTGGATCCGCCGCTTCATCGCGCAGGTGAAGCGCAACTGGTTCATCCCCTACGCCGCGATGTCGAACAGGGGGCACGTCGTCGTCACGTTCAACGTGCACAAGGACGGATCGATCACCGACCTGAACGTCGTCGGCCCGTGTCCGATCGACGCGTTCAACAACGCCGCGGTCGGGGCGCTCGCCGGGTCGAATCCGACGCAGCCGCTGCCGCCGGAATATCCCGCCGACAAGGCGTTCTTCACCGTCACGTTCTTCTACAACGAGACGCCGCCGCGGTGACGCGCAGCCAGCAGCTCGGTCTCGTGATCCTGATGACCGCGTTCGTGATCTACGTGCTCATTCGCGTGGGGTGACGGCGGGAAAGCAACCGCAGAGCACGCAGAGTTTTTTCGTGATTCACGACGTCGCGCGAAAGGCTTGGAGCAGGTTGCAACATTAGCTCGCTCGCGGATGGCCGCGAACGGCGCTGCCCCGCCGGGCGCGGAGCCGTGGCCGTGACGAGTGCTTTTCTGGCGAGCACCCGGTGGGGCTGTTCGCGGACAGGACCCGCCTTGAGCTAATTTTGCAACGCACTCTTAGTCGAGCGTTGGCGCGCTCTGCGGCCTTTGCGTTCCTCGTGATCCGATCGCAGCGTGACAGTGAGCAACCGTGACAAGAGCGAGAGCCGTTGCGATCCTGGGGCCGACTGCGACCGGCAAGAGCGCGCTGGCGCTGGCGATCGCCGAGCGGTTCGACGGCGAGATCGTCAACTGCGACTCGACAGCCGTCTACCGCGGGTTCGACATCGGCACCGACAAGATCGCGTCGGCCGATCGACGCGGCGTTCCCCATCATCTGATCGACATCGTCGAGCCGACGGTCGAGTACACGGCCGCGCAGTTCGCGCGCGACGCGGCGGCTGCGATCCGCGACATCGATGCGCGCGGCAAGCTGCCGATCCTCGCCGGTGGCACCGGGTTCTACTTCCGCGCGCTGACCCGTGGACTGTTTCCGGGACCCGGCGCCGACGCACGCCTCCGCGCGCGCCTCGAGGCGATTGGCGAGCGTCGTGACGTGACCTTCCTGCACCGCATGCTGCGCAAGGTCGATCCCCAGTCCGCGCTGCGGATCCAGCCGCGCGACCGGAAGCGGATCGTGCGCGCGCTCGAGGTGTTCTTCCTCACCGGGCGTCCCCTCACCGCGCACTTTGCCGGGACCGTGTCGCCGATTGCCGACATCGACGTCCTCGCGCTCGCGTTGCGGCTGCCGGCCGCGCAGATCTCGGAGCGCGTGACCAGGCGCGTCGACGAGCAGTTCGAGCGCGGGTTGCTGGACGAGATTCGCGGGCTGCTCGCCCGCGGCGTGCCGGAGACGGCGCGGCCGTTCGGCGGCCTCGTCTACCGGCAGGCGCTCGAGCATCTCCGCGGCGTCCGCGACGAACGGGCGACACGCGCGCTGATCGCCCAGGAGAACCGCCGCTACGCGCGGCGGCAGTTGATCTGGTTCCGCAAAGAACCTAATCTAAGCTGGTTCGATGGCCCCGGTGAATCGGCCCCGACCGTGATGGCCGTGATGCATCTGGTTGAAGACTATGTCGCCCGCCTCTGACACCAAAACCTCCCAGCCGAACATCCAGGACGTCTTCCTCAACTACGTTCGCCGCGAGAAGCTCATCGTCACGATCCGGATGATGGACGGCAGCGAGCTCGAGGGGCGGATCAAGAACTTCGATCGCTTCGCGCTGGTGCTCGATCAGGCCGGGACCGACCACATGATCTTCAAGCACGCGATCGCCGCGATCAAGACGCCGAAAGCGGTGTCCAATTACTTCTCGCACCAGTAGCGCGCGGTTCCGGCGCGCGATCGTCATCGTGATGGACAGCGTCGGGATCGGCGAGCTGCCGGATGCCGCCGCGTACGGCGATCAGGGCAGCGACACGGTCGGCAACATCGCGAAGCAGATCCCGCTCTATCTGCCGACGCTGCGCAGCCTCGGCTTCGCAAAAATCGCCCATATCGACGCCGAGGTGCCAGGCACCGCGCGCGCGCTGCTGGGGGCGGTGGGCCGGATGGCCGAGGCGTCGGCGGGCAAGGACTCGGTCACCGGGCACTGGGAGATGATGGGCATCGTCCTCGACCGCCCCTTTCCGACATTCCCCAACGGGTTCGCGCCGGAGATCATCGCCGAGTTCGCGCGACGGACGGGACGCGGGGTCCTCGGCAACAAGGCCGCGTCCGGCACCGTCATCATCGACGAGTTCGGGGCGGAGCACATGCGGACGGGCGCGCTGATCGTCTATACGTCGGCCGACAGCGTGTTCCAGATTGCCGCGCACGAGGCGGTGGTGTCGATCGCCGAGCTCTATCGCGACTGCGCGATCGCGTACGAGCTGGTCGGCGAGGGGCTCGGCGTCGGCCGTGTGATCGCGCGCCCGTTCGTCGGCTCGCCGGGCCATTTCATGCGGACCGCGAACCGCAAGGATTTCGCGCTGCCGCCGCGCGGCGTGACGCTGCTCGATCGCGTCAAGGCGGCGTCGCTGCCGGTCGTCGCCATCGGCAAGATCGAAGATCTCTTCGCCGGCCGCGGCATCACCCACGCCTACCACACGGCCAGCGACGACGACGGGATGGACCGCCTCGAGGAGCAGATGGCCGCCGTCGATCGCGGGTTGATCTTCGCCAACCTCGTCGACTTCGACACGCAGTTCGGCCATCGCAACGACGTCGAAGGCTACGCGGAGAACCTCGAGCGCTTCGACGCGCGGCTCGCGCGCGTGCTGCCGCGGCTGCGCGCCGACGACCTGCTGGTGGTCACCGCCGATCACGGTAACGATCCGACGACGGCGAGCACCGACCACGCGCGGGAATACGTGCCGCTGATGGCGGCCGGCGCCCGGGTGCGCGCCGGCGCGGACCTCGGGACCCGCGCGACGTTCGCCGATCTCGGTCAGACGCTCGCCGACCTGTTCGGCGTGGAGCGGCTGGCGAACGGCGCCAGCTTCCTGCAGGAGATGACGTAGGGCCGATCGGCCCCGAACCATGACGACCCTGCGTCATCAACTCGAGCAACGGGAGCGTGACATCCTCGCGCCGCAGGCCGCCAAGAGCGCCGACTCCCGCGGGCGGCTGCGCGCCGAAGCCGAGGACGACGTGCGGCCGGCGTTTCAGCGCGACCGCGACCGCATCATCCACTGCAAGGCGTTCCGCCGTCTCAAGCACAAGACGCAGGTCTTCTTCGCGCCGGCCGGCGATCACTACCGCACGCGCCTGACGCATACGCTCGAGGTCTCGCAGATCGCGCGCACGATCGCCAAGGTGCTGCGGCTGCACGAGGAGTTGACCGAGGCGATCGCGCTCGGCCACGACCTCGGCCACACGCCGTTCGGTCACGCCGGCGAGCGCGTGATCGACGCGCTCATGCCGGGCGGCTTCAACCACTACGAGCAGAGCCTGCGCATCGTCGATCGCCTCGAGAACAACGGCCAGGGGCTGAACCTGTCGTGGGAGGTGCGCGACGGGATCGCGAAGCATTCGAAGGGCAAGTCCGGGGCGCCGGTCGGCATGGCGCCCGAGCTGCGATCGAGCACGATCGAAGGGCAGATCATGCGGGTCGCCGACCTGATTGCCTACGTCAATCACGACATCGACGACGCCACCCGCGCAGGGCTGCTGCGCGCGGAGGATCTGCCGCGCCATCTCGTCGCCGTCCTCGGCGGCTCCTCGTCGGCGCGGATCGGCACGCTGGTGAAGGACGTCGTCACCGAGACGCTCGCCGCCGGTCTCATCGAGATTCGCATGAGCGACCGCGTGCTGCAGGCGGTGCTCGAGCTCCGGGCGTTTCTCTTCGACGCGGTCTACGAGAACACGATCGCAACCGCGGAGTTCAGGAAAGCGTCGGGCATTCTCAGTGGTCTGTGGGAGAAGGTCCGGGAGAGCCCGCACGAGTTCCTCGACCAGCGCACCATCGACACCGAGGGCCTCGACGCCGCCACACGCGACTTCATCGCCGGGATGACCGACCGCTACGCGATCAGCCTGTACGAGCAGCTCTTCATCCCGAAGCCGTGGTCGATCGACTGACTCCGTCGGGGTCCGGGGTTCGGGGTTTTCGTTCTGAGTTCTTGGTCCGTTCTGGTTCTGGCGCCGAGAACCTGACCTGAGAACCGACAGAACCGAGAGAACCGACACAACCGAGAGAACCAGGAACCAGAACCGAGAACCAGGGAACCCAGAAACAGACCGCCGAACTGCGAACCCCGGACCCCGGGGCTCCTCTAGCCCCGAGCCACTTCTGCAATGTATATTGAGAGGTTCATGCTTGCCCTGGACCTCAACAGGATCCGGACGGCGCAGGAGCGCTTCGAACGGGTGTATCAACCCGATCAGCTCCCCGCGGACGACGATTTCCGGATCGTCGCGCCGATCTCGCTGGC
>DATFWL010000184.1:0-12534 GCA_035259385.1 Vicinamibacterales bacterium | reverse complement strand
GATTCCATCCGCGCCTTGGTCGAGGTGAGCGCCGCCTCCATTCCTTTCTGCGCCTCGCCCCGGACCTTACCGCGAATCAACGAGCCGACGAAGCCGCTCAGGCCATCCGATCGGCTGCGATTCACATTCACGAACCAGAAGCCGTCGCCGCGAGCGGGGTCGGGAATCAGGACGCGCAGTTCCAGCGCCGTCCAGAAATAGTGGCTCGCGTACAGCATCTTCGACACGACTTCCGTGTGGGTCGGCTGACTGACGGTCGTGACGTGATTGATGCGGATGGTCGGCTTCAATCCGAACTTCACATTCTGCCAGTACACGAAGGAGTCCGCCATTGGCAGCGTCATGCTTGGAAAGTCGAGCAGGTACCGTTTGAGATTCGGAAGGTACGTCGTCAATTCGGGCATGCGGTCGATCATCGACGAGAACTCTCGCGCCACGAACGTCGGCCGGTTCGAGTCACGGTACTCGGCGAGTCTCGCATTGCCTCCCTCGAGATAACCGTTGACGTACTCGAGCGCAAGTGTTCGGATCACGCGCTCGGCATCCGCATTCGCCGTGGGTTTCGACCAGTCCACCTCGTTCCTGATCCGCGTGAGGCCGGCTTCGCCCAACTTCAAGTCGCAGTCGCCGACCTTGCACGACTTCAGGTCCTTGAGCTCGTCGGGCGTAAACGAGATCTGCGCGAAGTCCTCCGGCCGCGGCGGACTGCTGACGCGCTTGGTGACGAGGAAGTTCTCGCCCTTCTCGAAATTCTCGATGTCCTGGACGGCCGCGACGTATCGGGCGATGGGCGCGTCGATCCAGACGGCGCCGAAGATCCCCACCTCTTTCGAGGCATCGGCGTCGAGCAGCTTGGTGACCGGCTTGCCCTGCGCGAGTTGTGCCTGCTCGTCCGCCGTGAGCTTGACGTCTCTCGTCACATAACCGGCCAGCACCGGCGGGAACGTCGTTGCCGCCTGACGACCCGAGAGACCCTCGGGCGTCGAAACGAACCAGGCCAGCAGCGCCCCCGTGGCCGCCAGACTGGCTCGTGCCCTGCGACTCATCTCCGCCCCCTAGCCGGCGGACCTCCTCCGCGATCGGAGGTCAGATCCCTGCCAAGTGCTCCGTCGCGTCGCCGAATCGATCGAGCTTCACCCCCATGCGATCCATCAGCGAGAGGTAGAAGCTGCACAGTTTGCGGTTCTCGTCTCCGGCGTTCGTGTAGTCGAGCACGCGGCCCGTCTCGAGCGTCCCGCCCAGCGTGCCGGCGGTCAACACGGGCACCTTCGTGCTGTCATGCTGGCTGCCCGACCACATGTTGGACATGAACACCAGACAGGAGTTGTTCAGCACGGTGCTGTCGCCCTCGGGCATCGCGGCGAGCTTGTCGATCAGGTAGGCGTACTGCGTCAGATAGAACTGGTTGACGCGCATGAAGGCGTCGCTGGTGTCCTCGTGGCTGGCCAGATGGTGGGCCAGCTTGACGTCCAGGAACGGATAGAAGAGACCGGAGATGTCGCGACACAGCAGCAGCGTGGCGATGCGCGTTTTGTCGGTCTGGAACGCGAGCGCAAGAATGTCGCACATCAGCCGCATGTGATCGCGGATGTCCTCGGGCAGCCCGTTGTCCGGCCGCGGCATCATCGCGGCCACGCGGCCGCGGTTCGCCGCATTCGCCTCGGCCTTCTCCTGCGCCGCGCGCATGTCCTGCGCGCGCCTCTCCACGTCCCGCACGCTGGTCAGGTATTCGTCGAGCTTTCCCTTGTCCGCCGCGCTCACGCGCCCGCCGAGCGACGCGATCTGGTCCCTCACGCGATCGAGCACGCTCAAGTTCCGCTGGCTGCCGCGGTTCTCGAACAGGCTGTCGAACGCGAGCGACGGGTACACCTCCATCGGCACCGGCGAGGTCGGCGTGGACCACGAGATGTGCGAGCTGTAGGCCATCGAGAAGTTCGTCTCGTGGTAGCCGGTGACCGGCTGTTCGCAGCCGAGGACCATGCTGGGCTGCACCGTCTGATCGCCGATGTGGGCGGCCAGCACCTGATCCAGGCTGACGCCGCCGTGCAGCTCCGCGCCCTTGGTCAGCGGCGCGCCCGAGAGCAGATTGCCAGTCATCCCCGGATGAATGCCGACGCCGGTCGCCGCCTTGTTGAACAGGCCCTTGATGTAGTTGAACTTTCCTTTGAGCGGCTGCATCGGCGCCAGGCTGCGGCCCAGTTCGATGCCGGCGCCCGATTCCTGAGCCCACCACTCGGTCGGATTGACGCCGTTGCCCATGAACAGAATCGCGAGGCGCCGCGGCGCGGCTGCGGCAGATGCCGGCTCCGCGCCCCAGACCGCCAACGACTCCAGCCATGGCAGCGCCATCACGACGCCGGTGCCGCGAAGGAAGCGGCGCCGGGACAGTTCGCGCGGGTTTCGCTGCAGCGGGCTCGTCTTCATGCTCATTGTGCGGTGTCCTTCGCGGAAATCGGCGCCGTGCGTCTGGTCAGGAACTGCCGGCTGGTGACGATGTCCTGCACGAGATGGCCGAACCGGTAGTCGCCCGTCGTCAGATCCTTGCGCATCCCGGCGAGAAGTGGTTCGTCGGATCGCAGCAGGCTTCGGCCCAGGGCGTAGACCAGCAGCTCGCGACAGAGTGTGTCGACGAACTCGGCCTGGCCCCGTGCGCGCATGAACGCGCGCAGGCCGTCGAGCCCCGCGCCCGAGCTGCCATCGGGGAACGCGGCGTTCGTCTCCACCGGCCGTCCCGCGAGATCGCGATCGCGGGTCTCGCCTACCGGGCCGTAGCCTTCGAACGCCAGCCCGAACGAATCGAACTTCGCGTGACAGCTCGCGCACGCCGGATTCGCGCGATGCTGTGCGAGCGTTTCGCGCAAGGTCAGGTCGCCGAGCTTGGTCTCGTCGGTCGGCAGCACCGGGACGTTCGGCGGCGGCGCGGGAATGTACTCGCCGAGCAGCCGATGCACGATCCAGTAGCCACGCTTCACCGGACTGGTGCGCAGGCCGGGCGCGTTCTTGGTGAGGAAGACGGCCATCGGCAGCAGGCCGCCGCGCCCGTACTTCTGCGCCGCGTCCACGCGCGCCCACGATCCCGGCGCGGGCTCCGGCATGCCGTAGTGCCTGGCGAGGATCGGGTTGACGAAGGTGTAGTTGCCGTACAGGAAATCGAGGACCGAGCCGTTCCGCTGGATGGTGTCCAGCACGAAGCGAATCGGCTCCTCGAACATCGCTTCGCGCAGCTCGTTCGTGAAGCCGGGGAACCGCTCGCGGTCCACGGCGTTGTGCTCCTCGAACCGGCGGATGTCGAGCCAGTTGCCGGCGAACTCGGTGGCCAGGTGCCGGACACGGGGGTCCTGCACCATCCGCCGTGCCTGCGCCGCGATCACGTCGGGCTTGTGCAGATCGCCGGCCGCCGCATGCTTCAGCAACCCCTCGTCGGGCATGCTCGACCAGAGGAAGTAGCTCAAACGGCTCGCCAGCTCGTAGTCCGACAGCGCCCGCACGTCTCCGGGCGACGCCTTGCCGTCGGGCAATGTGTCGACGCGGTAGCAGAAGTACGGCGACATCAGCACGCTCGTCACCGTGTCACGAATCGCCTCTTCGTGATCGAGGTGCTGCTCGCGCAGCGACCGGTAGAAGGCGAGCAGATCGTCCGACTCCGCAGCGGTGAGCGGACGCCGATAGGCGCGCGCCGCGAACGCCAGCAGCGCGTCGAGATGCGACGGTTCGGCGGATGCCTTCGCGCGTTCCAGCGCACGCACTGCGGCGTTCACCCGGTCGAAGTAGTCGCGGACAACGCCCGCGGCGACCTCGTTGGTCACCTCGCGCGCCTTGGCGAGATAGACGTCGGCGAGCTGCGCGATCTTCGCTTCGGAGGTGACATCCTCGTCTTCCGAACGGAACCCGTTGAACTGCGCCGTCGCCATGAAGCTCGGCGGCTCGGCGCGCTCGAACCAGATGAACTGCTTGAACTGCCGGACTGGCGCGAGCGTGATGAAATCGAGCTCCTTCCAGAGCATATCGAGCTGGCGCTGCCGGCTGCCGTCGAGCACGAGCTCGTAGAGCGGCCGATCGTCGCGGAAGTAGCCCATCTGACTGTGGAAGCCGGCGCTCAACAGGCGATGGCCTTCGGCGTCGGAGGCGATCTCCCGTGCGTTGGTCAGGAACATGCGGCCGCGCTCGGAGACGAAGAACTTGTCGGGAAACAGCGCGCAGAAACGCGTGAACGACTCCAGGTACCGCGCCCGCGCCGCGTCCGTCGTCGGCACGAGCAGGAGCGGGTCGGTCTGCGCGTACGCCGACAGGTCGAGCTGCAGCGGACTGCCGCCGCACGTCATCCGGTGGTCGGCGTACTGCCGATCCTTCCAGAGCACCAGCGACTGCGAACCGGCCGCGATGCCGCGCGCCGGCAGGTTGTCGAACGACATCGCGACGCGCGGCCGCAGGCCGGCGATGAAATCGCGCATCCACGCAAGCGCGGGGCGGAGCCCGTCCGGCTCCTGGTGATCGATCGGCGGCGGCAGGCTGCGCCATCGTACCTGGAGCGCCGCCAGCGGACCGACGTCTTCGCCCGGCGCGTTCAGCATCGCCCAGAGCGTGTTGAGATAGGTCGCGCTGACGCTGGCGCCGGCGGCCGCGTCCGCGAGCGTCAGACGCGGCTGGCCGAGCGCCGCCCGATGCTGATAGCGCCACGCCGCGAGAAAGTAATCGGCGTAATCGAGCGGCTGACGCTTGTAGAACTCGACGATCCGGTTGACGGCGTACTTGTCGCGATCCTCGTCGGTCACGACCGGATACGGCGCGAACGAGAGACCGCCCGGCAGGAACAGGATGTGATCCGCGACGAGCCGCGCGGCGCCCATGTACTTCTTCACCAGCGCGGGGGACATCGTCAGCGACTCCCCCGAGTTGTCGAAGCCCGCCTGGTTGGCGGGATCGACCGGAAACTCCTTCGTCGGTCGGATGTCCACGCCGGTGAGGTCGTGGACGGTGTAGTCGTACTCGGCGTTGCTCAACCGCCGCACCAGCACGACGCCCGGATCGTTCGGACGACGCTTCGCGTCCTCGTCGTTCACCGCCTCGATCCAGTCGATCACGGACTGCCGCTCGACCGCGGTCGGCTGCCGTCTCGCCTGGCTCGGCGGCATCTCGCCGGTCTCGAGCCGTGCGACCACGAGCGTCCAGCGGCGTTGATCGCTGAGGATGGAGTCCAGCGTCGCATATGACGTGAGATCGAAGCCGGCGGCGGGCTGACCGCCGCCGTGGCACGCGTAACAGTAGGTCTGCAGAAACGGCTTGATCGTCGTCGCGAAGGCACCCGATTGCGTGGCAGGTGCGGCGCGGACGGCCTGGCGCGACGACGCCGGCACGACGTACACAACCAGCGTGACGAGCAGCGTGCCTGCAAAAACAGATGCCTTCAGGCTCATGGAGTGACGCGGAAATTCTACCGCTCCCGCCAGCCGCAGGGGAAAGCTCATATCCGTTCACGCCCGAGCCGGCAAGGCACTAGAATCTGGGGGCCCATATCATGTCTGTCGAACGCTCGGACGCTGCCGATCCCGGTCTGCGCGCGGCTCCGCCTTCGCCGCGTTCCACTATCGAATGGCAGTTCATGGTCAGGCTCAGCGATACGCTCCGGCCGCTGAGGGATCCGGTCGAGATCCAGGACGTCGCCACGCGGCTGCTCGGCGAACACCTCGGCGTCAACCGGGTCAATTATTCCGAGATCGACGGCGACGAATTCATCGTCGGGCGGTCCTATTCACGCGGGGTTGCGCCCTTTGTCGGCCGCGGCCCGGTCGCGCTCTTCGGAGAGGCCCTGCTCGAGCGCTACCGGAGCGGACAGACGGTGGTCGTCAATGACGTCAGCACCGACGCGCGCTTCACCGACATCGAGCGTGCGCGTCTCGCCGCGCACGAGATCGCGGCGTTCGTCGGCGTCATGCTGCACAAGGAAGGGCGGTGGCTGGCGGCGTTCGGCGTCCACAACGCGACGCCGCGCGTCTGGACGCTGGAACAAATCGCGCTGATCGAGCAGACCGGCGAACGGACGTGGGCGGCGGCGGAGCGCGAAGGCGCGGTTGCGGCGCTGCGCAGGAGCGAGGAGCGCCAGGCGTTCCTGCTCACGCTGAGCGACACCGTGCGGCCGCTCCGGGATCCGGGGCGCGTTCTCGCAGCAGCGTGCCGGCTGCTGGGGACGCATCTCCGCGTGAACCGGGTGATCTACGGTCAGATCGACGGCGACCAATGCACGGTGACGGACGACTACGTCGACGGCGTCGCGTCGCTGGCCGGATGTTTTCGCTGGACCGATCTGGGCGGCAGCCGGCGAGACGAGATCCTGCAGGGCGGCATCCTAGTCGTCAACGACACGGCGACCGATCCGCGGACGGCGCCGGAGCGCGACGCGCTGATGGCCGTCGACATTCGCGCCTACGTCGTGCCGCTGCTGATCAAGGATGGGTGCTTCGTCGGCGCGTTCGGGATTCACAGCCGTGCGCCGCGGGTATGGACGCAGGACGACATCGCACTGGTCCAGGAGGTCGCCGATCGCATCTGGTCGGTGCTCGAACAGCGGAAGGCTGAAGCCGCGCTGCGCGCCAGCGAAGAGCGACTGGAGTTCCTGCTGCGGCTCAACGACGCGCTCCGGCCGTTGAGCGACGCCTCGGACGTGCAGGAAACCGCCGCCCGGCTCCTCGGCGAACACCTGCAGGTCAACCGCGCCGGCTACGCGGAGATCGACCGGCGCGACTACGTCATCCGCCGCGAGTACGCACGTGGAGTTCCGCCGCTGGTCGGACACGTCACGTCCGGGACTTTCGGGGCCGCGCTCCGGGACGCGTACCTGCGCGGCGACACTGTCGTCGTCAACGACGTTCAGACCGATCCGCGGTTCACTGACCCGGAGCGCGTCACCATGCAGGCGCGACAGATCGCGGCGTTCATCGGCGTGACGCTGCTGAAAGGCGGGCGGGTCGTGGCCGCCTTCGGCGTCAACCACGCCACGCCGCGGACCTGGACCGCGATGGAGATCGAGCTGATTCGCGATGTCGCCGAACGCACCTGGGACGCGGTCGAGCGCACGCGCGCCGAAGCAGCGCTCCGGGAGCGCGAGCAGCGGCTGGTCCTGGCGCTCGATGCCTCGGCGGCCGGTTCGTGGACGTGGGACGCCAGGACCAATCATGTCGACTGGGACCACGGCTTCCGCGTGCGATACGGCTTCGCGCCCGACCAGCCGCCGGCGTTCGAGGCGTGGCTGTCGCGCGTGCACGAAGAGGACCGACTGCAGGTGCTCGGTCTCCTCGAACAGATCCAGCGCCCGCACGGACTCGACGCGTGGGACAACACGTTCCGGGTGGTGCGCCCGGACGGGACGGTGTCGTGGATTCAGAGCCGCGGACGCGCCGACCGCGACGCCAAAGGCGAGCTCACGCGGCTCACCGGGCTCGAGCTCGATGTCACGCAGCGACGACGGACCGAAGAGGAGCTCCAGGCGCGTCGCGACGAGGAGCGCGACCGCGAACTCCGGCTCCTCCTCGAAACTGCGACACAAGGCATCGTCTCGGTGGATACGAGCGGCCAGATCCTGACCGCGAATCGCGCGCTCGAGACGATGTTCGGCTGGGGCCCGGGAGAGCTGATCGGGCAGTCGATCGAGCGCCTGCTGCCGTCGCCTCTTCGCGACGTGCACGCGGGCCACCGGACCGGTTATTTCGACGCGCGTTTGATGGGCGGCCATCTCGATCTCGTGGGTGCGCGGAAGGATGGTTCGACGTTTCCGATCGAAGTCAGCCTGAATCACGTGGCTGCGCCGGATGGCGGGCATGCCTTCGCGTTCGTGACGGACATTACCGAACGCCGGCGGGCCGCCTCCGCGCTCGAGGAACGGACCGTCGAACTGGAACACCGGACGGCGCAGCTGAGCCAGCTCGCCGCCGACCTGACGCTCGCCGAGCAGCACGCGCGGGAGCAGCTGGCCAAGACCCTGCACGACGGCCTTCAACAGCTGCTGCTCATTGCCGGCCTGAATCTCGATCAGCAGATGAAGCGCGATGCGCAGCGGGGTACGGGGCCTGCCGACCTGATCGTCCGCGCGAAAAGCCACATCGACGAGGCGATCGCCGCCGCGCGCGTCCTGAGCTTCGAGCTGTCTCCTCCCCTGCTGCAAAGCTCCGGTCTGCCGGCCGCGCTGACCTGGCTGGCGGACTGGACTCGCAACAAGTACGGCCTCGATGTGGAGGTCGCCGCCGACCCGCTCGCCGATTCCACTCGCAAGGAAGTCCGCACGCTGCTGTTCGAGTCGGTTCGGGAGCTCCTCCTCAACGTGGTCAAGCACGCACAGGTCGATCAGGTCACAGTCGATCTGTGCGTGGACGGGGACGGGATGTTACGCATTACCGTGACCGATCAAGGCATCGGTTTCGACCCGGCGGAAGTGGTCGCTCGAGCGAAGAGCGGCCAGGTTGGGTGGGGCCTCTTCAGCGTCCGCGAACGGCTCGCGCTGCTGGGCGGCCGATTCGACATCGCGAGCACACCCGGGCGTGGAACGCAGTTCCGCTTGATTGCGCCGCGCGGTGTCGCGGACGCCGCCGCCGCGCAGGATGTCGCGAGGCACGTGACGATCGAGCGGCCGGCCCGCGGCGCTGCCGGGTCCGCGTCAGAGCACGTGCTCAGGATTCTCATCGTCGACGATCACGCGGCGGTACGCACCGTTCTCCACGAACTGCTGGAGGAGCGGCCGGAGCTCCAGGTCGTCGGCGACGCGGCCAACGGCTTCGAAGCGATCGCGCAGGCGCACGCGCTCCGGCCCGACGTGATCCTCATGGACATCTCGATGCCTCACATGGATGGCATCGAGGCCACGCGCCGGCTCCGCGCGGAGCTTCCGTTCATCCAGATTCTCGGGCTCTCGATGCAGCCGCGAACGCAGGAGCCCCACGCCATCGAGCGGGCCGGCGCCGCGGGCTTCTTCACCAAGGGCGCGGACACGCAGCGGCTCATCGACCATCTGCTCGGCCTGCACGCGGGCATCGCCAGCGGGCCCGGTCAGTCGCCAGTCGCTAGTCGTTAGTCGCTAGTCCCCCAGTCCCTAGTCCCCCAGTCCCCTCACCGCGCCCAGGCGATCTGCTCTGATCGTCGAGCCTTCCATCATCGCGTCGAGGCTCAACGCTCCGGCACCAGCGCGGACCAATTGACAGGCGCAGCCGAGCAGCGCCAGATTCCGGATGAAGAGGAGAAGCTGCAGCCGGAACGTCGCCGCGTCGGGCGCCGCCCAGAAGTTGTGCATGAAGAACGTGACCGGGATCAGGAACACGACCAGCAGGCAGCCGCCGAGTCGCGCGCGGTAGCCGAACAACACGCTCAACCCGCCGATCAGCGCGATCACCCCTGAAATCGGTACGAGGATCGTCGCCAGCGGCACGCCGTGCTCCGCCGCCAGCGCGATCTGCGCCGGCGTGAAGTGGCCCGCAGACGCAATCATGAAGATCATCGCGAACAACTGGCGTCCTATGAGCGCCAGATAGTCGGCATCGTCAGCATGGAGGCGGGTGTTCGACATGGCGAGTCCCTCCTGATCGCGTGCACGAATGCGCGCGGAGGCAGGACGCGTTGAGGGTCCGGGGGCCGATGGCGCGAGCCAGCAAACGGCTCGCCACCGGAATTGTGATCAATCACAAGTCCTACTGGCAGCGTCTGTTCGTTCGATTCACGCGCGACACGCGGCTGCAGGATCTCGAATCCGAGCGCGGCATTACAGAACCGTCGCTCGCTTGCAGCGTGCAACCTCATACTTTCTGTCCCAGCCGATGCGCGCGGAGGAACGAGCGAATCTGGCGCACCGCCAGCGGAATCCGCTCCTTGGGCTCCTTCCACGGAAACATGCTGACTTCCGCGTTCGGGGCGAGCATCGCCGCTTCCATCGCGACGGCGTACGGATGCGCGGGGATGTCGTCGGGCAGGATCAGGATCGGCGTCCGGCAGGTGCGCACGAAATCACGCGTCACGGTGAAGACGAAATCCGGGTTGGTCCGGTACATCCTGGTGAGGAATCGGTCGACCGTCTCCAGCGTGATCTCGGGCCGACGGGCGACGAGCGCCGGACCCCAGCCCTTCATGTTGGTTTCGTAGAACAGATCGCGCATTTCCGGACGCGACCCGCTCGGCTGGGCCAGGACAGCGGCCACGACGCGATCGGGTGCGCGCTTCAAGAGGTTCCAGATGAACGGGCCGCCAATGCAGAAGCCCATCACCATGAACCGGTCGATGCGCAGATGATCCATCACGCCGAGATGGTCGTCGGTATAGGCATCCCACGGCCGCTCGATCTCCAGCGGGCCGGAGGACTGGCCGCCGTTCGCGTTGCGGAGGTCCGCCGCGATGCAGCGGTACTCTCTCTTGAATTCCTCGATCGGGTCGAACGGCGATCCGCTGGTCAAGGCCGAGATCGTCGAGTTGAGTCCCCCGCCGGCGATGAGCAGCAGCGGGAAGCCTGAACCGTACTCCTCGTAGTGGATGCGAACGGGTCCCTTCTCGTAGAAGGACATGGCCACTCCTCTCTGCCCGGATCCAGAACCGTCTCTCGATCGCCGTCGGATTGTAACGCCAACGCCGGCACGACGCGGCGCCGAGGTTCTCGGCTCCCGAGTTCAACGTTGGGGGTTCATCAGGACCCTCTGCGACAGACGTAAGATCGGACGATGACCATGGACGATCTTCGGACAGTGCAGGCACCGCTCAAGGAAAAGTATCGACTCGAACCCGACGCGGCGGTCGTGACGTTGACGGCGCGCGGCGAGATTGGCGAAGGCATCAGTTGCAGCGTTCAGACGGGGCAGGCGCTCGTGAAAGCCGGACTGCACTCGGCGACCGGCGGCAGCGGCGCGCTCGCCTGCTCCGGCGACATGCTGCTGGAGGCGCTGGCGGCGTGCGCCGGCGTGACCGTGAATGCCGTCGCGACCGCGACTGGCATCGAGCTCCGCGGTGGCTCGGTCAACGTCGAAGGCGACCTCGATTTTCGCGGGACCCTGGGCGTGTCGAAGGAGGCGCCGGTGGGCTTTCGAAGCATCCGCGTGCGGTTCGACCTGGAGACCGATGCGACCGACGAGCAACTCGACACATGGTGCGCCTGACCGAACGCTACCGCGTCGTCTACCAGACGCTGCGTCAGCCGACACCGATCGCCGTCGCACGCACCCGTGCGATCGCTGAACCATCGGGCGAACCCCGCCGCTCGTAGATCGCGGGAGGAAAAGTCAACCGCGGAGCTCGCAGAGAACGCAGAGATTCAATGGTGTACAGAAGATCGACGATCTCGGCGTGCTCTGCGTTCTCTGCGGTTGCTCTTCCTCCGCCCGTCCTGCCTTTCTGCGCCTTCTGCCTTTCCTTTCTGCCTTTCTGCTTTTCCGCCTTTTCTCTAGTGCTTCAATTTTCCGTTCGAGAGCACGCCGTTCTTGAAGAGATCTGACAGATCCTCCGCGTTCGCCGCATCGCCCAACAGCGGTCCAACGCGGAAGAGCTCCTGCATGGTCCGCAGGAAGGAGGAATGCGAGTAGTTCACTGGACTGGCGAACGGCACCCCGTTCTCGTTCTTGTGCGCTTCCTTCGAAATGACGATGAACGGAATCGTGTGGCTGAAACTGTCTCGGTTGTCTCCCGGGACGCCGTCGCCCTCGGACTCGTCCCACCACAGCATGATGACGCCGTGCTTCTTGTAGGCGTCGGACGCCATGATCATCGGTACGAGCTGACTCAGGAAGTCGTCACCCTGCCTGATTTTCGCCGGGTCGTCGGTCAGCCCCTTGTACCCATCGGCCAGCGCCGTGTGCATGTCGTTGTACTGGTTCGGCGTGATCCAGTTGTAGTCGGCGACCGCATTGGCGGCCAGATCCAGCTGCAGCTGCTGCAGCGGCGCGTAGTGCGACGACAGCGGATTGGCAGGCGTCGGGTCGTTGCCGCCATTGGTATCGGTGAAGAACACCATCGGGTTGTGTTTCGCCGCGTAGTTGAACTGGTTCGAGAAGTTGTACTGATTGACGCCGCTGACGAACCGGCCCGAGAAGCTGCTCAGGGGAACGGTCCACATATTCTGCGGCAACGGCACGTTGCTGCGCTGACCGTTGGTCACCTGCACATCGGTGTCCTCCTGGTACGACCGCCACGTGATGCCCGCGGCCGTCAGGAGCGCGCTCAGGTGCAGCGTGGAGTTCTGGTTCGTTCCGTTCGTGCCATAGGGGTCGTTGTCGTTCAACACACCGAAATTCGTGCCGGCTTCTGACCAGATGTAGTTCGGTTCGGATGGATGAATGTGCGGGTTGTTGCCGTCGGCGGTCGCCAGGACGTTGTGGTAGGCCGCGGCATACGCGACCTGATCGCTGATTCCCGGCGCCGTTCCGGCCACGAGGCTGTTGATGAAGGGCGCGTTCTGATTCTGAAAGATCTGCTGAATCCCGCCGGTGAACTGGTTCGCAGGCTGCGTCCAGTTGTGATTCTCCATCGCGATCACGAACACCGTCTTCACGTCGTCGGCGCGAAGGCGGCTGCCGGCCA
>DATFWL010000183.1:0-152563 GCA_035259385.1 Vicinamibacterales bacterium | reverse complement strand
GCGTTCACGACGTAGTCCTTGAAGTAGCTGGTCGTATCGGTCTTCGCCCATAGCCCGATCTTTCCCTGCACCGGCGGACGAAGGACGGCGTTGTTGGCGGGAACGAGATCAGGATTCGGCGGCGCGTTGTTGCGCCCGGGTCCGGGGATCGATCCGAGGGTGTACTCGAGCGCGAGGTCGCCGTCGAGCGTCGTCTTCAGATCCGCGCCGGCGATCGTCAGCTTCAACTCGTGCCAGGCGGCGCGATCGAGCATGAACTTCTTCGCCCGATCGCTGAAGCGCACGTTGCGGCGGATGCCGTTGTGGAACTCCCAGAGCGCGACGTTGTTCTCCGTGTCGTTGTAGCGGACCGCCAGCCAGTCGCCGTTCGGCTTCACGTTGAAGAGAATTCCCGACGCGCGATCGGCCTCGCCGGAAATCGTCTTGAACTTCACGGTGATCGTGCCGTTGCTGAAGGTGTCGACGCCGCGCAGCACGGCCACCGGGAAGTACGCGAACTGCTTGGCGTTGTCCATCAGCTCCTCGTTGTTCGTGCCATAGAGCTTGCGCGCGCTCTCGATGAGGAGCCTGGTCGGATTGTCCTTGCTGGCGACCCACGGGCGGCCGTCGATCATGATCACGTTCTCGCCGCCGTCCTGCGCGACGATCCAGGTTCCGACCATCGGCTCGAACGTGGCCGGAGGCCGACCGACCTGCTCCTTGCTCAAATCAACTTTCGTCTCGGCGGCGGTGACGGTCATCGCGGCGAGCAGGGCGATCAGCAGTGCGGCTTTCTTCATGAGAGCTTTCTCCGAGCAAAGAGGGCGCCGGCAACCACCAGCGCGGGCCAGATACCGTAGAACACCGTTGCTGCGCCTTTCGGCGGCACGGCAAGGGGGTGGCCGCGGAAGATCGCCTCGTCTGTTTCGACCGGCGGCCTGATGCCGGCCAGGTCGTAGATCGTTTCGAGCATACCCTCGGCGGTCGTCGCGCGGCTCATCTGGCGGCGGCCGCCGAGCTCGTACCAGATTTCACCGTAGTGCGGCCGCGTCTGCTCGAACAGTCCGATCGAGGTGGCCGAGACGTACTGCACCTGCAGGTGCGGCAGCACGCGGCGCAGCTTCGAGAGCGCCTTGCGTTCGAGATCGGCGCGACGCGGATCTTCCGGCGCAAGATGGGCCTCTACCCGCAGCGGCTCGTGCACGCGCGCGAGCGCATGCTCGTCGGGCTCAGGAAGCGAATTCGCGCGGCTCTCCGACATGTCCCAGCTCGCGGTCGCGAAAGTGCACGCGAAGATCGCGGCGACCGCCGCCGCCGTCCATGCTGCGGTCTCGCGCACGCGGCGTCCGACCGCGACGCCCGTCCGGATCCAGACCGCCGCCAGGACGACGCCTGAGGCAATCAGGAGTGCCGCGATCAGGACGACGTCGAGGCGGACGAGACCGTGTTGAAAGGTAGCGATCATCGCCGTCGGGGTGTATCCGGCGATGCGCTCCCAGACTCCACCCTGCACGGCGGCGACGAAGTTCAGAATCCAGGTGCCGACGGTGACGCTCAACGTGAGGATCGCCGCCGTCGACGGATGTTCGCTCACCGCCGCAGTGACCGCGGCGAGCGCGATCGTCAGGCCCGCGTTGAGCAGGTGTCCGAACAAGACCGTGGCGACTTCCGGCGGGTAGATGCTCCCGCCATAGCTTCGCCAGAGTCCGATGGCGATCGCGCCGGGGAGAGAGGCGACGAGCCAGGCGACGGCCAGCACCAGCGCCTTCGCGCCAATCCTCGTCACCGCCGGGATCGGCTGCTGCGCCTCGATTTTCAGCGCGCCGCTCTGACGATCGCCGGAGACCAGGCGAATCGCGACGAACGGCAGCAGGAACACGGCCGCCACTTCACAGGCGCTGAACGTCGGCGCCCAGATGCCGACGAGCGGCGAGAACGCTTCGCCGACGCCGACCGCCGTCCCGTTCAGCCCGCTGGCTTCGGCGTAGGTGCGCACTGCGCTGATGAACGTGACGCCGACCAGCGGTCCGGTCGTCAGCAGCAACACCCACCACGCGCGCGACGCAATCAGCTCGCGGTATTCCTTGCGCAGCAGCCAGAGGAAAGCAGCCGCAGGGTTTCTAGGTGAGCGCAAGGAACACCTCTTCGAGGTCGTCGCCGGCCGTGCTGCCCCGCGCCGCCGCGACAGCGGCGAGCTCCTTCAGCGTTCCTTCCCCGCACGCGCGGCCGCCGCTCAGGAGCACGAACCGATCGCACACGCGGGCGGCATCGCGGATCTGATGGATCGACAGGAGCATCGTGCGTCCCGCCGAGGCATACGAGCGCAGCGTCTGCGCGACGTCGCGGCTCTGTCGAAGGTCGAGGCCGTCGAACGGCTCGTCGGCAAGCAGGACCGGCTGCGGCATCAACAGTCCGATCGCGAGCAGCGCGCGCTTGCGCTGGCCCTTCGACAGGCTGCCGATTGCCGCATCGAGCAGCGGCCCGACATCGAGCCTGTGGATCACCTCGTCCCGCAGCCCGACGCGTCCGCGGAAGAACCCGAGCGTGAAGTCGATCGCCCAACGGACCGTCTGCGCCGGCCAGGGAGCAATCTGATCGGGAAGGTAGAACAGCGTCGCGGCGCGCTCCCGGACGCTCAACGGGCGGCCGGCGCGCTCGAGCGAGCCCTCGTCGAGCGGCAGCACGCCGCCCAGGCACTCGAACAGGGTCGTCTTCCCGGATCCGTTGGGGCCGATGAGCCCGAGGACCTCGCCCTCGCGGACCGAGAACGTCACGTCGGTCAGCGCCGCGAGCCGCCCGTAGCGCTTCGTGAAATGACGAACCTCCAGCAACTGTTCAGTTGTAGTGGACACTGCCGCTTACTACCACCTGCCGTTGGAATGGCCGGAGGCAACCGCGGCAGGCGCGGGCTGGGTGTAGCTCACCGCCATGCCGACGGCGACTACCACCACCGCGCCAATGAGGTTGTGCCAGAGGAACTCGATCCACGGCAGCGCAATCGCCACGGTGAGGACGGCAGCCACGCCCGCAAGGAGACCGACGAAGGCGCCCCGCGCGGTCGCACGCTTCGTCAGGATGGCGAGGATGAACACGCCGAGCAGCGACCCGTAGACGAACGAGCCGTACCGGTTCACCACCTCGATGAGCGATCCCTGCCCCGCCGCCCGCATCGCGACGAAGCAGGCGAACAGTCCCCAGAAGAGTGTCGCCGCCTTCGAGACGCGGACGTAGTGCTCGTCGGACGCCCCGGTCACGATGTAGCGGCGGTAGAAGTCGATGATCGTCGCCGTGGCGAGGGAGTTGAGCTCACCCCCGCTCGCCGACATCGCCGCCACGAAGATCGACGCGATCATCAGCCCGACCAGGCCCACCGGCATCTGCGTGATGATGAACGTCGCGAACACGTAGTTCGCGTCGCTGTAGTTCTGATCGCCGCTGGCCTGCTTGACCAGGGCCGCCGCTTTCGCGCGCACCTCCCTGGTGCGCGCGTCGCTCGCGAGAAAGGCGGCGCGATCCTCGCGTGCGGCCGCGTCGCGGCGCACACCAATCTCGCGATCGAACTGCTGCTGCAGCGCCGCGTATTCTCCGGCGTACCGGCCCGCCGCGATCTGCGAGTCGTAGACGCGGTTGAACAGCATCGGCGGCGGTTGAAACAGGTAGAACACGAACACGAGCACGCCGGTGAAGAGAATCAGCAGCTGCAGCGGGATCTTGACGTAGGCGCTCACCATCAGTCCTTGACGGGCCCCATCGACCGACTTCGCGGTCAGATAGCGCTGGACCTGGCTCTGATCGCAGCCGAAGTAGCCCAGCATCAGGAACAGCCCGCCGATCATCCCCGACCAGAAGGTGTAGCGATCGCTCAGGTTCACTGTGAAATCGACGCCGCGCAGCCGGTCCGTTGCGCCAGCCAGGCGCAGCGCCGTGCCGAAGCTGACGTGCTGCAGGATGCCGTAGAGAAGCGTCACGACCGCCGCCGCCATCCCGAAGACGACGATGAACATCTGCTTCACGTCGGTCCAGGCGACGGCCTGAACGCCACCGAGCGTCGTGTAGAGGATCATCGGCACCGAGATCACCAGCACCGTGACCGGGAGCGTCCAGCCGAGAATCGCCGACATCACCACCGAGGGCGCAGCCAGCGTGACGCCGAGCGAGGCGGCGCGGCCGATCAGGAAGACGACGCTCGCCAGCGATCGCGTCTTCGCGTCGAAGCGGCGCTCCAGGTACTCGTAGGCGGTGTAGACGCGCGCCCGCGTGAAGAACGGCACGACGGTCATCGACAGGATGATCATCGCGAGCGGCAGGCCGAAATAGAACTCGACGAAGCGCAGCCCGGTGAGATAGCCGAGGCCGGTGGTGCTGACGATCGTCACCGCGCTCATCTGCGTCGCCATCACCGACAGGCCGACGGCCCACCACGGCAGCGATCGGTTCGCGAGCAGGTAGCCGTCCACCTTGTTGGTGGCCTTCGAGCGCCGCAGGCCGTCCACGATGATCCACGCGACGTACGCGACGACGACTATCCAGTCAAGTGCACGCACAGGGCAGATGGCTGATGGCTGATGGCTAAGAGAACAGGCGGCCGATCCACCAGAGTGCGGCGATCACCGCCGCTTCGACGACGATCACCTGGACATAGGTGCGCGTCATAGGGCCGCCGCGCGGTCCGACAGCAGCCGTTCCGCCCTCGAGAGCGCGTCGGTCGTGTTCTTCCACCACCCGCGATCGGCGTCGAGCTGGTGCGCCGACGCAGTCGCTGCCCGCAACGTTTCTTCCGGCGCCGGACCGCCGAACGTCCGCCGGATCGCGACGAAGTGGCGCGGGCTCAGCATGCGGGCGAGCTCGCTCTCCGGCAGGCGCAGCGGCGCGCCGAGGACGCAACCCGACACCTCCGCCAGCAGCTCGCTCATCGGCTTCTGCGGCTCGCGGCAGCGTGCGCTCATCAGCTGCGAGGCGATGGTGTGCGCCATCCGGAACGGCAGGCCGTGGTCGCGCACCAGCGTATCCGCAACCTCCGTCAGCGTCGTCCAGCCGTCGGCGGCGCTGGCCTCGAGCCGGGCCGCGTCGAATTCCGCGCTGCTCATCGCCGCAGCGACCAGCTTCACGGTGCGGGTCGCGTCGCGGAACATCGAGAAGACGAGCGGCTGCAGATCGTCTTCCGTGTCGACGATGTCGCCGAACGGCGTGTTGTGGACGGAGGTGACGATCGCCTGCGCCTGGCCGAGCGCCTTGCTGCCGATCGCGCGCGCGTGCTCGAGCGCGACCGGGTTGCGCTTCTGCGGCATGATGCTGCTGCACTGCACGTAGCCGTCGCCAAGCCGCAGGTAGCCGACTTCCGCGGTGCACCACAGCAGCAGGTCCTGCACGACGCGGCCGACGCCGGTGAGCAGCACGATCGCCGCCGAGGCGCTCTCGAGCAGGTAGTCGACGGTGGCGATGCTGCCGTAGGTGTTGCCGGTCGGCCCGCAGAACCCGAGCAGCTCGGACGTGAGCTGCCGATCGATGGGGAATCCGGTGCCGGTAATCGCACAGGCGCCGAGTGGATTGCGGTTGGTGCGATCGTATGCCCCCTTCAACCGGACCGCGTCGCGTTCGAGCTGCTCGACGACGGCGAGGAGGTAGTGCGCGACGGTGGTCGGCTGCGCCCGCTGGGTGTGGGTGTGGGCGGCGAAGATCGTCTCGCGGTGGCGGTCGACGAGGTCGAGCAGCGAGGCGCGCAGCGCAAAGGTGGCCGTCATCAGGCCGAGGATGAACTCGCGCTGGCGCATCCGGTACATCGTCATGTCGATGTCGTTCCGGGAGCGCGCGGTATGCAGGCGGCCGGCGATGTCGCCGCCGCACGCGTCGACGATCAGCTGCTCGACGTAGAAGAACAGATCCTCGTAGGTGCCGTCGTACTTGACCTCGCGAACCGCGTCCAGCGAAACGCCGTCGAGCGCCTCGCGCAGCGCATGCGCCGCGTCGCGCGGCACGATCCCCTGGGCCTCGAGCATCACCAGGTGGGCGTAGTTGATCGCCATCATCGGCGCGAGCAGGAGGGTTTTGGCGTCTTCGAAGTTTTCGTTGAGGACGTAGGTGACGTATTCCGGGGCGAACGGCATCGGAAAAGTATACCGGCTTCGCGGACCGGGTTCGGGGTTCGGGGTTCGCCGTTCGGGGCCACAGAACGAGAACCCCGAACTTCGAACTCCGAACCCAGACGCGATCCTATAATCCGACGATGCGCTGGTCCTTCCTCCTCCCTCTGCTGGCTTGTGTGTCGCTGTCCGCCCAGTCGGGTCCAAACGACGCCCGCGCCCGCGCGATCTACAGGGAGCTCGTCGAAATCAACACCACCGACACGCCTGCAGGCAACGTGACGGCGGCGGCCGACGCGATGGCCGCTCGCCTGCGCGCGGCCGGGTTTCCCGAGAGCGACATTCAGGTGCTCGGTCCCGATCCGCGCAAGCACAATGTGGTCGCACGCTATCACGGCAGCGGCGCGAAGCGGCCGCTCCTGCTCCTCGCGCACCTCGATGTCGTCGAAGCGAAGCGCGAGGACTGGTCGTTCGATCCGTTCACGTTCCTCGAGAAGGACGGCTGGTTCTACGGCCGCGGCACCAGCGACGACAAGGCGATGGCCGCCCAGTTCGTCGCGAACCTGATTCGGTTGAAGGAAGAGGCCTTCAAACCCGATCGCGATCTGATCCTCGCGCTGACCGCGGACGAAGAAGGCGGCAGCTTCAACGGCGTCGATTGGCTCGTGAGGAACCACAAGGATCTGATCGACGCCGAGTTCGCCATCAACGAAGGCGGTGGCGGCAACATGCGCAAGGGCAAGTACCTCACCAACGAGGTGCAGGCCAGCGAGAAAGTGTTCCAGAACTTCCGCCTCGAGGTCACCAACGCCGGCGGCCACAGCTCGCTGCCGGTGAAGGACAACGCGATCTATCACCTGTCGCAGGGGCTGGCGCGGCTCGCGACCTTCGACTTCCCCGTTCAGCTGAACGAAGTGACTCGCGCCTACTTCGAGCGATCGGCCGCCGTCGAATCGGATCCGAAGGTTGCCGCCGACATGCGCGCGGTGGCGAAGCCGACGCCCGATCTCGCCGCCGCGTCGCGGCTGTCGGCGCAGCTCCCGTACTGGAATTCGATGATGCGAACCACCTGCGTGGCGACGATGTTGTCTGGCGGCCACGCCACCAATGCGTTGCCGCAGCTGGCAACCGCCAACGTGAACTGCCGCATCCTGCCGGGCGTTCCGCCACACTCGGTGCGCGACGCGCTCGTCGAGGTGCTGGCCGATCCGAAGATCACGGTGTCGTTCGTCGGCGACGCCAATCCGAGCAAGCCGTCGCCGCTCCGGCCCGACGTCATGGCCGCTGTCGAATCGCTGACCAGGGAGATGTTCCCCGGCGCCATCGTCGTCCCGGTGATGAGCACCGGCGCAACCGACGGACTCTTTCTTCGCAACGGCGAGATCCCGACGTACGGCATCGATGGCACGTTCGGCGACATCGACGACGTCCGCGCGCACGGGCGCGACGAGCGCGTCGGTGTGAAGCAATTCTTCGAGGGCCTCGAGTTCCAGTACCGCCTGATCAAAGCGCTCGCGAAATAGGGGACGCCGAGACCGCATGTCGATGGCCGCGCTGCGGGCGCGACGGGCGGCGGGCGATGCGTCGACGACGGCGTCGATCTCCCGCGACGCAGACGTCATCGCCGCCCATCTCGAGGACGCCGCGCATTTTCCGGGCGGGTTCGCGAGCGGGATTGCCGCGCCGGCGTCGGAGGCCGAGGTGGCGGCACTGCTGCGCGCATCTCCAGCGGTGCTGCCGATCGGCGCGCAGTCGTCGCTCACCGGCGGCGCCACGCCGCGCGGCGAACTGCTGCTCAGTACTGCGCGGCTCAACCGGATTGTCGCGATCGGCGACGACTGGATTCGGGCTGAAGCGGGCGTCACGCTCGTCGCCCTCGACGCCGCGCTCGCACACAGCGGCAGGCACTATCCGCCGGTGCCGACCTTCACGGGAGCCTTCGTGGGCGGGATCGTGTCCACGAACGCCGCCGGCGCGGCGACGTTCAAGTACGGCGCCACGCGAGACTGGGTCCGGGCGATCACCGTCGTGCTCGCGAACGGCGACATCCTCGACATCGAACGCGGCCGGACCCGCGCGCGCAGCGGCCGGTTCGAGCTGACATTGTCGGACGGCGTCGTGTCGGTGAGCGTCCCGACCTATCGGCTGCCGCAGGTCGCGAAGGTGTCGGCCGGATACTTCGCCGCGCCGGAGATGGACCTCATCGATCTGTTCATCGGATCGGAAGGCACACTCGGGGTCATCACCGCGGTCACGCTTCGTGTGCTTCCGGTCCGGCCGGCGATCTGCCTCGCATTCGTGCCATTCGTCGAGCGCGACGCCGCGCTGAGCCTCGTCTCGACGCTGCGACGGGCGGCGCAGGCGACGTGGCGCGGGCTCGATGCGCACGGCCTCGACATCTCGGCGATCGAGCACATGGACGCGCGAAGCCTGGAGATTCTCCGCGACGACGGCGTCGATCGCGCGTGCGGCGTCACGATTCCCGCGAGCGCGGCGATCGCGCTTCTGATCGCCCTGGACCTGGCTCCGCAGACGACGGCGGCGCAGGCGTTCGACGAGATCGGCCGCGCCCGCGATCGCGATGCGCCCGATACGCCACTCGTCCGCCTGTGCCGGTCGCTCGACGCCGCCGGCGTGCTCGATCGCGTGGAGATCGCGGTGCCAGGCGACACCGCGCGCCAGCATCAGCTGCGTGCGCTGCGCGAGGCGGTGCCGGCCGGCGTGAACGCACGCATCGGCCGCGCGACGCAGATCGACAGCCGCATTGCCAAGACCGCGGCCGACATGATCGTGCCTTTCGAGCGCGTCGGCGAGCTGATGCGCGTCTACGACGAGGAATTTCGCCGGCGCGGGCTCGACGCCGCCGTCTGGGGCCACATCTCCGACGGCAACCTCCACCCCAACGTGATCCCGCGCACGTTTGCCGACGTGGAAGCCGGCCGCGACGCGATTCTCGAATTCGGCCGCAGCGTGCGGGCGCTCGGCGGATCGCCGCTGGCGGAGCACGGCGTCGGCCGCAATCCGACGAAACAGCGGTTACTGCGCGACATGTACGGCGACGAGGGCATCGAGCAGATGCGCGCCGTGAAGCGCGCGCTGGATCCGGAATGGAAGCTCGCGCCCGGCGTGCTCGTTCCGCGCTAGCTGCAGAGCCATTGACTGAGATGCAGCTCTACGCGATGAGAACGGCGATTCCTACCACCGCAAGGCCGACGACGATCAACCAGACCGCGAGTGCGCCGCTTACTCCCGACGAGAGCGCGCGGTCGTCGGCGGACACGGAGTCGAGCGCCGCCGCGACGCCAGCCTGCGCGGTGAACGATGCCGCGACGGCCCCGAGCAGCAGCGCCCATCCGACGCCGAGCGCGAGCCGCGCGCCGATCGGACCGCCAATCAGCCGCGCGGAAAAGAACAGCGTGCCGAGCCAGCAGATGCTGGCAACGCCGGCCAGCAGACGCAGCCGGCCGATCTCGCGTTCACCGGCCTGGCGTCGCAGCTCGAGACGCAGCGCGCGCTCGGCGCGTTCACGTTCGATGGCCGCCTGCTCCCGCTCGAGCTCCAGCCGTTTGGAATCACGCTCGAAGACTTCTTTCAGTGCGGCGACCATCACCCCGGCCAGGCGCGCCTCGAGCGCGCCGGGCACACGCGCGGCCACTTCGAGGTCTTGTGGTCCCTGCTGGCCGGCCAGCGTGCGGATCCTGCGGCTGCGCACGAGATCGGTCACGCCGATCGCCGCGTCGATGATTTGCATCCACGGTAGAGCCATCTGCTACTTTGCCCCGAGCCACCGATTGCGGAAGTCGCGCTGCGCGGCAGTCGGATCCGCGACCACCACCTCGACATGCGGATCCTCGCCAAGCATGACGCTCGCGGTCCTGGGAACCCGCGTGCGATCCACATAGACGAGGGCCACCGAGTCGCCAGGCTTGTGTCGCCGGAGAACCGCCGCGAGGTCATGGTCGCCGCCGATCCGCTGGCCGTCGATCTGCTGGAGCTCGTCGTCCTGATCGATGCCGGCGGCGTAGATCGGCCAGGCCGGGGCGACCAGCACCGCGAGGCGCGACGCCCCGCCGCTCGCCTCCACGTGCACGTCGCCGAGCCAGGCGCGTCCGGGGCTGCGCTTGCGAACGGCGAATCCGGCGCGCGCAAGCAGCCGGCCGTAGTCGGCGAGGTCGTGTCCCTGGATGTAGCGGCCGAAGAACTCGCGGGCGAACGCGCGGTCGCCGCTGACTTCGGCGAGCGTCGCTTCAGCATCCGCCACCGTGTACGGGTGCTCCACGTACCCTTCACGGCTGCCGCCCGGCTTGCCGTACTTCCGCCACATCGCCTGCATGTAGTCGTCCAGCGACAGGCGGCTGTCGCTCCGATCACGGAGCGTCAGATCGAGCGCAAGCGCGATCGCGCCGCCGAACGGATAGTACGAAATCAACGTGATCGGGAAGTTGGTTGGATCGTTGACGCGCCCGCCGTCGACGAACGGCGCCAGCCGGCTCATTTCCTCGGCGCTGCGCACCAGGTGTCCCGGGGCCATCACTGATTCGATGAGGCCGGTGAAGGTGTTTGCGGTGGCGGCGAGGTCCACCAGCGCCGCTCGCTGCAGCGCGAGTGGACCGTAGTACTGCGTGAACCCTTCGGCCAGCCACAGCTCGCCGGACATGTCGGCACGGTCGAAGTCGAACGGCTCGAGGTCCTTCGGACGAATCCGCTCGACGTTCCAGCAATGAAAGAACTCGTGCGCGACGGTGTCGAGCAGCTGCGATCGCGCATTCGCAATCGAGCCGGACGACGTCATGACGGTGCTGTTGCGGTGCTCCATGCCGTCGCCGCTCGCGTACGGCAGATAGTCCGCGAGAAATGTGTAGTATCCCGGTTCGTAGCTCGGGTACTCGCCATAGATCGCGCCTTCCTGCCGCACGATCTTCTCGACGTCTTTCATGTAGGCGTCGAGCTCGGCATCGGTGCCGGTGTGATGGATCGCGACGCGGAACCTGCGGTCTCCGACCGCAAACTGCCGCACCGCAACCGGCCCGAACTCGGACGGGCTGTCCATCAGGTACTGCAGGTTGGGGGCGGTGAATTCGAGCGGCGACGCGCCGGGATGGAGCTGCGTCGCCACCTGCCAGCGCATCCCCGCGGGCTGCTCGAAGACGACTGACACCGGACGATCGTCGAAGCCGCGCGCCCACATGATCGCGGCAGGCATGTTGATGTGCGCGTGGGTCGTGTCGATCGCGAGGTAGGTGCCGTCGATGCGATCGCCGAACACCTTGTAGTGCACGGTCAGCGAGCTCTCGTGCTCCGGCACGTTCCAGCCATACGGATCCGGCCGCGTCGTCGCCACCTCGTGGCCCCCGCTCGTGACGTGGACGTCGTAGACGTTCTTCGCGAAATCGTGGAGCGAGTAGCGCCCCGGCGAGGAGCGGCTGATGCGCAGCTCCAGCGCGCCCGGCGCAAGCTCGCTGAATGTCGCCTCGATCTGCATCCAGCGGTGCTGCGGCTCGGGAAACGAGAAGCGATACCGAACCGGCTCCGCGGCGCGCGGCGAACCCATGCTCATCGCGATGAGCACGACAGACGCGAGAAGACACCTCGTCACGCCGCGATTATGCATCAATGGTGGATCGCGGTCCGCGACGCCAGGAGCGGCTTGAGATAGGGCCAGATGTTGTCCGCGATCGCGCGGGCGCCGGCAGCGTTGGGATGCGCATGATCGGGCTGCATCAGGTCGGGGTTCCCGATGACGTTCATCAGGATGAAGGGCACGAGCGGCACGTCGTACTTCCTCGCAAGCTCGCCGTAGGCATTGTGGAACTTCACGGTGTAGTCCCAGCCGTGGACCGGCAGCGCTTCCATCCGGCACAGCAGCACGGTGATCGCGCGCGCCTGCGCGGTCTCGATCATCCGGCTGAGATTGTCCTGCAGCCGATCGACCGGTACGCCGCGCAGACCGTCGTTGGCGCCGAGTTCGAGCACCAGGACTCGAACGCGGTCGTCGAGCAGCCGCTCATAGCGCCGCAGCGCCCCGGTCGAGGTGTCACCGGACACACCGGCATTTACAACCTCGAAGTCGAGCCCTGCATCGTCGAGCTTGTGCTGCAAGACCGCCGGGAACGCGTGCTCGGTTCCGATGCCGCGGCCCGAAGCGAGGCTGTCGCCGAGGACGACGATGCGCGAGCGCGGCACCGACTGTGCTCCGGCGGACGCAGCCAGCACCGACGCGAGCACGACCGTAAGGAGGGGAAGAATCATGGGAACCGTGTGGCTCTAGTGTACGCGGTCGGGACGCTCGGCGGCGAACTCAGCCGGCTTCGCAGGAGTGTGTGGGACCGATGGGCCCATGGGGTGATGCGCGCTACTCGACGCGGAGCGCGACGATCGGATCGACTCGCGTGGCGCGGCGCGCTGGGATGAGCGTGGCGACGATTCCGGCCAGCGCGAGCAGCGCTGACACGCTCACGAAGACGATCGGATCGAGCGGGGCGATCGCATAGAGCAGTCCCGCGATCAGTCGCGCGGCGGCGACCGACGCGACGAGACCGAAGAGAGTGCCTGCGGCGATCAGCGCAAGGCTGCGGCCCATCACGAGACGCACCGTCGCGCCTTCATCGGCGCCGAGCGCCATCCTCAGCCCGAGCTCGCGCGTCCGCTGCGATACGGTGTACGACACCACGCCGTAGATGCCGACGACCGCGAGGAGCAGCGCCGACACCGCAAACGCGCCGAGCAGCAGCATGCTGATGCGCGGCAGGAACACCGACCGCGCGACCACCTCGATCATCGTGCTCGCGTCGTAAATCGGCTGCTCGGCGTCGATGGCGAGCACCTGGCGGCGGATCTGCTCGACATAGGGCTGCGGATCCGCGGCGGTCCGCACGACCAGGGCCATGCCGTTCAACGGCTGCTGCCATGCCGGCATGAACAGTTCCGCCCGCGGCTCGCTGTCCAGCCCGTAATGCTTGACGTCGCCGACGATGCCGATCACCGTGCCGCTGCCGTGCGGATTCTTCACCACCTTGCCGATCGGGTTCTCGCCGTCGAAGTACCGCCGCGCCATCGTCTCGTTGATGACCATGGCGCCGGGCATCCCCGGGAGATCGCGCTCATCGATCGTGCGGCCGTTGCGAAGCGCGATCTTCATGGTCTCGAAATAGCCGGGCGTGGCCATGCGGATGTCGGCGCGCGGCTCTTCACCGTTGGCCGGCGGCGCCTTGCCCTCGATCGAGAACGGCAGCGCGAAGTCGATCCCGACCGGATACATCGGCAGCGCGCTGACGCCAGCCGCAGCCTGCACGCCCGGCAGTGCCGCGATGCGATGCATCGCTTCCTTGTAGAAGTGCGTGCGATCGACGGCGGTCTTGTACTTCGCCTGCGGCAGATAGATCTGCACGGCGAGCAGATTGCGCGGCTCGAACCCCGGGGACACGCGCATCAGCTCGGCAAAGCTGCGCGTCATGAGGCCGGCGCCGACGAGCAGGACCAGCGCGAGCGCAACCTCGAGCACCACCAGCGCCCCGAGCAGACGGACGCCGGAGCTGCCGGTCGTCCCCGTGAACGCGTTGGTCGTGTCGCGAAGACCCGTCCGCGACGCCTGCAGCGCCGGCACGACGCCGGACACGATCGCGACAACGATCGACGCGCCGAGCGCGAACAGCACGACGCCGGCGTCGAGCCGCACGTCCTGCATCCGCGGCAGACTGCCCTCGGGCAGCGATCGGACGAAACGGACACCGGCCCACGCGATCAACAGGCCGAGCGCGCCGCCGCTGGTCGCGAGCACCAGACTCTCGATCAGCACCTGACGCACGAGCTGCCAGCGTCCGGCACCAAGCGCCGCCCGGACCGCCAGTTCGGTGCGACGGCTCGAGAGCCGGGCCAGGATCAGGTTCGCGACGTTCGCGCACACGATCAGCAGAAGAAATCCGACGGCGCCGCTGATCAACATCAGCGCGGGCCTCACCGTCGTCACGAGCTGCTGCTGCACCGACACCACGCGGGCGCCCCAGCCGGCGTTGCTGTCCGGATAGGTCGTCGCGAGGCGGGACGCGATCAGGGTCATCTCGCGCTGCGCCTGCTCCAGTCCGACGCCGTCGGCCAGACGGCCGACGACGCTCAGCGACCGTGCCTTGCGCGATCGTCCGTGGGCGTCGTTGGGGTCGAAGCTGAGCGGCGTCCACACGTCGACGTGACCACTCGGCGGAAAATCGAATTCCGCCGGCATGACGCCGACCACCGTGTACGGCTGGGCGTCGAGCTGGATGGCGCGGCCGATCACGCCGGGCGAGCCGCCGAAATGGCGCTGCCAGAACGCCCGGCTCAGGAGGGCGACGCGGTCGTTCCCAGGGCGGACTTCCTCGTCGAGGAACGTGCGGCCCACCATCGCGCTGGCGCCGAGGACCGAAAAGAGGTTCGGCGTGGCGCGCACGCTGGCCACGTTGAGGGGGGCGTCGGTGCCGGCAAACGCGTAGCGCAGCTGGCGGAACGCCGCCAGCGCCGGGATCGCGCGCGACTGCGACTGCCAGTCGACAAATGTCAGCGGCGCGACGAGGTCCGGATTGCCGTCGGGATTCTGCTCCGAGAGCACGACCAGGCGGGCGTAATCACGGTACGGCAGCGGATTCAGGAGTACCGCCTTGATCACGCTGAAGATCGCGGTGTTCGCGCCGATGCCGAGCACCAGCGTCAGGACCGCGACGGCGGTAAAGGTCGGCTGGCGCGCGAGCGATCGGATCGCGTAGCGCAGGTCGCCGGCAAGCAGGCCCATGACGCGCAGATTACTCCCGGTCGGCCGCCAGCGCGCAGAGGAATTCGAACATCAGGTTCGCCGCGAGGAGGGCGGTGATCTGGCCGGGACCGTCGAAGAGCGGCGCCACTTCGACGATGTCACCGCCGACCAGCGGCACGCCGGCGAGGCCGCGTACGAGCTGCTGCGCCTCGTGGCTCGTGAGACCGCCGACTTCCGGCGTCCCGGTGCCGGGAGCAAACGCCGGATCGACGGCGTCGATGTCGAACGTCATGTAGGCGGGCCCGGTGAGGATCCGCCGGATCGCCTTCACGGTATCAGCCACGCCGCGCGCCTTCACCTGGTCGATGTCGATCATCGTGATCCCGTGCTCGCGGTGGAACACGAAATCCTCCTCGCCGTACATCGGTCCGCGGATGCCGACCTGCACGAAGCGGCGGCCGTCGATCACGCCTTCTTCGATCGCGCGGCGGAACGGCGTGCCGTGGAAATATTTGCCGCCGAAATATTCGTCCCAAGTGTCGATGTGCGAGTCGAACTGAACGAGCGCCAGCGGGCCATGCCGCCGGGCGAGCGCGCGCAGCACCGGCAGCGAGATCGAGTGGTCGCCGCCGACGACGAGCGGGCGCGCGCCGGCGTCGGTAATCGCGCCGATCCGCGCCTCGATCGCTGCATACGCCTTGTCGATGCTCACCGGCGGCGCGTCGATGTCGCCGACGTCGGCGACGTTGAGGCGATCGAACGGCGCGACCTTGAGGAAGTAGCTGTACGAACGGATCAGCGACGACTGCGCCCGGATCTCCCGCGGGCCGAGCCGCGCGCCGGGCCGGTACGAGGTGCCGCCGTCGTACGGCACTCCGACGATCGCCACGTCGAGGCCGCGCGGCTCCTCGACGTGCGGCAGCCGCATGAACGTTGCCGGCTGCGCGAACCGCGGCGACTGGAACGAGGCGCGTGGCTGGTGCGTCATGCGACAAGTTTAACCACGGCGACGCTGAGACAAGGGGATGGTCAACGCCGCTGCTATAGTTCGTCCGCCCATGCCACAGCGCGAACGGCTGCACGGCAGCCTCAGCACGGTCGAATATTTCACGTTCGGATTCGGCACGATGATTGGCGTCGGCTGGTTGGTCCTGATGGACGACTGGCTGTCGCGCGGCGGGCCGGCGGGCGGGATCCTCGGATTCCTGATCGGCGGGCTGCTCCTGTTTCCGATCGCGCACACCTACGGCCGCCTCGTGCAGCGCATCCAGGACGCCGGCGCCGAGATCGCGTACACCGAAGGCGTGATGCCTCCGGCGGTCAGCTTCGCCGCGGGTTGGACGATGGTCCTGTCCTACGCGATCGTCTGTCCGTGGGAGGCGGTCGCCACCGGCAACCTGCTGGCGCGCGTGTTTCCGTCGCTCAACAGCGCCCGGCTGTACGTGATCGACGGCAGCCCGATCTACGCGCCGCGGCTCGCGGTCGGCGTCGCGCTGGCCGTGCTCATCGCGGTGCTGAACTACCGCGGCATCAAGCCGAGCGGCGTCTTTCAGGACGTGATGACGTTCGGCCTGCTCGCGACCTTCGCGATCTTCACGCTGCTCGGGTTCGCGAAAGGGTCGAGCGCGAACATGCGGCCGCTGTTCGCGCCGGGACGGAGCGGCCTGCTCGGGACCTTTCTGGTGATGCAGATCGTGCCTTACTTCATGACCGGCTTCGAATCGGTCGCGAAGGGATCCGAGGAAGCGCGGAGCGGGTTCGATCCGCGCAACTTCACCAAGGCGATCTATGCGTCGCTCGTCGCCGGCTTCACCTTCTACGTCCTCATCGTCGCGGTGGTCACCTACGTGTACCCGTGGCAGGAGATCGTCTCGGGACACGTCCGCACCGAAGTCGCGTTCGAGCGGACGTTCGGCTCGCACGCAATCGCGCAGCTGATTCTCTTCGGTGCGTTCCTGTCGCTGCTGAAGATCTTCAACGGCAACTTCGTCGCCGCGACGCGGATGCTCTACGCGATCGGCCGCCGCGACCTGGTGCATCCCTCGCTCGGCCGCGTCCATCCCTCGTTCGGCACGCCGGTCGTCGCCATCGGTCTCATGGCAGCGCTGACGATTGCTGCCGCGATGTTCGGCGACGCGATTCTCGTCCCGATCACCGAAGTGGGATCGCTCGCGGTCGGCGTCGGCTGGTTGTCCGCCTGCGTCGCCTATCTCGCGCGGCGCGACGCGTCGGAGTCCGGGGCGATGGCGTACCTCGGCGCCGTGGTCGCGTCTGCGATCGTGCTGATGAAGATCGTGCCTGCCGTACCTGGCAGCTTCACGACCGCGGAATGGACGGCGTTCGTCGCCTGGAGCGCCGTCGGGCTCGCCTTCTGGCTCGCCCGCCGGCGCCGGACGGGAGTGTAGGACCGATGGGCCCATCGGCTGGGTTGGGACGGACCGATCGGTCCTACCCTACCCACCCTATGGGCCCATCGGTCCCACACCCTGGTCCCGGCCCGCGAGCGCCTGAGCAACGAACAGGTCCTGAGGCAGGCCGCCCAGGATCTCCACGGTCTCGTCGACCACCGTCTTGGGCACGCCGGTCACACGGTAGCGCCGCGCGAGATCGGGAAATTCCGTCGCCTCGACGGCGTACGCGGTGATGTTCGTGTTCGAGAACGCCATTTCGTGAGCGAGGCTGACCGCCCGCGGACAGTGCGGTCACGTCGGCGTCGTGAAGACCTGCATCGTCATCGGCTTGTCCACGGCCGCCAGCTTCTGGCGGTTCTCCTCGGTGAGGCTCGAGGTGCGCCCGCCGACCAGCAGCAGCGCCTGCACGAGCGAGATGAACTCGTAGCCCGACGGCGCACCGAGGAACCGGATGCGCGAATCGCGCCCGTCGCCGTTGCTGCCGTCGGCGAGCAGGGCGAGCGCCGGCACGCGCTCGATGCCGTACTGGGCCGCTTTCTCCTTCTCGAGCACGAAGTTCACTTCCTCGATCGCGATCTTGTCGGAGAGCGCCGGCAGCTCGTCGAGGATCTGCCGCGTGTGCACGCACGTCTCGCAGCCGATCGCCTGCGTGAAGAACAGCACACGGACCTTCGACGTCATCTCGCTGAACGAGGTCCGCAGGGTTTCCTGATCGGCTGGTGAGAGGAGGGCCATACGGCAATTATGTTGGGGGCTAGGGGCTCGGGGCTAACTGTAGAGTTCGCCACATGACGGCTAGTCCCCAGCCCCGAGCCCCGTCCCGGTCACTTGAACAGATCGTCAAACGCCTTGCGCGCGCTGGTGGTGGTGCCCGATCCGGACTCGCCGGACGACGACGTCGGACTGCTGGTCTGACGCTCGATGGTCGTGCGCGGTGAGAACAGCTGGCACAGATTCCGCTCGTCTTTCGGCGACACGCGCGCCGGCAGCTTCGCGCTCTGCGTGCACTCCCAGCGCGCGCTGGTGTCGAACGACACGCACTGCAGGCAGGCATGAAGGTCGGCGCCGCATCGCGAGCAGCGGCTGCCGAGCTCCACCGGCAGCGGCAGCTTGTTTCCACACCGGCCGCACTTGAACACCTCGTGCATGCCCATCAGGTTCGGGGTCTTCGGCCCGCGCTCGTCCTGCAGCACGCGGCCGGGCGCCCGCTCCTGTGGCGGCCGCGGCGGCTTCGGCCCCTGCGGCCCGCGCGGTCGGCCCTCGTCCTGATACCCGCGTTGACGGTATTTTCGGTCGCTCATTGCTTCTCACACTCTACCGCGTCACGCTTGTTTGGCGAACGCTCACGACCACTTCCCGTGTCCCCGTATCCGACGCACGACCTCCGAATCGTTGAAGGATCGACGCATTACCTCGTCAGGGAGGGCAGCGTGAATCCGGTCCGCCGTCGCGCGCGCCCGCCGGGACATTTCGTCCGTTCCATCGAGCTCCAGCAGCGCCTCGGCGGCGAGAAGCTGGAGCACCGGATCGGCAGTTCCGTCCGCGACGCTCACGGCGGTCGTCGCGTCGGCGATCGCGTCGCGGGTTCGGGCCAGTGCCGCGAGGCCGCGCGATCGGGTGATCAGGCCGAGCACCTCGTACTTGGGACGGCGTCTCGCGCGACTCTGTTCGATGCTGGCCGTCGCGGTGCCGATCGCCTCGTCGAAGGCGTCCCGGGCCAGCGCAAGTTCGGCCCGGGCCTGCGTCAGACGGAGTTGCCACAACCACTCGTGCCAGCCTGCCGTGCTCGCGGCCGCAGCGGCCGTCTCGTCCAGCAGCCGCTCGGCGCGACCCGGCTCGCGGCGGCGCGCGAAGGTCAGGAGCGAGTCGATTCCCGCGCTGACGATCGGGGGCACGAAGCCGACGCCACGGGCCAGTTCGCACGCCTCGGACTGCAGGGCCTCCGCCCCGTCAAAATCGAAAACGGTCAAGTGCAGACCCGCCGCCATGGCTGTGGCACGGGCGAGCATCGGCAGCGCGCCGTACTTCTGGCCGAAGCTGCGCGCCTCGCGGAACGCGTCGGCGGCTTCCGCGTACCGTCCAGCCGCAGCCAGGTTCAGGCCGAGGTGCGCCAGAGAATACATGATGAACGTCGTGTCGCGCGACGAGCGTGCAAAATCGGCTGACGCGGTGGCCAGCGCGAGCGCCTGCGTCGACTGTCCGGCCAGATACAGCGTGAGCGGTCCCATGATATGGGCGGCGGTCACGACACCGGGCGCGCGTGACATCGAGCGGCGGTCCATCTCAATTGCCCCGCCGAGATCGCCGCTGGCCTGCCGGCAGCGCGCCAGCCACGCCATCGCGTTCGCGGCGAGATCAGGACGCTGCAACTGCTCGGCGAGCCGCAGCGCGTCGGTCGCGTACTGTTCGACGGAATGAACGTCGAGCAGGAGAAACCAGGCCCGTGCGAGAGCGAGCACGATCTCGCACCGCTGTTCGACGCGCCGCGGATCGATGTGGTCGAGCGCGGCCTCGAGGTCGCGCACCTCGAGCCTCCACTGGCCGAGCGCCTCGAACGAACGGGCGCGCCGCGTGTGCAGGTCGACGCGCCACCGCGCGGTCTCATCGTCGGCGGGCTTCAGTTCGAGCGAATGGAGCGCGATGTCGAACAGGCGCGCCGCCTCTTCATGGGCCAGGCCGTCAGCCGCGCGATCGCCGGCCTGCGTGGCATAGGCGATGGCCTTGTCGACCACGCCGGTCGATGCCGAGTTCGAGAAATGATAGGCGAGCTCGGCCAGCGGCGGCCGCGACAGGTGCTGCGCGAGTTGTTCGATTGCATCGGCCACACGCCGGTGGAGCTTCACCCGACGCGGCGAGCTCAGTTCGCGATACAGCGTCTCCCGTATCAACGCGTGTCTGAACACGAAACGCCCGTTCATCTCGAGAGATTCGCTGACCAGTTGTGCGCGCAGCGCCTCGTCGAGGGCGTTCAGCAGCTCGGTGTCCGGCAGATCGGCAGCGGCTTCGACGACGCTCGGATCGAATTCGCGCCCGATGACGGCGGCGACAGAGAGCACGTGATTGCACGCGTCGCTCAGGCGCGACAGCCGCCGGCCGACTACCTCTCTGATTCCTTCCGACAAGCCGAACTCGGCGAGCTCCGCGGGCCGTCCGCCAATCCGATCGATTGTTCTGGTCTCCTTCAGATGCTGGAGGATTTCGGTCGCGAAGAAAGGATTGCCGTCGGTGCTGCTCATGACCATCTGCGGCAGCTGCGACGGAGCGTCCGGCCCGACAATCGAGTCGACCAGCGTGCTGATGTGTGCGAGCCCGAGTCCGCGCAGCACGAACCGCGTCACCCCTGGTTCGCGGCGCAGCCCGATCAGGATCTCTCCGAGCGGATGCGTGCGACCGAGCTCGCTCTCCCGGTAGGTCGCAACGATCGTGAACGACGCCGCGCGGGCGGAGCGCATGACGTGCCGCAGCATCAGCAGCGTCGGCCTGTCGGCCCACTGCAAGTCGTCGAAGATCAGGAGCACGGGTCGCGCCCGTGACGCGAGCGCGAGCAACGCCGCGACCGCTTCGAACAGACGGTATCGCTGTCCTTCGGCGTCGATCGCCGGCGGACCGGGCAGGTCCGGAATGCGGGAGTGCACCTCCGGGAGCAACGGTCCGAGCTCGCCGCCGCCCCCAATGGCAGCGAGCTGACTCCGTAGATCGGAGAGCGGGCAGACACGGACATACCAGCTGAGACATTCGACGAACGGCTGATAAGGAAGCAGACTCTCTTCGTCGCTGCATCCCAGCAGGACCGTGCTCCCTTCGTCACCGCGACGGCGGGCGAATTCGAGCGCGAGCCGCGTCTTTCCGATGCCCGGCTCACCCGCAACGAGCAGCAGCTGCCGACGCCCGTCGGTCGAGCGCTGCCACACCTGCTGCATCTGTTCGAGTTCGACTTCGCGGCCGACGAAATCGACTGCGGCGGCCACAGTGAGCGACGGCGGCAGCGCGATGCCCGACGGTCTGACGTCGAGGTTCTCGTCGGTGGCTCGAACGTGTGCGACGAATCGATACCCGCGCTTCGAGACCGTTTGAATGTAGTCGTGGCCGTCGGCCGTCGTGCCGAGCGCACGACGCAGCGACGAAACGGCGCGGGCGAGGCTGCCCTCCTCCACGGCCACACCCGGCCAGACCTCGTCGAGCAATTGCTGCTTCTCGAGCAGGCGGCCCGCGCTCCGGACCAGAACCGCCAGCAAATCGAACACTTTCGGCGGGAGCTGGACGGCCTGCCCCTCGCGCAGAAGCTGGCGCTCGTGTTCGTCGAGCCGATACCGATCGAACGCAAACAGGCGTTTGAGGGACATCCGAAGAATTTCCGGATTTCATCCGAACGCGGTCACGACTTCTTTCCCTGCTTCGCGCGATCGTGACGACGCCGATTGTACCCGTTCACCTCTCGACACAGCCGAACGGGCAGGCGGGGAGGACGTATGAGCAGAATCGAGTTGACCGTGATCGCAGTGGCGATCGCCATTGTTCCCGCAGCGCCCGCGCGCGCCGACATCGTCATGGATTGGAACGCTCATGCAGCGCGGGCGATCGTGACGATTGGCGGACAAGTGCCGCCACGCGCATTGATCAGGCTGGCGATGGTCCATCTGGCGATTTTCGACGCCGTCAACGCGATCGAGGGAGCTCCCTTCGAGAGCTATGCGAGCGTGCCGGACGTCAATCGTCCGGCGTCGGCTGACGCGGCGGTGGCAGCGGCCGCACATGCCGTCCTGGTGGCGTTGTTCCCCGGGCAGGTCGCCGACCTCGATGCGAAGTACGCGGCGTCGCTCGCGGCGCTTCCCGACGACGTCGCGAGGGTGAACGGGGTCGCCGTCGGCGAACGGGCGGCGAGCGCGATTCTGATGGCGCGCGCCGGAGACGGCCGCGACGCCACCGTGAACTACGTGCCGGGTTCCGGCCCCGGCGTGTGGGTACCAACCCCGCCGGCGTTTCTTGCCGCTCAGGCACCAGAGACGCCGTTCGTGCAGCCGTTCGTCTTGAAATCGGCCTCGCAGTTCCGCCCTGACGGCCCTCTGAGCCTGACCAGCGAGGCGTGGGCACGCGATTACAACGAGATCAAGGCGCTCGGATCGGCAGTGGGAAGCAGCCGCACCGCCGAGCAGACCGATATCGCGCGCTTCTGGAGTGACAATCCGCCCCTGCAGTGGAACCGCGCCTGGCGCGCGCTGTCGATCGCGAAGGGCCTTGGGCTGGCCGACAACGCCCGGTACTTCGCGATGCTGGCTACTGCGTCGGCCGATGCGCTGATTGCATGCTGGGATGCGAAGTACTTCTACAACTTCTGGCGGCCGGTGACGGCCATCCGTGCCGGCGACTCAGACGGGAACCCGGAAACGGCCCCGGATCCGGCATGGATAGGCGTCATCGTCACTCCCAACCATCCCGAGTACCCTGCGGCTCACGGCTGCTTCAGCGGCGCTTCAACCGAGACCTTGAAGCATTTCTTCGGTACAGACGAGGTCGTCTTCTCGATCGACAGCACTGTCGCCGGCGTCGTGAATCCGGTTCGAACGTACATGCACTTCTCGGACGCGCTGGCGGAGGTGCTCGACGCGCGGATCTACGGCGGCATGCATTACAGACACTCGACTCGCGTCGGCGCGAAGGTCGGCACGCACGTATCCCGGTTTACGACGAGGCATCATTTCCGCCCTGCGAAGCACGCCCGGGAACACAACGAGGACCGGGATTAGAACGTACGACAGCGGAGGGGACGTCTCCACTCGATCTGGAGCGGTCCCCTCTAGCGCGTCCCTGCCGGCGCCAGCTCTCGCATGAAATCCGCGAGGTAACTGCCCCACACCAACGGCAGGGAGTGGGTGCCGTGGCCCCTGGTCCGGTCGCTGGTCGGAATCAGGACGTACTTGCCGTGCTTCACGCGCGGCATCAGCCGCTCCATGATTCCCAGCTCCGGCGGATTGACGACGTCGTCGGCCGAGTTGATCGCCAGCAGCGGCGCCGTAATCTTGTCGAGGTTCGGGGACGGATCGTAGTCGCGCGACGCATTGTACTGATAGAGCATGTCGTTGGCGTCGGTCGACGCCACGCGCGTCGCGATCTGCTCCTCGTACCACTTGTCCGCCGCGTCGCGCGTCGGCGCGGTCTTGTGCCACTGCATCGGACTGCTCGTCATCATCATCAGCAGGTTGATGGCACCGACCAGCCCTTCATGCGGCTGCGTCGCGTACTCGCCGTTCTTCCACGCCGGATCGTGGGTGATGCTGTCCATGATCATCTTGCGCATCACGCGGTTGCGCCCGGCGATCTGCGTCGGCGCGCTGGCCAGCGGCACGAGGCCGTCGGCAAAATCAGGATACATTTCGCCCCACACCCAGCAGTGCATCGCGCCCATCGACGTGCCCATGACGAGCCGGAGGTGCGTCACCTCGAGGCCGTCGACGAGCATGGCGTGCTGCGCGCGCACCATGTCGTCGTAGGTGTACTTCGGGAAGCGCGCGTGCAGACCGTCGCTCGGCTTGCTCGACTTGCCGTGGCCGATGCCGTCGGGCAGCACGATGAAGTACCGGGTCGCATCGAGGAGCTGGCCCGGTCCGAAGAGCTCGCCGCCGAACGTCCGCGACAGGAAGGCGCCGCCCGTGCCGCCGGTACCGTGGAGCACCATGACGGCGTTCCGCACGACGCCGGCCGCGTCGCGCTGCGGCGTCCCGAGTGTCCGGTAATGGATTCTCAATTCGGGAAGGGTCTCGCCGGACGCGAACGTGAAATCACGAGCGACGAAATCGTTCTCGACGGCGGTCGGGATCGGCGTCTGCGCGCGGACGGGAGAGGCAACGGCGACGACGCCGCTCAGCACGAGAACCGTCACGAAAACCTTCATGCGGACGCTCCTTGATTCGGGTCTAATATCTCACATGACCAGAGCACACTGGCGCCTCCCGCTCGCCGCCGCGCTCGTCGTCCTCGGGCTTACGGCCCGCGCCGGCACTCAGGCGCCGCGGCCGATGGGCATCGTGGATCTGCTGAACGTCCCGCGGGTCTCCGACCCGCAGGTCTCGCCCGACGGTCGCGACCTCCTCTATATCCGCGCCGACGCCGACTGGAAGGCCGGCCGCCGCGTGTCGCATGTGTGGCGCGCCCGCGCCGGCGGCGAAGCGGTGCAGTTGACGAGCGGCGCCGACGGCGAGAACGGGCCGCGCTGGTCGCCGGACGGAAAGACGATCGCGTTTACGGCGAAGCGCGGCGACAACGAAAGCGCGCAAATCTACGTCATGCCGGTGGACGGCGGCGAAGCGCGCCAGCTGACGACGCACGCGACCGCCGTCTCGGATCTCTTCTGGACGCCGGATGGCGCGGCACTCTATTTCAAAGCCGCCGAGGCGAAGACGCCGGACGAGCGCGCGCGCGATCGCCTGAAGGACGACGTCTACGCGTACGACGAGAACTACAAGCAGACGCACCTCTGGAAGGTGAACGTCACGTCGAAGGCCGAGACCAGGATCACCGACGGCGACTTCTCGATCACCGGGTACGAGCTGTCCGACGATGGACGGACGATCGTCTACCTCCGCGCGCCGACGCCTCTTCTCGGATCGGGCGATCAGAACGAGGTGTGGATCGCGAACGCTGACGGGTCGAGCGCGCTGCAACTCACGAAGAACACGATCCAGGAAAACAACCCGGCGATCTCGCCCGACAACTCACAGGTGCTGTTCATCTCGGGCGCGAACGCGCGCTTCGAGAGCTATTACAACGGACGCCTGTTCGTCGTGCCGGCCGGCGGCGGCGCCGCGCATGTGCTCCTCGGCGAGAACGAGCCCTACGACGTCGACCGCGCCGCGTGGTCGAAAGACAGCAAGTCGATTTACGTACTGGCGAATCTCGGCGTGCACGAGGAGCTGTTCGTGATCCCGGCTGCCGGCGGCAAGCCGCGGCAGATCACCGACGGCAGGCACAACATCAGTTCGCTGTCGCGATCGGGCGACCGCCTTGCGTTCACGATCAGCGATTCGATGAGCGGCGGCGACGTCTGGACGATGGCAGTCAGCGACACGGCGCCGACGCAGGTCACGCACGTATTCGATTATCTGGCCCGCGACTTCGCGCTCGGCCGGCAGGAGGCGATCCAGTGGAAGGGCGCCGACGGCGCGACGGTCGAAGGCATTGTCACGTATCCGATCGACTATCGGGCCGGTCAGAAGTATCCGCTCGCGGTCATGACGCACGGCGGCCCGCAGGCCGCCGACAAGTACGGCGTCGGCTCCACGGCGTACGAGATCCAGGTGCTCGCCGGAAAAGGGTACGTGAGCCTGCAGCCGAACTATCGCGGCAGCACCGGCTACGGCGACGCCTTCCTGCGCGACATGATCGGCCACTACTTTCAGAACGCGCACCTCGACGTGATTGCCGGCGCCGACGAACTGATCCGCCGCGGCATCGCCGATCCCGATCGCATGGTGAAAATGGGCTGGAGCGCCGGGGGGCACATGACGAACAAGGTGATCACGGCGACCGACCGGTTCAAAGCGGCATCGAGCGGCGCCGGCGTCGCGCAGTGGATCTCGATGTACGCGCAGACCGACATCCGCGCGTTCCGCACGCCGTGGTTCGGCGGCACGCCGTGGCAGAAGAGCGCGCCGATCGAGGCCTACTGGAACAATTCTCCGCTGAAGGACGTCGCCAACGTGAAGACCCCGACGATCTTCTTCGTCGGCGAACGGGATCCGCGCGTGCCGATGCCGCAGTCGATCGAGATGTATCGCGCGCTGAAGTCGAACGGCGTTCCGACGCATCTCTACGTCGCGCCGCGGGAACCGCACGGCTGGGGCGAGCTCCGGCATCAACTGTTCAAGCTCAACGCCGAGGTGGAATGGTTCGAGAAGTACGCGACCAAACGAGCGTTCAGCTGGGAGAAGGCGCCTGGTGACGATAAGAAGGACGTCAGGGCGTCCACGGACCAGGCCCAGTAGGGCTCCCGGGCGTACGACCGATCCTCGGAGTAGATCGCAGCGTAGCTTCTATAATGTCGTATGAAGTCGTATAGAGGCGCGTTCGTGTGCCTCGTTCTGGGCTGGACCCTTCTCGTTCGGGGTAACGCCACCAATGCCCAGAGCCGCCGGTCACTCACGCTCATCGACCTCGCCGAGTTGTCGCGGCTCTTTTCGCCCCAGCTGTCTCCTGATGGCCGGACGCTCGCGTACTTCGTCTCGACGACTGACTGGAAGACCAACCGTCTCGTGTTTCATCTGTGGCGCCAGCCGACCGCCGGCGGCGCGGCGCAGCAGCTGACCTTCGCGGAAGGTGGCGACCAGCCGGTGGTCCGCTGGTCGCCCGACGGCAGGACGCTCCTGTTCGCCCGCGCGGGTCAGTTCCTGCTGATGCCGGCCGACGGCGGCGAAGCGCGCGCGCTGACGAAGCATTCGACCGCCGTCGCCGCGCCCAGCTGGTCGCCCGATGGCGCGTCGGTCTACTTCACCGCATCCGACCCGCTCACCGGCGACGAACGTGAACGCGATCGCGTGCGCGACGACGTGTATGCGTTCGACGAGAACTACAAGCTGCGCCAGCTCTGGAAGATCGCCGTCGCGACCGGCGCAGAGACGCAAATCACGACCGGAGCGCTGACGGTGAACGAGTACCGGTTGTCACAGGACGGCCGGCGGATCGCCGTGCAGCGCGCGCCGACGCCCTACGACGAGGACGCCCGGCGCGGCGAGCTGTGGGTGATGGACGCCAGTGGCGAAAACCCGCGCGTCCTGACCAGCAACGCGGTCGAAGAGCGTCTCATCGACATCTCGCCCGACAGCTCGCAGCTGCTCTTCCTCGCCGATACGAACGAACGCTTCGAGCCGTACTATCCGACGACGATCTTCATCGTGGCGGCGGCCGGCGGGGCGCCGCGCGCGCTGCTGCCGGATTTCCGCTACACGATCGATCAGGCGCTGTGGGCGCCCGACGGGCGCTCGATCATCGCCTCGGTCAACATGGGCGTGCACAGCGAGCTGTTCGAGATCGACGCGCGATCGGGAGCCACGCGGCAGCTCACCGACGGCGCGCACTTCGTCGCGCCAGGATGGTCGATTGCAGTCGGCGCGCGGAAAATCGTCTGTCAGCTCGACGAGCCGACACGGTTCGGCGACGCCTGGACGCTCGCGATCGGCGAATCGTCTCCGCCGGCACGGGTGACCGGCGTCTTCGACGCGCTCGAACGCGATGTGGCGCTGCCGCGGCAGGAGAAAGTCGAGTGGCACGGCGCCGACGGCGTGCCGATCGAGGGCATCCTCTTCTACCCGATCGGCTACGAATCGGGGCGCCGGTATCCGCTCGTCGTCCAGCTGCACTCCGGGCCGATGGAGTCGGACAAGTTCGGCGCCGGGCCCGGCTTGCTGCTGAACTACTTTCCCGTGCTGACCGCGAAGGGCTACGCCGTGCTGCGTCCGAATTATCGCGGCAGCGCCGGGTACGGCGCGGCGTTTCTGCGCGACGTCAACAACGGCTACTTCCACAACATGGCGACCGACGTGCTCGCCGGCGTCGATCATCTCGTGAAGAGCGGCGTCGCCGACCCCGACCGGCTGATTGTGATGGGCATCAGCGCCGGCGCGACGCTGACGCACAAGCTGGTGACGATGACCGATCGCTTCAAGGCGGCGTCGGCGAGCGCGGGCGTCGCGAACTGGACGTCGCTGTGGGGGCAGACCGACAACACCGCTTTTCGCATCACCTACTTCGGCGGCACGCCGTGGCAGAAAAATGGGCCGATCGAGCAGTTCTGGACCAGCTCTCCGCTGAAGGATGTCGCCAACGTCACGACGCCGACGCTGCTCTTCGCCGGCGAGAACGACGCGCGCGTGCCGCTGGCGCAGGCGCAGGAGATGTTCCGCGCGCTGCGGAGCCACAACGTGCCGACGCATCTCTATGTCGGTCCGCGCGAGGGCCATCTGTGGACCGATCCGCGGCATCTCGTCTTCAAGGCCAACGCCGAGCTCGAGTGGTTCTCGAAGTACGTGGGCGGCGGCGCGTATGTCTGGGAGCGGCCGCCGGATCCCGCGGCGGCGCGCGCCGGCTCGTAACGGCTGCGCAAACAAATCATGCAGAACCGGCCGAACCAGCGCGAAGACCGTGGTTTTTGACAATAACGTGAAACATTTCACAAAATCGAGGCGCTCACGGGCGCTCGAAATCGCAGTAAGCTCGAACGGTTTCGCCGGCCGCCGCGGACGAGCGCGTCGGCATCCGGGGTTCGACGTCGCGGTTCGCTTCGTTTTCGATGTCGCAGATCTTTCATCGTTCGACCAACACGATTGCTCGCGTCAGCATCTTCGGCGCGGTGTTCTTCATCGCCGGCCTCGGCTGGTTGTTCAGCGAAGTCAATCGATCGCCCTGGATGACCGAGGCGCACGTCGCCCGCGAGCAGCCGATTCAGTTCAGCCACGAGCGGCACGTCGCCGGCAACGGCATCGACTGCCGCTACTGCCACACGTCGGTCGAGGAATCCGCGTTCGCCGGGATCCCGCCCACCCGGACGTGCATGAACTGCCATTCGCAGATTTTCGCCAACAGCCCGTTCCTCGAATCGGTCCGCGACAGCTTCCGCACCGGCAGGTCGATTGCGTGGACCCGCGTGCACGATCTCCCCGACTTCGTCTACTTCAACCACAGCATCCACGTGAACAAGGGCGTCGGCTGCACCACCTGCCACGGACAAGTGGACCGGATGCCGCTGATGATGCAGGAGAAGTCGCTGCAGATGGAGTGGTGCCTCGACTGCCACCGCAACCCGGAGCAGTACGTCCGGCCGCGCGAGGCGGTGTTCAGAGTGGACTACGCGCCGCCGGCCGACCAGTACGAGCTCGGGAAACAGCTGGTCGCGCAGTACCAGATTCAGAAGCTCACGAGCTGTTCGACCTGCCACCGATGAGCACCACAGAGCGGGATTCGGGATTCGGGATTCGGGATTCGCACGGAGAACCCGGGAATCGGGGTTCGCACGGAGCAGGAAGCGGCCGCCCGAATTCGAGCGAATCCCGACTCCGGACTCCCGACTCCCGATTCTTCTGGCGCACGCTCGAAGAGCGCCTTGGCGATCCGGATTTTCAGCGGCACCTCTGCAACGAGTTCCCCAGCCTGCTGCCGACGATCGAACAGGTCGCCGATCCGGTGGCGCGGCGCACGTTTCTGAAGCTGATGGGCGCATCGCTCGCGCTCGCGGGTGTCTCGGCGTGCACGCGCCAGCCGGTGGAGCGGATCGTGCCCTACGTCCGTCAGCCCGAAGAGCTCGTGCCGGGCAAGCCGCTCTTCTATGCGACGGCGATGACCATCGGCGGCGTGGCCACGGGATTGCTCGTCGAAAGCCACGAAGGACGGCCGACCAAGATCGAAGGCAACCCTCTGCATCCCGGGAGTCTTGGCTCGAGCGACGTCTTCGCGCAGGCGGCGATTCTCGGCCTCTACGATCCGGATCGATCGCAGACCCTCACCAACCTCGGCGACATCCGCCCCTGGTCGGCGTTTCTCGGTGCAATGAATGCCGCGCTCACCGCGCAGCGTCCGCTGCGAGGCGCCGGCGTCCGCCTGCTCACCGAATCGGTCGGATCGCCGACGCTCGCCGCGCAGATTCGCGACGTGCTCTCGCGCTATCCGGACGCGAAGTGGCATCAGTGGGATCCGGCGAGCCGGAACAACGCGCGCGTCGGCGCCAGGCTCGCGTTCGGCGACTTCGTCGACACGCAGTACCGATTCGATCAGGCCGACGTCATCCTCGCCTTCGACGCCGACTTCCTCGGCTGCGGGCCCGCTTCGCTGCGCCACGCGCGCGACTTCGCGGCACGCCGCCGTCCCGGGCAGGCCGATCGGATGAACCGCCTGTACGCGATCGAGTCGATGCCGACGTCCACCGGGTCCCGGGCCGATCACCGGCTCCCGGCGCGGCCAGGCGAGATCGAGGCGATCGCGCGACAGATCGCTGCGGCGCTCGGCGTCGGCAGTGGGCAGGGCACGTCAGCCGGCCCGGACAGGACCGCGAAGTTCGTCGCGGCGGTCGCGAAGGATCTGCAGGCGCATCGCGGCCGCTCGATCGTGATCGCCGGCGACGGCCAGCCCGCGGCGGTTCACGCGCTCGCGCACGCGATCAACCAGTCGCTCGGCAACGTCGGCACCACCGTCGTCCACACGCAGACGGCGGAGGCCGAGCCGGTCGATCAGATTCAGTCGCTGCGCGACCTCGTCGCCGCCATGAACGCCGGCAGGGTCGATCTGCTGGTGATGCTCGGCGGCAACCCGGTGTACTCCGCACCGGCGGACCTGAACTTCGACGCCTCGCTCAGCAAGGTGCAGATGCGTGTGCACCTCAGTCAGCACGTCGACGAGACCGCCGCGCTCTGTCATTGGCACATTCCCGAGGCGCACTTCCTCGAGGCGTGGAGCGACGCGCGTGCGTTCGACGGCACCGTGTCGATCGTGCAGCCGCTGATTGCGCCGCTCTACGGCGGCAAGTCGGCGCACGAGGTGCTCGCGTCGATGAGCGACCGGCCCGAGCGGAGCGCCCACGACCTGATTCGCGAATTCTGGAAGGTCGACAAGGACGATCGCACCTGGCGCCGCTGGCTGCACGACGGTGTCGTGGCGAACACGGCTTTCCCGGCGAAAAGCGTCACGGCAGGAGCCGCACCCGCGGCCGCGCGGCCCGCCGCACAGGGTGGCGGACTCGAAATCAACTTCAGGAACGATCCGTCGATCCTCGACGGACGGTTCGCAAACAACGGCTGGCTGCAGGAGCTGCCGAAGCCGATCACGAGGCTGACGTGGGACAATGCCGTGATCGTCAGCCCGGCGACGGCCGCGGCGCTGCGCCACACGGAGCATCCGGCGTTCCGCGGCGGTGAGCACGGCCAGATCATCACCGACATCGTCGAGCTCCGATACCGCGGCCGCACGATCCGCGGGCCGCTGTTCGAGGTCGCCGGTCATCCGGACGGCTGCGCCACGGTGCATCTCGGCTACGGCCGTGCGCGCGGCGGCAAGCTCGCGGTCGGCGCCGGCTTCAATGCGAACGCGATCCGGACCGCCGATGCGCCCGAGTTCGGCGAAGGGCTCGAGATCGTCCAGACGGGCGGCGACTTCTCCCTCGCGTGCACCCAGTATCACCACCTGATGAACGGCCGCGGCATGGTCAGGGCATTGACGCGCGACGAGTTCGTAAAGAACCCGCGCGCGATCCACGAGGGTGAGGAGACGCCGCCGCGCACGGTCACGCTGTATCCCAACTACGAATACGCCGGCTACCGGTGGGGCATGGCGATCGACATCAATGCCTGCATCGGCTGCAATGCGTGCGTCGTCGGCTGCCAGGCGGAGAACAACATCCCCGTGGTCGGCAAGAACGAAGTGCTGAGCGGCCGGGAAATGCACTGGATCCGCGTCGACACGTATTATCGCGGCGAGGAGTCGAATCCGGAGACCTACTTCCAGCCGGTGCCGTGCATGCAGTGCGAGAACGCGCCGTGCGAGGTCGTCTGTCCGGTCGGCGCCACCGTGCACAGCCACGAGGGACTGAACGACATGGTGTACAACCGCTGTGTCGGCACCCGCTATTGCTCCGACAACTGCCCCTACAAGGTCCGGCGCTTCAATTTCCTGCTCTACCAGGACTGGAACACGCCGAGCCTCAAGCTCGCGCGCAACCCCGACGTCAGCGTCCGCAGCCGCGGTGTGATGGAGAAGTGCACCTACTGCGTGCAGCGCATCAACCGCGCGAAGATTGACGCGGAGCAGGAGAGCCGGCCGGTTCGCGACACCGACATCCAGACCGCGTGTCAGCAGGCGTGTCCCGCCGATGCCATCGTCTTCGGCAACCTGAACGATCCGGCGAGCCGCGTTGCACAGCTTCAGGCCGAGGAGCGCAACTACTCGCTGATCGGCGAGCTCAACACGCGGCCCCGAACCACCTACCTGGCGGCGATCCGCAACGTGAACCCGGAGCTCGAGGGCTGAGATGCCCGAACCCATCCAGGATCCGCTTCAGCCCGTCATCGGCGCGCCGCCGGTGATCGCGCCGGGTCACACGTTCAGCACGGTCACCGACAAGATCAGCGCGATCGTCCTCACACGAAAGACGCCGCTGGGCTGGTATCTCGGTTTCATGGCCGCGGCCGCCTTTGCGCTGCTGCTGCTGATCTCGCTCACGTATCTCGTCACCAAGGGCATCGGGATCTGGGGCAACAACATCCCGGTCGGGTGGGCGTTCGACATCACGAACTTCGTGTGGTGGATCGGCATCGGTCACGCCGGCACGCTGATCTCCGCGATCCTGCTGCTCCTGAAGCAGACCTGGCGGACGTCGATCAACCGGTTTGCGGAGGCGATGACGCTGTTCGCCGTCGCGTGCGCCGGGATCTTTCCATTGTTCCACACCGGACGGCCGTGGCTCGCGTACTGGCTGTTCCCGTACCCGAACACGATGGACCTGTGGCCGCAGTTCAGGAGTCCGCTGATCTGGGACGTGTTCGCGGTCTCGACCTACGCGACCGTCTCGGCGCTTTTCTGGTTCGTCGGCCTGATCCCCGACCTGGCGACGCTGCGCGATCGCTCGCAGCACCGCGCCGGCCGGGTGATCTACGGCATGCTGGCGATGGGCTGGCGCGGATCGGCACACCACTGGTATCGCTACGAGACGGCGTACCTCCTGCTCGCCGGCCTGGCAACGCCGCTCGTCGTCTCGGTGCACACGGTGGTGAGCTTCGACTTCGCCGTCGGGATCGTGCCCGGCTGGCACACGACGATCTTCCCACCCTACTTCGTCGCCGGCGCAATCTACTCGGGCTTCGCGATGGTGCTCACGCTCGCGATTCCGATCCGCGCGGTCTACAAGCTCGAGGACTTCATCACCATGCGCCACCTGCAGAACATGGCGAAGGTGATGCTGGTCACCGGGTTGATCGTCGCCTACGGCTACTTCACCGAGGGGTTCATCGCCTGGTACAGCGCCGACACCTACGAAGGCTTCGTGCCGATGAACCGCATGTTCGGGCCCTATGCCGTCTATTACTGGGCGCTGATTCTCTGCAACGTCGTGATCCCGCAGGCATTGTGGTCGAAGCGCGTGCGCACCAGCGTGCCGATGCTCTTCCTGATCTCGCTCATCGTCAACACCGGGATGTGGCTCGAGCGGTTCGTGATCATCGTGCTGAGCCTGCACCGCGACTTCCTCACCTCGTCGTGGGGCCGCTATGCGCCGACCTTCTGGGACTGGTCGACGTTTCTCGGAACGATCGGCCTGTTCCTCTCGCTGCTGTTCCTGTTCCTGCGCTTCCTGCCGATGATTTCCATCTTCGAGATGCGGACGATTCTGCCTGAAGCGAAGGTGAGCGAAGAATGAGGGCGTCAGCCGCGGTCTACGGCCTGATCGCCGAGTTCGACGACCCGGGATCGCTGGTCACGGCGACGGAGCGCGCGCATCACGAAGGCTACCGGTTCATGGACGCCTACTCGCCGTTTCCGATCGAGGCGCTGCATCACGCGCTCGGCGAGCGCCCGTCGCGGCTGCCGCTGGTGGTGCTGATCGGCGGCCTGGTCGGCTGCATCGGCGGGTACGCGCTCCAGTACTGGGTGTCGGTGTCGGCGTATCCCTTGAACATCGGCGGCAAGCCGTTCCACAGCTGGCCGGCATTCATCCCGGTCACCTTCGAGTGCACGATTCTCGTCGCGGCGCTGTCCGCGGTGCTCGGCATGCTCGCGCTCAACGGCCTGCCGCAGCCGTACCACCCGGTCTTCAACGTGCCACGTTTCGCGCTCGCCAGCCGCAACCGGTTCTTCCTCTGCATCGAGTCGGCGGATCCGAAGTTCGATCTGGAGTCGACGCGTCGCTTTCTCGAGACGCTCGACCCGCGGGAGGTCACCACCGTTGCCGCGGACTGAAAACCAGACCAGGTCCGTCGTTCTTTCCTTTGCGGCCTTGTCGCTGTTTCTGACAGCCTGCCGGCAGGACATGCACGATCAGCCGAAGTACATCCCGCTGCGCGAGTCGACGTTCTTCGGCGACGCGCGTTCGGCGCGGACGACGGTCGAAGGCACGGTGGCGCGCGGTCATCTGAACGACGACGACCTCACCTACACCGGCAAGATGAACGGCCAGGACTCGACGCTGTTTCCCGCGCCAGTCACAGCGGCGACGATGGCGCGGGGACGCGAGCGGTTCGACATCTACTGCTCGCCGTGCCATGGCCGCACCGGGCAGGGCGACGGCATGATCGTCCAGCGCGGCTTCCGCCATCCGCCGTCGTTCCTGCAGGACCGGCTGCTCGCGGCGCCGGTCGGGCATCTCTTCGACGTGATCACCAACGGCTTCGGCGCGATGCCCGACTACGCCGGGCAGATTCGCGCGGAGGATCGCTGGGCGATCATCGCCTACGTCCGTGCGCTGCAGACGAGCGGGCACGCGACGCTCGCCGACGTGCCTCCTTCGGAGCGGGACAAGATCCGGTGACACCGATCACGCAAACCGCCGACGTCGCGATTCCCGAGCTGAAGGGTCTGCAGCAGCGACTGCTGATCGGCGGCGCCGCCGGCGCCGCGCTCTCGGCGCTGGGGCTGTTCCTGAATCCCACGCAGTTCCTGCAGTCGTACCTGATGGCCTACATGCTGTGGCTGGGCGTGACGCTCGGCTGCCTGGCGCTCGGCATGATCCATCAGCTCTCGGGCGGCGCGTGGGGCGTGCTGATCCGCCGGCCGATTGGCGCGGCCACGCGCGTGCTGCCGGTGATGACGCTGCTCTTCCTGCCGATTGCGCTCGGCATGTCGAGGATGTATCCGTGGACGAGCGCGGATCTCGTCGCGCACGACGAAGTGCTGCAGCACAAACAGGCGTACCTGAACATCCCGTTCTTCCTGATCCGCGCCGCGATGTACTTCCTGGTGTGGAATGCCTACGCGTACTTCCTGAACACCTGGTCGCTCGAGCAGGACCGCACCGGCAATCCCAGTCTCGCACGCCGGATGCAGCTGCTCAGCGGCAGCGGCCTGGTCGCCTACGGCCTGACCATCACCTTCGCGTCGTTCGACTGGATGATGTCGCTCGAGCCGCACTGGTACTCGACGATTTACGGCGTGCTGATCATCGGCGGCCAGGGGCTGTCGTCGCTGGCCTTCCTGATCGTCGCGCTCACCTGGCTGAGCCGGCGCGCTCCGCTCGATCGCATCGTCCAGCCGGACCACTTTCACGATCTCGGCAACCTGATGCTCGCGTTCGTGATGCTGTGGGCGTACTTCTCTTTCTCGCAGTACCTGATCATCTGGTCGGGCAATCTGCCGGCCGAGATTGCCTGGTACCTGCACCGGCTCCAGACCGGCTGGCGGCCGATCGGCGTCGGCTTGATGGTGTTTCATTTCGCCGTGCCGTTCGTCGTGCTGCTGTCCCGGACCGTGAAGCGTCAGCCCGAGCTGCTGGTGAAAGTCGCCGTGGCGATCCTCGTTGTCAGAGTCCTGGATCTGTTCTGGCTGATCGCGCCGGAGTTTCACCCGAACGGGATCGGCGTGAGCTGGATGGACGGCGTGCTGCCGCTGACGATGGGCGCGATCTTCACCGGCTGTTTCGTGTACCAACTGCGAGGCCGCGCGATCCTCCCGGTCCACGATCCGGAGTTCGACGAAACGCTCGGCCGGATCATCGAGCGCGGCACGCCGCCGAGAACGGCGCACTAGAGCCATGGCCGAACTGCCTCAACCACCCACGCATCCGGCGGACGGGCACCAAGCCGGCACACGCCACGAGGAGAGTGACGTCGACATTCGCGGCATCTTCGCGTTCGGCGTCGCGCTCACTGTCGTGGCGATCGTCATCTATCTCGTCGTCGGGGTGCTGTTCAAGTATCTCGACGCCCGCGAGGCACGGCAGGACGCGCCGGAGTATCCGCTGGCGGCGACGCAGGAAAACCGCCTTCCGCCCGAACCGCGCCTGCAGACGAATCCGCGCCAGGACCTCGCCGATCTCCGCGCGCGCGAGGAGCAGACGCTGGCCGGCTACTCGTGGGTCGACAGGAACGCCGGCATCGTGCGGATTCCGATCGACGAGGCGATCAAGAAGACGCTGGAGCGCGGTCTCCCCGCGCGGACCGAGCAGAAGAAATGACCCGGTTGTGCGATAAACCGCGGCGCGCGCGGAGAACGCAGAGTTTTGTTCTCGTCTTAATGGTTTCCGCGATCGCTGCGTTCTCTGCGGTTGAGGCACACGCCCAGATGTCATCCGCGCCTGCGAGCGCCGGCTACAAGCTCGAGCCGGGCATGGCGTCGTCACAGGTGCCGGCTCCTCTGCGGGAGATTGGATTCGATCAGAACCTCGATCAGCGCGTACCGCTCGACGTCGCTTTTCGCGATGAGCGCGGCGCGTCGGTACGTCTCGGCGACTACTTCGGCAAGCGCCCGGTCGTCATGGTGTTCGCATACTACGACTGCCCGATGCTCTGCACGCAGGTCATCAACGGCCTGTCGAGCGCGCTCGGCGTGCTGTCACTGAAGCCGGGCGAGGACTTCGAGATCGTCACCGTCAGCTTCAATCCGGCGGACACGCCCGCGACGGCGCGCGCCAAGAAAGCGATCTACCTCGAGCGCTACACGCGCGAGGGCGCGGCGGCGAGCTGGCACTTCCTCGTCGGCGATCAGCCGTCAATCGATCGGCTGACCAGAGCTGCCGGTTTCCGCTACGTGTGGGACGCGACGACGAAGCAATTCGCGCATCCCAGCGGGATCATCGTGCTGACACCGGACGGCCGGCTGGCCCGCTACCTGTTCGGGATCGAGTACGGGCCGCGCGATCTGCGCTACGCGATCGTCGAGGCGTCCGATGGCAGAGTGGGCAATGTCGCGGACGCGCTCCTGCTCTACTGCTATCACTACGATCCGATGAGCGGGCGCTACGGCCTCGTCGTGATGCGCGCGCTTCGTCTCGCCGGCGCCGCGACCGTGCTCGCGCTGCTGTCGTTCGTCGCGGTCATGATTCGCCGCGAGCGGCTGGCGCCAGGCCTGCAGCCCAGGGCTCCGAGGATCTAGCGCGCGATGTGGACCGGTACGCCGTTATTTCCCGAGGCCGCGTCGACGATGGCGTCGCGCGTCGACGCGCTGTATTTTTTCCTGCTCGGCGTCGCGACCTTCTTCTCGCTGCTGATCGCCGGCCTCATCGTCTACTACGCGATCCGGTTCCATCGCCGCAGGCCGGATCAGGTGGGAGATCAGATTCACGGCGGCATGGTGCTCGAGGTCGCCTGGACGGTGATCCCCCTGCTGATCACGATGGTGATCTTCGTCTGGGGTGCGAGCGTGTACTACGCGATGGCGCGGCCGCCGGACGAAACGCTGAACGTGTACGTCGTCGGCAAGCAGTGGATGTGGAAGTTCCAGCACCTGGACGGCCAGCGCGAGATCAACGAACTGCACGTACCGGTCGGCCGGGCGGTCAAGCTGATCACGACGTCCGAAGACGTGATTCACGACTTCTTCGTGCCGGCGTTCCGCATCAAGGCGGACGTGATTCCCGGCCGCTACGTCAACATCTGGTTCCACGCGACCAAACCCGGACGCTACCGCCTGTTCTGCGCGGAATATTGCGGCACACGCCACTCGGGGATGACCGGCGAGGTGATCGCGATGGAGCCGAGCGAGTACCAGGCGTGGCTGAGCGGCGGACCGGCCGAGGGCTCGCTCGCCTCCGCGGGCGCGAAGCTGTTCCAGGACCTGGCGTGCAACACCTGCCATCGGCCCGACGCGCAGGGCCGCGGGCCGGTGCTCGACGGCCTGTTCGGCAAGAGCGTGCGGCTGCAGAACGGTGAAACGGTCACCGTGGACGAAGCGTACGTCCGCGAATCAATCCTGCATCCGAGCGCGCAGGTCACCTTGGGATTTCAGCCGATCATGCCGACGTTTCAGGGGCTCGTCACCGAGGAGCAGCTCCTCGAGCTCGTCGAATACGTGAAGTCGCTCAAGGCGCCTTCCCAGGGACAGGCACAGACAAGGTAGTCATGGCCAGCAGCACCGTTCTCATTCCGCCGCGGCATTACCTGAATGACGGCTACGGCATCAAGTCGTGGCTGCTCACCCGCGACCACAAGCGCATCGCGCTCCTCTATCTCGCCGGCGTGACCTTCTTCTTCTTCGTCGGCGGCGCGATGGCGGTGCTGATCCGCCTCGACCTCGCGACCCCGGCCGGCGATCTGGTCACCGACGAGACCTACAACAAGCTGTTCACCATGCACGGCGTGATGATGGTGTTCTTCTTCCTGATTCCCGCCATCCCTGCCGTGCTCGGGAACTTCCTCGTTCCGATCATGATCGGCGCGAAGGATCTGGCGTTTCCGAAACTGAATCTCTTCAGCTGGTACATCTACATCGTCGGCGGCCTGTTCACGCTGTACGCGATCATCGCCGGCGGCGTCGACACCGGCTGGACGTTCTACACGCCGTTCAGCACGGTCTCGTCGACGACCAACGTCGTACCGACGGCGCTCGGCATCTTCATCACCGGCTTCTCGTCGATCCTCACCGGCCTGAACTTCATCGTGACGATCCACCGGATGCGCGCGCCGGGCATGACCTGGTTCCGGATGCCGCTGTTCCTGTGGTCGACCTACGCAACCAGCCTGATCAACGTGCTCGGCACGCCGGTGATCGCGATCACCGTGCTGCTGGTCGGCGTCGAGCGCGTCTTCCACTTCGGCTTCTTCGATCCGCGGCTCGGCGGCGATCCGGTGCTCTTCCAGCATCTGTTCTGGTTCTACTCGCATCCCGCGGTCTACATCATGGTGCTGCCCGCGATGGGCGTCATCAGCGAGCTCGTCGCCGCCGGCTGCCGCAAGCCGGTGTTCGGCTATCCGTTCGTCGCGTTCGCGAGCCTGGCCATCGCCGTGCTCGGCTTCCTCGTCTGGGGCCACCACATGTTCGTCGCCGGCGAGTCGGTCTACTCGGCCCTCATCTTCTCGATTCTCAGCTTTCTCGTCGCAATTCCCTCCGCGGTGAAGGTGTTCAACTGGACGGCGACGATGTACAGGGGCGCGGTGTCGTGGGAGACGCCGATGCTCTACGCCTACGGGTTCATCGGGCTGTTCACGATTGGAGGGCTGACGGGGCTTTTCCTCGCGGCAGTCGGCCTCGACGTGCACGTCACCGACACCTACTTCATCGTCGCGCACTTCCACTACATCATGGTCGGCGGCACGATCATGGGATACCTCGGCGGGCTCCACTACTGGTGGCCGAAGATCAGCGGCCGCCTCTACAACGAGGGCCTCGCGAAGCTGGCAGCGGGCATCATCTTCGTCGGGTTCAACCTCACCTTCTTCCCGCAGTTCGTCGTCGGCTACCTCGGGATGCCGCGCCGCTATCACGCGTATCCGCCGGACTTCCAGGTGCTGAACGTGCTCTCCTCGGCGGGCGCGTCGATCCTCGGCGTCGGTTATCTGCTGCCGATGGCGTATCTGATGTGGTCGCTGCGCTACGGCAGGCTGGCGGGCTCGAATCCGTGGGGCTCGGTCGGCCTCGAGTGGACGACGACCTCGCCGCCGCCAACCGAGAATTTCACGCACACGCCGATCGTCACCTGGGACGCGTACGACTATCACGCACCGGTGGAGGGTCATGTTGCCTGAAGCCGCGCATCACCACGTTCACGGTCTCGCGCACCACTTCGACACGATCGATCAACAGACCGAAGCGACGACGCTCGGGATGTGGGTGTTCCTGGTCACCGAAGTGCTGTTCTTCGGCGGGCTGTTCATGGTCTACACGGTCTACCGCAGCTGGTACCCGGACGCCTTTGCCGCGGCGAGCCACTCACTCGACCTCACCCTCGGCACCATCAATACCGCCGTGCTCATCACCAGCAGCCTGACGATGGCGCTGGCGGTGCACGCGGCGCAGCTCGGGCAGCGGCGGGCGCTGATGCTGTTTCTCGTCGCGACGATGGCGCTCGGCTCGGTGTTCCTCGGAATCAAGGCCGTCGAGTACTACCAGAAGTTCGTGGAACATCACATCCCGGGACCCGGCTTCCATTTCGAGGAGCCGCAGCACGCCATGCACGCGCAGATCTATTTTTCGCTGTATTTCATGATGACCGGTCTGCACGCGCTGCATATGATCATCGGCTTCGGGATCATGGCGTTCATGCTGCGGTGGGCCTGGAACGGCACGATCACGAAGGAGTACTACAGCCCGATCGAGATCTCGGGCCTCTACTGGCACTTCGTCGACATCGTCTGGATTTTCCTGTTTCCGCTGCTCTACCTGTTGGGGCGGCACGCACACTGATGTCTGCCCACATTCTCCCCAAGCGCGTCTACTACCTGATCTTCGGGATCCTGATGTTCTGCACGTATCTCACGGTGCAGATTGCCTTCTTCGATCTCGGACCGCTGAACGCGATTGCCGCGATCGGCATCGCCTGCTTCAAGGCGTCCATCGTCATCCTGTACTTCATGCACGTGAAGTACAGCCCACGGCTCACGTGGGCCGTCGTCTTCGGCAGCATCTTCTGGTTCGGGATCCTGATCGTGCTGACGATGAGCGACTACCTCACGCGCGCCTGGCGCACGTTTGGATAGTCAGCGCCGCTCCCTCGCTGAGGCGACGGTCGGATTGGCGACGCTCGGCTGAAGCCTTCGCGCTACGTGCCGGTGCTGCGTGCGACCGCGCGGCCGTCGCAGCCGGCCGTGAGCGTAACGAGCGCGGCGATACCGGCGATGTGGATCCGGCGCGTGGACAGGTCGATGATGAAGAGCACGGCGAACCGCGTCAGCCGGTGATCGTGCTCGGGAGACCTGAAGGTGTCAGCTTCGACCTGTCAGGGTTCCCGTTAACCGCACCCGAACGCGGAACCTTCGAAACGACCGTGGAATCTGGAACCTGAATGCCGCCGCCGTGTACACTCCCGGCCGAGGGCTCAATGAACAAGTACATCGCGGAGTTCATCGGCACGTTCTTTCTTGTACTGACCATCGGGTGCACGGTCATGGCGGGCGGCACCGGGGGGATTCCCCCGCTCGCGATTGGGTCGGCCCTGATGGTGATGATTTATGCCGGCGGCCACGTGTCAGGTGCGCACTTCAACCCCGCCGTGACGCTGGCTGTGTTTCTGCGCGGTCGCTGCCCAGCCGGCGACGTGTTGCCGTACATGGGAGCGCAGATGATTGCGGGCCTTGCCGCCGCAGCGGTCGCGTCATTCCTGCGCCCAGGCTTCGTAGCCCACGCGGTGAGCGCGGACTTCGCGCACGTGGCTGTCGCCGAAGTGCTTTACACCTTCGCCCTCGCGTACGTCGTCCTGAACGTCGCCACGTCGAAGGACACGCTGGGCAACTCGTACTTCGGTCTTGCAATTGGGTTTACCGTGCTCGCCGGCGCCTTCGCGGTCGGCGATATCTCCGGCGGCGCGTTCAATCCCGCGGTGGCGGTGGGGGCTGCCTCACTCGGCTTCATCACATGGCAGAAGCTCTGGCTGCATCTGCTGGCGGATCTCGCCGGCGGCGCCCTCGCGGCGATCGCGTTCAAGACGCTGAATCCCGGCGACAAGTAGCGGCGTCGGAAACATCTAGGCCGTCAAACGGCCACGTCTATGCTCACGCCGGCGCGATCGTCGCAGCACCGGCGGCGCCGCCCGTGACCGAGATGGTTCGCGGGCAAATCCACGGTAAACCGGATAAGTCGGTGTTGTTCTGCCGCCGGTTGCTCGAAGGCGACAAGACCCGTAAAAGTGTCATGCCGCGGCGACGGACAGTGCGGTCGGTATTGACGGTTGCGGGCCCCCGCAACCAACGCAAGCGTCGCGCTGTTGCCGATCAGGCGGAGCCCTTGGGTGATCCCCGAAAACCGTCTAGAGATGTCTCCAAGACTGGGGTCGATTCAGGAGGACCGGCGAGGACTCCGGAGGAGAACGGAACCATCTAGCCGGCGATAAGTCAACCCTGCCAAGAGTCTCGCACCATCAACCAGTTATGAGATGCGTTCACAAGGGTTCATCGATGCGCCGGTCACCGGACCGCCGCAGAGGATGTCGAAGGCGACGGTGAGCCCGATGCCGAAGCCGCCGATCTTCACTGCGCGGCCGCGCTCGTTGACGGCGCCAAACGCGTTGACCGCAATCGACAACGCCAGACCGTGCGCGAGCGCGATCCCGAGCAGGCCGGGCGCCGCGCCGACCGCCGGCGTGCCGCAGAGGATTGCGCCGATGCCGGCGAAGCACATGTAGAAGGTGCCGAGGAACTCGGCGAGGCAGGGTCGGAATGTTTTCATGCGCGCCAGTATAATTTCGCGGTGCGACGGGCGGCTGCGGCATGTGCACTCTTGCTGGTGGGCCCCGCAGCGCAGCCGGCGGAGCCGCCAGCCCGCACGATCCATCGTCACTTCAATCGTGACGACGGTGTAACGGGGCGCTATCAATACGTTCCGATTGACGTTGCCGCCGGCGTCGAATCGCTGACGGTTGCGTACCGCTATTCGGGCGACAGAACCGGGGACTCGACGATCGATCTCGGGCTCTTCGAGCCGGGCCCGCTGACGCTCGGCACGCCCGGTTTCCGCGGGTACAGCGGAGGCGCGCAGCGAACGATCACGGTCGGGCGAACACTCGCGTCGCCCGGGTATCGCGCCGGTCCGCTGCCGCCAGGCACATGGCACGTGCTCCTGGGGCTCTACAAAGTTGCGCCGGAGGGCGTCGACGTGGACATCGACGTCGTCGAGTCGCGGAAGCAGCAGACGTCGAGCGATGTGGCGCCCCGGCATGCGAGCGGAGACCAGGCGTCGGTCGCACTGCCCGCGCCCGCGTCCGCCGGACCACGCTGGTACTCCGGCGCCCTCCACGTCCACACGAACCACAGCGACGGAACCGCCGCGCCGTCCGCGGTCGCATCCGCCGCACGGAGCGCGGGTCTCGACTTCATCGCGATCACCGATCACAACAACACCACCTGGACCCGCGAGGCGATGCCCGATTCGCCGTTGGCGATCGTCGGTGAAGAGGTCACCACGCCCGGCGGTCATGCGAGCGTGTGGGGACTGCCAGGCAATTCGTGGATAGACTTCCGGGTTTTGCCGACCGATCGCGACGCCGCCGCCGCCATCACCGGCCTCGTCTCGCACGCGCATCGCGCCGGCGCGCTCTTCGCGCTCAATCATCCATTCAGCGACTGCTCGGGGTGCGGCTGGCAGCAGGTGATTCCCGACGCGCTCGATGCCGTCGAGATCTGGAACGGCCAGGCCGGGCCCCAGGCGGACGCAATCGCGCTGTGGGATCGACTCCTGCGCGCCGGCCGTCACGTGACGGCAGTCGGCACGAGCGACTGGCACCGCCCGCCGGCGCCGATCGGCGACGCAGCGGTTCGCGTCCTCGCCAACGCCCTCAGCACGCCGCTGGTGATCGGCGCGATCCGCGATGGTCGCGTGATCGTGATGCGCGACCCGACGACGGTGCCGCCGTCCGTGACGGCGCGCTGCGGGGCAGGCGGTGCCGCGATCGGCGACACGCTCCGCTGTACCCCGGGCGCCACGATCAACGTCGGCGTCGGCATGCCGGACGGCGGCGACGCGCGCGCGGCGCTCGTGGTCAACGGTACGCACGAAACGCGTGCGAGGACCGCCGGCAGCGCGACGTTCGAGACTGAAGCCGCCGACGGATACTTGCGGGTCCATGTCATCGGCCGAGATGGCGCAATCATCGCGATCACGAATCCGATTTATGTCAGCACGCGTTGAGGTGCTGCTGCTGCTCGTGGCGGTCGTCGCCCCGCGCACGATCGCGGCCCAGGATCTGGTCACGCCGGTGCGGGTCGGCCGAGCTGACGCGCCGATCACGCTGAGCGTCTGGGCACAGCAGGACTACTCACATCTGGCGGCCCGGCCGGCGATCGCGAGCGTCTTCACCGACGTCTTCGCCGACTGGGCACGGACGCATCCCGGCGTGCAGCTCCGCCTGTCGGTGATGCCCGCGCTCGAATTGCACAAGGCGAAGCTCCAGCTCGCTGCCGCGGCGGGACGATTGCCCGACGTCGCGTCGATCGACAGCTTCTGGCTGCCGCTGCTCGCGAACAACGTTCAGCCGCTCGACGACTTCTGGCCCGCCGACGATCGCCGCGACTTCCTGCCGTTCACGATCTCGACGCTGTCCGATCCGGCCGGCCACGTGCTTGGCCTGTGGCACGAGACCGACTGCCGCGTGCTGTTCTATCGCACGGATCTCGTCCCGACGCCGCCGGCCACGTGGGACGCGCTGCTCGACGTGGCGAGCCGCGTCTCGCGCGAGCGCCATCTGTCCGGTTACGTGTACAACGCGGGCCGCTGGGAAGCGACCGTGTTCGACCACCTCGCGATGTTCTGGGCGCAGGGCGGCGAGCTCGTGGATGTAAGCGGCCGGCCGATCTTCGGCGAAGGCAGGAACCGCCGCGCAATGCTGCGGCTGCTGGCGTTCCTGCGAGACACGATCCAGCGCGGCGCGTCGCCGCGCTCCGTGCTCGGCCACAACGACTATCAGCAGCTCACCGGCGCCGCGATCGCCGGCGACGCGGCGATGTTCCTCGGCGGGAACTGGCAGCTGAAAGATCTGCAGACCGGGTTGCCGCCGGCCGAGTTCGCGAAGTGGGACATCGCGCCGATCCCGACCGCCGATCCTGGCACCCACTCGACGGGGACCGGCGGATGGGTGTGGGTCGTCTTCACACGCGATCCGATCCGGCGGAAGGCCGCGGTTGAATTCATTCGCGACGTCGAGGCGCCGCAGCATGCCGCACGGATCAGCGAGGCAACCGGCCACCTGCCGGTACGGCAGAGCGTCTACCGCGACTTTCCGATCTTCAGCCAGGACGTCTGGTATCGCCGCTTCGGCGAGATGCTGGTCAACGGCCATGCGCGGCCGACGGTCCCGATCTACCCGGCGATCTCTCAGCAGCTTCAGCTCGCCATCGGTGCCGTCGTCTCTGGCGAGCGCACGCCCGAGGCGGCGCTGGACGAGGCGTGGTCGGCGGTCACCGACGACTATGCCCGGCAATCGTCGATGCGCGCGGCCCCGGCGCGCACCGCCGCCGATCCGATCGCGTGGCTGCCGATAATCGCCGCCGCCGCGTTTCCGCTCACGATCCTCGTTCGCGGCCGGCGGGACGCGAGCGGCGTCGCGCGGTGGCTGATCCCGGCGCTCGCCCTCGTCACCGTGATCCTGATCTACCCGATGCTGGATCTGCTGCGGCTGTCGTGGACCGACGCGACTCTGGCCGGCACTCACTACACTTACACGGCGTCGACCTACCGAACGCTGGTCGAGGACCCGGCATTCTACGGGATGCTCGCGGTCACCGTCGTATTCGTCGCCGCATCCGTGGTGCTCCAGTTGACGATCGGGTTTGCCGTCGCCTGGCTGATCGACGCGGCGCGACGCCGGCGCCGCCGCGGGACGCTTGCCGCGCGGGTGGCGGTGGTGAGCGCCTGGGTGATGCCGGGCGTCCTCGCCGGCGTGCTCTGGAAGATCCTGCTCATCGAGAATCGCTCGGGCGTCGTCAATTACTACCTGTCGCTGGTGAAGCTCGGGCCACTGCCGCTGATCTCATCGCCGGCGCTCGCGCTGGTCTCCATCGTCGTCGCAAACGTCTGGCGAGGCTGCGCGTTCAGCATGATCCTGCTGTACGCCGGAATGCAGCGCATCCCGCGTGAGCTGCACGAGGCCGCGGATCTGGACGGCGCGTCGGCCTGGCAGCGGCTCCGCTGGCTGCTCGTGCCGCAGCTCGCGCCGGTGATCGCGCTGAACCTGGTGCTGATCACGATCGCCTCCTTCAACACCTTCGACTTGATCATTCCGCTCACTGGCGGAGGTCCGGCACGGCGGACCGAAGTGATCTCGCTGTTCATGTACCGCCTCGGCTTCTTCGATCTGGAGGCCGGGCGCGCCGCCGCCGTCGCGTTCGTGATGCTCGCCGTCAATCTCGCGCTGGCCGCGATGGCGGGCCGACTGATCGCGCGGAGCGCCCCGGAGTCCCGGCATGCGTAGGCGCGTCGCGACGGGCGCAGCGCTCGCGTTCGTGGTTGCCGTCTTTCTGCTGCCGCAGTTGTGGCTGCTGTCGCTGTCGCTCAAGAGCAAGGCGGGCGTCTACGAGTATCCGCCGCGCTGGATTCCGAGCGGCGCGTCGCTCGCGAACTACGCCTTCGCGCTGACGCGGACGCAGGTGCCGTGGTACTTGTGGAACAGCGCGATGGTCGCGGCGGCGGCAGCAGCGGCGACACTCGCCGTCGCGATCCCGGCGGCCTTCGTCCTCTCGCGCGAGCGTTTCTCGGGACGCCGGCCGCTTCTCGCCGCGCTGCTCGCGGCGCAGATGGTCTCGCCGGTGATTCTGCTCGTCCCGATCTACGGCGTGGTCGAGCGGCTCGGCCTGATCGACACGCGCGCCGGCCTGGTTCTCGTCTACGCCGCCATGCAGGTGCCATTCACCGTCTGGGTCCTGAAGAATTTCTTCGACGCCGTCCCGCCATCGCTGTTCGAGGCCGCGCGCCTGGACGGCGCGTCACGCGCCCGGACGCTGTGGACGATCGTGCTGCCGATCGTCGCGCCGGGCCTCGGCGCCGCGGCGATCTTCAACCTCGCCGCGTACTGGTCCGAGTTCTGCCTGGCGCTGGTGCTGCTCGACTCGCAGGAGCGGTTCACCATGCCGCTGGGCCTTTTCAGCTTCCAGAGCGCCTACGACACCGACTGGCAGCTGCTCGCCGCCGCCAGCTTCATCGCGCTGGTGCCGGTGATCGCCGCGTTCGTGTTTCTCCAGCGGTTCTTCGTCGCCGGCCTGACCGCCGGCGCCATCAAGGGCTGATCGCGAGGGTCAGCATCCCCGACATGATCGACATTCACGTCGTCTCACATACGCATTGGGATCGCGAGTGGTACCTGACACACGAGCAGTTTCGCCTGCGGCTGGTCGCGCTGATCGATCGGCTGCTCGATCTTCTCGACGCCGATCCCGCGTACAAGTACTTTCACCTCGACGGCCAGACGATCGTCCTCGAGGACTACCTCGAGATCCGGCCCGAGCAGGAACCACGGCTGCGCGCGGCGATCGCCGCCGGACGCATCCTGATCGGCCCCTGGTACGTCATGCCCGACGAGTTCCTCGTCAGCGGCGAGTCTCTGATCCGCAACCTGCTCCGCGGCCATCGCGTCTCGCGGGCATTCGGATCGCCGATGCCGGTCGGCTACCTGCCGGACCTGTTCGGGCACGTCGGCCAGATGCCGCAGATCTGGCGGCAGTTCGGCCTCGACAACACGATCCTCTGGCGCGGGTTCGGCGGCCGCGACGCGGAGTACTGGTGGACGTCGCCCGACGGCTCGCGTGTGCTGATGATGCACCTGCCGCCCGAGGGCTACTGCAACGCGACCCGCCTCGTGTTCGATCCTGAGGCGATGATGGCGCGCGCGGCCGAGAAAGTCGGATACGAGCGTGCCCGCACCCGCACCGGGCAGGCGCTGCTGATGAACGGCGTCGATCACGTCGAGCCGCACACCGCGATCCCCGCACTCATCGAGCGCCTTTCGGCGCAGCCCGATCAGCGTGCACATCACTCGACGCTGCCTGCATACGTCGCCGCGGTACGTGCTGCTGTCGAGTCGGGCCGACCGCCGCTCGAGACCGTTGGCGGTGAACTGCGCGGCGGCACCGACTACGCGAACCTGCTGCCGGGCGTGCTCTCCGCCCGCGTTTACCTGAAGCAGCAGAACGCGGATGTGCAGGCGCTGCTCGAGGCGTACGCCGAGCCGCTCGCCATGTTCGCGTCGATCGCGTCCTCCGCACGGTACCCTGCCGGCGAGCTCCGGCACGCCTGGAAGACGCTGCTGCAGAACCATCCGCACGACAGCATCTGCGGCTGCAGCATCGACGCCGTGCACGAGGAGAACATGACGCGCTTCGCGCGCGCGCGCCAGGTCGCGCTGGCGATCGTCCAGGCGTCGCTCGATTCGATCGCCGACGCGGTTGCGCCGCCGCCGGCCGGCGTGGTCCGCGCGCTTGCCGTCAACACTGACGGGGTCGAGCGGGCGCAGGTCGTCGAGGGGTTCATCGATCTGCCGATCGAGAGCGCCGAGCCGTGGCGCACGGTGGACGCGGCGGCACTCGATCGGCCGGTGACGTTCTGGCCGCGCGGGGCGACGATTTCTGCAGTGCGCACCGCCGACGGCGCACCGGTGGACTTCCAGATCCTCGACGCGCGAGACGTCGTGCATCACGAGATGAGCCGCTACGAGACGCCGTGGGCGCTGCACGCGCGCCGCATCCATGTCGCGTGGTGGGCGCCGTCGCTGCCATCCTGCGGGTATGCCGCGTTCGACTTCGTTGTCGCGGCGCAGTCAGCCGCGGCGCAGCCGGTGTCGCAGGCCACGGCGATCGACAACGGGCACCTGTCGGTGTCGGCGAATGACGACGGGACATTCGACGTGACGGACAGGACGAGCGGCGTCGTGTATCAGGGAGTCGCGGCGATCGAGAACGGCGGCGACGTCGGCGACGAGTACAACTACTGCCCGCCGCCATTCGATCGTCGGCTGACCAACGCCGACGCCCGGGTAACGAGCGTCGCCCGGATCGTGGACGGCCCGCTTCGCGCGACGCTGCAGACCGGGCTCGAGCTGCCGGTGCCTCGCGCGGCCGCGGCGGATCGCTCGACGCGTGCGAGCGCGACGGCGCCCGTGCGCGTCACGATCGCGGCGACTCTCGACAGGGGTTCGCGCCACGTCGCGTTCACGGCCGTTGTCGACAACCAGGCGTCGGACCATCGGCTGCGGCTGCTCTTCCCGACCGGATCGCGGCGCGCGGATGTCGCGCGCGCGGACACGGCGTTCGACGTCGTCACGCGTCCGGCGCGCGCACGGGTGCCGGACGCGATTACGAACGAGGCGCCGGTGAGCAGCGCGCCGATGATCTCGCTGGTGGACGCGGGCGGCGCCACCGCCGGCGCGACAGTGATCGCGAAAGGGCTGATGGAATACGAGATGCTCGAGGACGAGCGGTCGATCGCGCTGACGCTGATCCGCGCCGTCGGCGACCTGTCGCGCAACGACCTCGCGACGCGACCGTCGGGGCACGCCGGCCCGCCGGTTGCGACGCCCGGCGCGCAGTGCCACGGCGTCCATCGATTCGAGTTCGCATTCCGGCCCCGCGGCAGCGCACCGCCTGCGAGCTCCTTGATTGCCAGCGCTCGCGCGCACAACCTGCCGTCGCGCGTCGTCGCCGTTCGCACGCGGTCCGGTGCGGGCCCGACGGCGCGATCGTTCGTGCAGATTGATTGGACCGCCGGCGGCCCGGTGTTGAGCGCTCTGAAGCAGGCCGAGGAGCGCGCGAGCGTGATCGTGCGGTTGTTCAATCCAGACGACAGCGAGGCGCGCGGCTCGATTCGCGTCGATGTGCCCGTCGAGCGCGCGTATGCTGTCAACCTGCTGGAGGAACGTCAGTCTGAACTGGCGATCGATGCCGGGGCGATTCCGATCGCGCTCGGGCCGCACCAGATCAGGACAATCGAGATAACGCTCGTGTAGGTCCGGCCTTTCAGACCGGGCACGCCACCGTGATCTACGCCGGTGCCGTCGTCACATCGGCGACCGTGACCGTCATTCCCGTCTGCTGCGCCCGCGTGGCGGCAACACCGATCCGTAACGCCTCCATTCCGTCGTCGATCGTGATCGGCGCTGGGCGGCCCTGCAGCACGTTCTGCGCGAAGTTCTGCAGCTGTGCGGTGTAGGCATCACGGAAACGCTCCATGAAGTACGGCACCGTGTCGTGCGCGACGCAGTTCTTCGTGAGCAGCATCACCGGCGTCTCGCGCAGGTAACCGATCTTCAGCGTCCCTTCCGACCCGAGGATCTCCGTCGAGATGTCGTAGCCGTAGATGCCGCTCCGGCTCAGGTCGACGACGCCGAGCCTGCCGCTGGCGAAGATGAGGCTCGCCACGGCGTTGTCGATGTCGCCGACGGTTGCCAGCTCCGGGTAGGCGATCGTCGCGCCGATGGCCGAGACCGATCGCACGTCGCCCATGAACCACCGCGCCAGATCGAAGTCGTGGATGCCCATGTCAATCAGCATCCCGCCGCTGCTCTTCGGGTTCGCGTACTCGAGACTCGGACGGAACGGATCGCGCGACGTCGCCTTGAACACCAGCGGCGTGCCGATGCGGCCATCGTCGATCTGCCGTTTGGCGGCGGCGTAGCCCGCATCGAAACGCCGCATGAATCCCATCTGAAAAAACATGCCCGAGGCGGCGATCGCCGCCTGCATCGCCGCCACCTCCTCGAGCGCGAGCGCCGGCGGCTTCTCGCAGAACGTCGGCTTCCGGCGAGCCGCGGCCGCCACGACCAGGTCGCGATGGGTGTGGGTCGGGCTGACGATCACGACCGCCTCGACCGACGAATCGTCGATGAGCGCCGCCGGATCGGTGTAGTGCGCCGCCACATCGCACTCGGCCGCAACCTCCTGCGCCAGCGTCCCCGCGGGATCGGCGACGGCGACAAGGCGCGTCTCGGGAATGCGACCGGACAGATCGCGCGCGTACACCCGGCCCAGGCGGCCGAGGCTGATCAACCCGACGTTGAGACGCGTCATTTCACGGTATCCCTGGTCACGAGCTCGAGCCGGACCTTGATGTCTTCGGGAAGCTTCTCGCCATGAATCACCTTCACGGCGCTTTCAATCGCCGCGCGTCCCATGTCCGCCGGAAACTGGGCCACCGAGGCCTCCATCGTGCCCGCCGCGATCGCCTTCTTCGCGTCGTCGAGCGCGTCGAAACCGACCACTTTGATCGCGCCGGTGCGGTGCGCCGCTGAAATCGCCTCGAGCGCCCCGAGCGCCATCAGATCGCTGCACGCGAACACGCTGTCGATGTCCGGATGTGCCTGCAGCATGTTCTGGAACACGTTGAAGCCCTGATCGCGCTCCCAGTTGGCGGGCTGCGACGCGACGATCGTGATGCCCGGTGAACCTCTGACCGCGTCGCGAAATCCGCGCAGGCGCGAGTCGCCGGTCTCGTGGCCGGGAATGCCTTCGAGGACGCCGACATGCGCCTGGCCGCCGGTCGCTCTCACCATGAACTCGCCGGCCAGTCTGCCACCCTCGTAGTTGTCCGACCCGACGAAGGTTTCGCCGCGCACGCCGGCATCCGCCGCCGCCTTCGGGTCGAGGCGGGTATCGACGACGATGATCGGCACCCTGGCGTCGCGCGCCTTCACCAGCGCCGACACGATCTCGCGCGAGCCGCTCGGTGTGATCGCGAGCGCCTGGATGCCGGTCTGAATCAGGTTCTCGACGATCTGCATCTGCTTCTCGACGTCGATCTCGCGCTCGGCCGCCTGCACCTGAAGCGTCACACCGAGCCGGTCCGCCGCTTCCTGCGCGCCGCGCCGCATGTCGACGAAGAACGGATGATTCAGCGTCTTCAGCACCAGCGCGACCGTCGGTTTGCCGCCGGTGCCAGGTGACGGCCCGCCGCGATTGCACGACCACGAGGCGACGCCGACGATCACCATCAATCCGACAGTGGCCTTACGCACGATGCTTCCTCTTCAACACAGTGTCCAGCAACACCGCAACGACGATCACGCTGCCGATGACGATCTGCTGCAGAAACGACGACACGCCGAGCAGGTTCAGGCCGTTGCGAAGCACGCCCATGATCAGCGCCCCGACCAGCGTCCCGGCGAGTGTACCCTCCCCGCCCATCAGGCTGGTGCCGCCGATCACCGTCGCCGCGATCGCGTCGAGCTCGTACATCATGCCCGCAATCGGCTGCGCCGAATTGAGGCGCGCCGTCAGGATCACGGCCGCGATCGCGCTGGTCACGCCGGACACGACGTAGATCATCGTCTTGTGGAAGCGGACGGCAACACCCGACAGCCGCGTCGCCTCCTCGTTGCCGCCGATCGCGTAAACGTACCGCCCGAATGTCGTTCGCGTCAGCACGAGGTGCGCGATGACGTACACCACAGCGGTCGCGATCACCGGCGCCGGCACGAAGCCGACGCGGCCGGTCGCAAACAGGCGGAATGCCGGCGCGAAGCCGGAGATCGGCCGGCCCTCGGTCACGAGCAGAGCGGCACCGCGCGCGATGCTCATCGTACCGAGCGTGACGATGAACGGCGGCAGGCCTCCCAGGCTGACGAGCAGCCCGTTCGCCAGGCCGCACATCGCGCCGGTGGCGACCGCCGCCAGCAGCGCGAGCACGAGCGGCTGATCGCCGCGCAGCGCCAGGCCCAGGACCACCCCCGCCAGCGCGACGATCGAGCCGACCGAGAGATCGATGCCGGCGGAGAGAATCACATAGGTCATGCCGACCGCGACGATGGCGTTGATGCTCGTCTGCTCGGCGACGTTCAGCAGATTCGAAACGGTGAGGAAGAACGGGGTGAGGGTCCAGAGGATGAAGCATAAGACGACGAGGCCGATGAGCGTCCCGAATTGCCTCGCCCGGTTCACCCCACGACTCCGTCAGCGGCCGCCGGATCGGTCGTGGCGCCGAGTCCCAGCGCCGCGCTGAGCACCCGCTCCTCGGTCGCGGCGTGGCGCTCGAGCACCGTCTGAATCCGGCCGCGATGCATCACGAGCACGCGATCGCTCATGCCGAGAAGCTCCGGCAGCTCGGACGAGATCATGATGATGCCCGCACCCTGCGCGGTGAGGCGATTCATCAGGTTGTAGATCTCGACCTTGGCGCCGATATCCACGCCGCGCGTCGGCTCGTCGAAGATGAATATGCGCATGCGGCCGGCGAGCCACTTGCCGAGAACGACTTTCTGCTGGTTGCCGCCGCTCAGCAGCCGCACGGGCTGCGCCGGTGTCGCCTTGATCCGCAAATCTGCGCCGATCGGGCCCGCCAGATCGGCTTCACTGCGGGACGACAGCACGCCCCATTTCGCAAGCCGGCGGCCGTGCGGCAGCGCGATGTTGCGGGCGACGGTCAGTCCAGCGACGAGCCCTTCCGCCTTTCGATCTTCGGGAAGCAGGCCGATACCGCAGGCGATCGCATCCGCGGGACTGCGGAATCTCGCGACGGCGCCCGACACCTGAACCTCGCCGGCGTCGTACCGATCAGCCCCTGCGACCGCCCGCGCCAGCTCGGTCCGCCCCGCGCCGAGCAGGCCTGCAACGCCGAGTACTTCGCCGGCGTGCAGGGTGAAGCTGACGTCGCGCAGCGCGCCCTGCCGCGACAGGCGTTCGACGCGCAGCAGCTCCGGCCCGCGCTCCACCCGGACCTTCGGAAAATGATCGGTCAGGTCGCGGTTCGCCATCAGGCGAACGAGCTCGGCCACCGTGACCTCGTTCAGCGCGCGCGTCGCGACCACGCGACCGTCGCGGAGCACGGTCACCCGCTGTCCGATGCGGAACACTTCGTCCATCCGGTGCGTGATGTAGACGATCGCGACGCCGCGCGACGCGAGCCGTTGAATCAGCCCGAACAGCTGCTCGACTTCCCGCGACGTCAGTGCGGACGTCGGCTCGTCCATCACCAGGACCGACGCCGTCGGCGTCGCCTCGTCTGCGGCCAGCGCCTTGGCGATCTCCACCATCTGCCGCTGCGCGAGCCCGAGCCGGCCGACCCGCGTCCGTGGATCGATCGCCATCCCGAGATCCTCGAGCAGGCGTGCGGTCCGCACGTGCAGCGCGCGGCGATCGACGATGCCGAACGCGCGCGCCGGCAGCGCGCCGAGGAAGATGTTCTCGGCGACCGAGAGCTGGGGCACCAGCGTCAGCTCCTGGTAGATCACCCGGATGCCGCGGGCCAGCGCGTCGCGGGGACCGTCGATGTCCACGGGCGCCCCGCCGATCAGAACGTCGCCGGCATCGCGGCGACAGGCGCCGCTGAGGATCTTCATCAGCGTCGACTTGCCGGCGCCGTTCTCGCCGAGCAGCATGTGCACTTCCCCGGCGCGGAGCGTCAGATCGACTCCGTCGAGGGCGACGACTCCGGGAAACGATTTCCGGATGCCGCGCATCTCGAGCGCCGGCGCCTGCGCGGTCATTTGATCGGGAGATCGAACGGCGTGCCGTCGGCGTGAATCGCCGCCGTTCCCTGCCACTGCAGCATCGGCGGACCGGGCTGATAACCGTCGTCCAGCATGAACACGGTGTTGACGCGCGTCAGCATCACGGGGCCCCGAGGACGCACCGCCGGCTGGCCCCTTGCGGGTGCGCGTGTGTACGCCATCACGCGGAGCGCGCGGAGTTCCCGCCCGCGCATGCCCGCCGGCAGCGGAATTGCGCCTCGAAAGCACCCGTCGCGGACGATCCGGTATTCGCGGACGCCGCGATCCGACGCGATCCACGTGTCGCGGGCGTTCACGGCAAACGCAACGGCCGCGTCGCCGACTTCGCCGCAGGCTTCGATGTAGACATAGCGACGCGGGTCAGGAATGGTGTTGTGGCCGGGCCCCTCGTCTGCGATCTTGCGCTCGCGCTTCATCTCCCCGGACGCGAGCGCGTAGCTCCACGGATGGCGGTCCATCACCGCCTCCCGAGAGACGTTGGTCAGATCGAACCGCTCGGGCGCCGGCGCGTAGCGAACGGTCGACGTGCCCGACTCGCTGACCATGTTGTTGTCGGTCGAGACCCACAGGAGCGGGTGACGCGCCTCGTGTTTACCGTGGAACGGCGGGAACTCATGGCCGGGCCCCTGGAACTCCTCCGAGACGATGCGGCCCGATGCGTCGACCTCGACACCGTATACGTACTCGATGTCCGTCGTCCGGCCCCAGGTGGCCATCAGCCGATCGGTCGCGGTCCCGCCGTCCTCGTTGGTGAAGATCACCGAATAGCGGAACTGACGGCCGCGCGCGGACGGCGCGACCTCGTACCACATCAGAATCGGAAGATCGGTGAACTTGCCGACCGTGTTCGCGCGCGCGAACAGGATCGGCGCCATCGACTGCGCGAGCGCCTCGTCCCGATCGGCGACGGCACGAAGCGCATCGACGGAAATCGTCGCCGGGCCGGCGCCCTTCGCGCTCAACGCGGCGTCACGCTCGATCGACAGCCGATGCCGGCCCGCGGCGAGCGCGCCGAGGGTCACCCGATACTCGGCCGGCGTCTCGCCGCGCGCGAGCAGCAGATGCTGGGAATAGGCGCCGTCGACCGAGAGGCGGAGCGCGGCCGCTTCGCGGTCTGCCTCGCCCCACGCGCACGCGGCGCATCCGGCCCGCACGGCCGCCACCACCTCTCCGGCCGTCGCGAGATCGAAGGTCTGCTCGTAGGAGTCGGCCGGCGCAGCCGCCGCCGCGGCGAGCACGGCGAGCGCGAGCAGGTCAGCCGCGAACATGCGCCGCCATCAGCTCGCGCACCTCGTCCAGCGTGGGGACGCCGTTCAGCGCGCCGAGCCGCGTGCAGCTGACGGCCGCCGCCGCGTTGGCGGTCCGGAGCGCTTCGTCGATCGGCATCCCGCGAACGAGCGCGTAGATGAAGCCGCCGCGGAAGACGTCGCCGGCGCCGGTGGTGTCCACGGCGTGCACCGGAAACGCGGGCTCGCGATGGATGCGGTGGCCGTCGTAGGCCATCGCGCCGTTCTCGCCCATCGTCACGACGACGACGTTGCCGTACTGGCCGTGCAGCGCGCGCAGCGCTGCCTCCAGATCGTTCGTGCCGGTGAGATGCGGCGGCACATGCGCGGCGAAGATCGCATGCGTGACCGCCGCCGCGAGCTGCGCCGTCCGATCGGTGACGCGATCGATGTCGCTGGTGACCAGCGCGCCGCCGTCCCGCGCGATGCCGGCGGCGCGAATCGCGATGTCCGCGTCGACATCGTCGACATGGACGACCGTGGCGAGCGCCAGCGCCGCAACCGGCAGCTCCTGCTCGCGAAGCCGCAGTCCCTCGTCGCGATCCCAGAGGACGATGCGCTCGCCGGTGTTCTCGTCGACGAGAATGACGGCGAAACGATTCTCGACGTCGCGAATCACGAGATCGGTGATGTCCACCCTCCGGCCGCGGAGCTCGGCGCGAATCCGCCGGCCGTTGTCGTCGGTGCCGGTGACGCCGACGTACTTGGCGCGCAGGCCAAGGCTCGCGCATGCGCACATCGCGGTCGCCATCTGGCCGCCGCACAGCACGCGCCGCTCACGGATGCGCATCTTCGCGGCGGGACCGTACGGCTGCGGATAGCCGGGCAGCAGGTTCACGAAATCGACGGAGTTCTCGCCGATCCCGATCGCGTCCCAGCGCTGGTCGGATGCGCTCATATCGCCGGAGTATACTGCGGCGCCCGCGACGACGTCCTGCGGCCTGAGCGATGCGCGTTCGATTCGAACAAGTGACGAAGCGGTTCGGCGCGCACGTCGCCGCGGATGCGATCGATCTCGAGGTGCACGCGGGTGAATGCCTGGTCCTGCTCGGACCCTCGGGCTGCGGCAAGACGACCTTGCTGCGGCTGGTTGCCGGGCTGGAGCGGCTGGACAGCGGCGCCATCTGGATCGGCGATCGGCGAGTCGACGCGCTCGATCCCGCCGAGCGCGACGTCGCGATGGTCTTCCAGAACTATGCGCTGTATCCGCACCTCACGGTCTTCGACAACATCGCGTTTCCGCTGCGGACCCGCCGGGTGGCGAGCGGCGACATCGAGAGACGAGTCCGCGACGCCGCGGCGCGCGTCGGGCTCGGCGATCTCCTGGCTCGCCGTCCGGTGCAGCTGTCCGGCGGTCAGCAACAGCGCGTCGCGCTGGCGCGCGCGATCGTCCGCAGTCCGACCGTCTATCTGATGGACGAGCCGCTCTCGAATCTGGACGCGCAGCTGCGCCTGCAGACGCGGACCGAGCTGAAGCGTCTCCATCGCGAGCTCGGCACCACCATGATCTACGTCACGCACGATCAGAGCGAAGCGATGACGCTCGGCAGCCGGATTGCGATCATGAAAGGCGGATCGATCGAGCAGACCGGATCGCCGCTCGAACTGTATCGGTGCCCTGGGAATACGTTCGTCGCGACATTTCTCGGCAGCCCGCCGATGAACCTGATTGAGGCGTCGATCGATGGCGCGCGCGTCAGGCTCGGCGTGCGGCCGGAAGATGTCGAGGTGGCTGTCGAGCCGACCGACGCCACGCAATCCGCGCAGGTGGTCGTCGTCGAACCGATGGGGAGTGAGACGCTCGTGACGCTCGAATTCCAAACGCAGCGCCTTGTCGCGCGCGTCGGGGGCGATCGGCGCTTCGAGCCGGGTCAATCTGTGTGGATCCGGCTTCCCGCCGATCGCGTGGCGAGGTTCGACGTGGTCAGCGGCCGTCGGATCACGGAAGTCGGAGGCTTGGGGCTCGGGGCTGGCTGATCGCTCGGCTGAAGCCCTCGCGCTACGTTCTATATATAGCTGGCCCCAAGCCCCCAGCCCCTACTCCCTCTCAGAAGACGAACCGGATCGCGATCTGCATCGTTCGCGCGTCGCTGGCCAGACTCGAAATCGTGCCCAACGTCGCCGCCGAGCTGACGTCTCTGTTCGGCAATCCGAAGTTCACGGTGTTGAACACGTTGAAGATGTCCCACCGCAGCGTGACGCCGGTCGCCCCCATCCGGATCTGTTTCTGCACGGTCAGATCGAAGTTCTGGAATCCCGGGCCGGTCAGCCGGTTGCGCTGCTCGTTCCCGAACGTGCCCGAAGGCACGGCCGTGAACGCCGCCGTGTTGAACCACTGATCGACGGTCTTCGGTCCAGGCGCTGACGGATCGCCGGTGACGTTGGGCAGACCTGTCATGTTCGTGCCGACGTTGTTGCCGACCTGATTGACCGTGAACGGACGGCCGGTGCGTGCGCTGTAGATGCCCGAGACCGTCCAGTCCCTGGCGAAGGCATTGGTCCCGAGCGGGAGACCCCAGACGAAGTTCCCGCTGAACCGGTGGCGGACGTCGTAGTCGCTCGGTCCGAACCACGGCTCGAAATCGCGCGCGTTCTGCGGAAACGCGTTCGATCCCTGTGTCGTGAGCTGCTCGGAGGCGTTGTCCTCCGACTTGCCCAGCGTGTACGCGACGCCGAACGCGTAGTTGCGCGCGTAACGTTTCTCGAGCCCGAGATCGATGCCTTTGTAGTCCGACCGGCCGTTATCGGAGCGCCACTCGATGAACCCGAAGTTCGGATACGGCAGCACGCCGAGCGCGTTGTTCCCCGCCGCATTCGGCAGCGGCTGATTCAGGTTGACCAGCGTCGCCAGGTTGGAGCCTCGCGCATACACGAAGTCGGCCGACAGCACCATGTTGCCGAGGTCGCGCTGGATGCCGGCGCTCGCCTGGCTCGTCATCGTATTCGGGTCGTTCTGATCGACGGACCGCAGGCGCACGGCCTTCAGCTGCCCGGCCGCCGGATCGAGGTTCGGCGCGTTCAGGAACCCGGCCGGGAACCCCTGCTGCAGGAAGAACACCGGCGATCCCGACGTCTGCGTGATCGTCTTGTTGACGAGCCCCGGCAGATTCAGCGCCAGCTGATCTTCGCTGCCGACGCGATCGAACAGGTTGTAGAAGATTCCCCAGCCGCCGCGCAGGATCGTCCGGTCGTCGAGCCTGTAGACGACGCCGACGCGCGGCGCGAAGTTGTTGCGGTCCGGGTTCACCAGACTGCGATCCGCGAGGGAACCGTCGGTGGCGAAGATGAGCGAGCCGGTGCCCGCCGGATTGAAATTGGTCTGCGCGTTGGTGGCCTCGAGCGCCGGCGTCATGAAGTCGTAGCGCAGGCCGAGATTGACGGTCAGCCGCGCGTTCGCCTTCCAGTCGTCCTGCACGAAGAACATCTCGGCGTGGTGGCGCTGGTCGGCGACGAACACGTTCGACATCTGCAGGTCTGAGACGTAGCCGAGGAGATAGTCGGCCATGGCATTGCCGGTGAACGAGGTGCGGAAGCGCAGCGAACCGCGCGTCGCGGGAATGTCCATGTACTCGTTCTTCATCGGCGCGATGATGTCGGCGCCGAACTTGATGGAGTGACTGCCCCGCAGCCACGACATGGTATCGATGAATTCGAACTGGTCGGTGTGCTGGAACTTCGGCAGGAAGTCCGGCGACCCGATCCGGCCGAGGCCGGAGCCGCCGAAGTAGCCGTCGATCGTGATGCCCGCCAGGCCGCCGGCGACGAGCGGATCGGTGACCGAGCCCGGAATCGTGGCCGCCGTCGGCGGCGCCACGCCGAACGGCTGATGCACCGCATCGGAGGTGGCCTGCGACCACGAGAGGCGGAACTCGTTCACCTTGTTGCCGGAGAAGATCCTGTTCCACCCGCCCACGAACGCGTTGGTCTTGATCGTCTGGTTGCCGAACGCCGACGTGCCGGTGCCGTCGACGACGCCGCCGAACGCGCCGGGGATCTGGCGGGTGCGGTTCGAGTAGATGTAGCGGCCGAAGATCGTGTTGGTGGAATCCGGCGTCCAGTCGGCGCGGCCCAGCCAGCGGTCGGCGTCGTCCACGAGATCCCCGGTGCGGAAGAAGTTGTTCGCGCCGGGCTGGTTGGGCAGCGGCACCAGGTTGATGATTGCCGTCGCGTAGGGATCGATCCGGTTCTGTGGAATCTGGTTGTTCGGGAACGGCAGGCCGGTCAGCGGATCGCGCACGGCGGACGTGAAGATGCCAGCGCGTTCATCTGCCGTCGGGACGCGGGTCAGGCGCGTCACGCCGCGGGTGATCCGCGTGCCCTCGTAGTCGGTGAAGAAGAAGCCGCGATCCTTCACCACCGGCCCGCCCAGGTTCCCGCCGTACTGGTTCTGCTTGTTCTTCGGCACCGATGCGCCGGCGCGCTCCGAGAAGTAGTCGATCGAGTCCATCGAGTCGTTCCGGAAGTACTCGTAGCCGGTCCCGTGGAAGGTATTGGTGCCCGACTTCGTGGAGACGCTGACCGCCGCGCCGGGCGACCGCCCGTACTCGGCGGAGTACGGGCTCGTCACCACCTTGAATTCCTGGATCGCGTCGACGGACGGACGCGAGACCTGCGTCGTGAGCTCCTGGACGTTCTCCGAGATGCTGTTGTTGTCCACACCGTCGAGCAGGAAGTTGTTCTGCAGCGCGCGGGCGCCGTGCACGTTGATTCCGCCAGTGCGGCCGAAGGAAGTGCCGCCGCCCTGCTCCGTATAGCGATCGCCCTGGACGCCCGGCACCAGTGCGAGCAGGTCGTCCCAGTTGCGAATCGACAGCGGCAGATTCGACACCTGCATCTGCGGAATCACCGCGCCGAGCGTCGCGTCGTTCGCGTTCAGGAGCTGAGGCGACTCGCTGACGGTGACCGTCTCGCTCAGCTCGCCGACCGCGAGCTCGACGTCCACGCGCGCACGCTGTCCGACTTCGAGCGTCACGACCTGCGAGCTCTTCTTGAAGCCGGTCAGCTCGACGTCGATCCGGTAGCGGCCGGGAATCAGGTTGACGACCTGATACGACCCGGACTCGGTCGTGACCTCCTGCGACTCGAGGTTGGTCGCGAGATTGGTGACGAGAACCGTCGCGCCGGGCACGACGCCGCCGCCGGTATCCTTGACGACGCCGCTGAGCGTCGCGCGATCGACCTGCGCCCGCGCGGCAGGGACAAACAGGAGAGACACGGCGATCGTCGCGAGCAGGCCGTGCAGCGTCCGTTTCATGCAAATCCTCCAATGTTGACGAATGAGTTCGGGCGTCATCTTCTCACGAGCGGCAGCCGTGGGTCCGGCGCCGGCCACTCGCGTCGGACATGTGCGTAGCGCGGATCGTCGGTCGCCGCCATCGACCGGCGGTTGCCGGCGAGCACGTTCAGGTAGTAGGCATCGTAGCCGTAGGCTGTAACGAATGGGTGATACCCGTCGCGCACGGCGACCACGTCGCCGTGCGTGACGCGGACGGTATCGTCGCGCTGGTCGTTATAGACGCGGTGGAAGCCGTATCCGTTCGGGTCCTGATAACGAAAGTAATAAATCTCCTCGAGGTCGGCCTCGCGCGGCGGATCGTCGACGTCATGCTTGTGCGGCGGATAGCTCGACCAGTTCCCGCTCGGGGTGAACACTTCGCAGACGAGCAGCCGATCGGCGGGAAAGGGCGGCGGGATGATGTCGACAATCTGACGCGTCGCGTTGCCGCCGCCGCGGATTTCGTAGCCGCATTCGTCGGCGTGGATGATGCGCGGCTGCAGCCCGAACCGCTGCGGCGGCGCCGACACGATCGCCCGGCAGTCGGCAATTTCGCAGAGGCCGTCGGCGGTGACGCGAAAGCGAATACCGGCCGGCAGGTACACCGCGTGCGGATACGCGGCAAAGACGTCGTCACGCGGACCGACGTGTCCGGCGCCGCCGGGCCACTCGATGTGAAACGAGCCGCGCAGCAGCACCAGGCAGCGCTCCTCGTGCCGCGACCGGCCGCGCCATTCGCTGCCCGCGCCAAGCCGACGCACGGCGAAGTGGATGTAGTTCCAGCCGAGCGCGGTCGGGCTCAAGTCGATCGCGGTGACCGTTCGACCGTGCGAACCGCTTCGCGATCGATAGAGCAGCTCTAAGGAAGCCATGGCCCACCCCCGGTGCCGCGACGTCGGCACGGCGGTCGAGCTAAGCGGTTCGCCAGACGCCGGCGTCGAGATCCAAAACCGAGGTTTTACGGTATATTCGTTGCTGAGTCAAGCTGCCGAAGCGCTTTGCTGAAATGTGACTTCGACGTGACGGCGCGGTAACGATGGCCAATATCTACGACGTCGCGCGCACCGCGGAGGTGTCGGTGGCGACGGTGTCCGCCGTCGTCAACGGAACCGCCTACGTCAGCCCGCGCCTGAAGGGCCGCGTCGAATCGGCGATCAAGGCGCTGCGCTATCAACCGAACCATCTGGCCCGCGGCCTGGCGACGCAACAGTCGCGGACGCTCGGCATGATCGTGCCCGACATCGCGAACCCGTTCTTTCCCGAGGTGGTGCGCGGCGCCGAGGACGCGGCCTACGCCGCCGGTTACACGCTGCTCATCGCCAGCAGCGACAATGACCCGGTGAAAGAAGAGCTGTATCTGCGGCTGTTCCTCTCGAAGCGCGTCGACGGCGTGATCCTCACCAAGGCGCCCGGCCGTCTGTCTCTCGACCTGCAGCGCGCGTTCGTCGCCGCGATCGTGCCGATCGTGTTGCTCGCGCGCACCACGCCCGGCCTGCCCGCCGACGTCGTCGAGATGGACGACAAGGGCGCCGCGTTCGAGGGCGTGATGCACCTGCACCGGCTGGGGTATCGGCGGATCGCGTTCATCGGCGGGCTGCCCGGCGCGAGCACCAGCCGCCACCGTCTCGACGGCTACCGCGCCGCGCTGCGCGCGGCGAAGCGCCGCTTCGATCCGGCGCTGGTCACCGACGGCGATTTCCGCGTCGAGTCCGGTTATCGCGCCGGGCTCGAACTGTTGAAGCGCCGGCCGGACGCCGTGTTCATCGCGAACTACCTGATGACGGTTGGCTTCATGGAGGCGCTGCGCCAGTACCGGATGCGTTGTCCGGACGACGTGGCGGTGGTGACCTGCGACGATCATCCGTGGCTCGACGCCTTCTCGCCGCGCCTGACCACCATCGATCTGCCGAAGCGCGAGCTCGGCGCCGCCGCCGCGCGACTGCTGGTCGAGCGGATCGCCCATCCGCGCGCGCGATCCCGCAGGGTCACCCTGAAGAACGCGCTCCGCGTGCGTGAGTCGTGCGGCTGCGCGCCGCGCGCGACGACGGCGGCCGGGCGATGACCCCGTCCAGCACGGCGCAGGGCTGCGATGTGATCGCGGTCGGCCGCAGCAGCCTCGACCTGTACGCGCACCAGATCGGCTGCGCGATGGCCGATGTGCGCAGCTTCGACGCGTACCTGGGCGGCTGTCCGACCAACGTGAGCGTCGGCACGCGGCGGCTCGGGCTCCGCTCGCTGCTGCTGACCGCGGTCGGCGACGATCAGGTCGGCGACTTCATCGTCGCGTCGCTGGATCGCGAAGGCGTCGAGACGCGCTTCATCCCGCGCAAGCCGGGCAGGCGTTCGAGCGCGGTGGTGTTGACGATTCGGCCGCCCGACTGCTTTCCGCTCACCTTCTACCGCGACAACTGCGCGGATCGCGCGCTCACGGTCGACGACGTCGCGCGCACGCCGATTGCGACGAGTCGCGTCGTCTTCGTCACCGGCACCGGGTTGAGCCACGAGCCGGGACGGTCGGCGACACACGCTGCGGCAGCGGCCGCACAGGCCGCCGGCGTGCCGGTCGTCGTCGACATCGACTACCGCGGCGATCAGTGGGAGAGCGCGGCTGCGTTCGCGCGCGACGTGCAGACGCTGCTGCGATCGGCGACGCTCGCGATCGGCACGGAGGAGGAGATCGCCGCCGCGACCGGCGCGACGGATGCGTGCGACGGTGTCGCCACGCTGCTCACGACCGGAATCCGCGCGCTCGTGGTCAAGCGCGGCGGACGCGGCGCGACGCTGTTCCGGCCGGACGCACCACCATCCGACGTCGCGCCGTTTCCGGTGGATGTGCTGAACGTGCTCGGCGCCGGTGACGCGTTCGCGAGCGGTTTCCTGTACGGATATCTGCAGGACTGGCCGCTGGAGCGCGCGGTGCGGCTCGGCAACGCGTGCGGCGCGATCATCGTCACGCGACACGGATGCGCCAACTTCATGCCGACACTCGACGAGGTGGCGGCGTTTCTGTCGGCACGCGGGGAGGGCGCAGTATGACGCCGCGGCTGGTGCGCCTGACGATGGCGCAGGCGCTGGTTCGCTTCCTGGCACAACAGCGCACGTCGCGCGACGGACGCGAGCAGCCGTTCGTCGGCGGCATGTTCGGCATCTTCGGCCACGGCAACGTCGCCGGGATCGGCCAGGCGCTCCAGGAATACCGCGACCAGATGCGCTATTACCTGCCGCGCAACGAGCAGGCGATGGTGCACACGGCGGCGGCGTACGCGAAGGCGCACAACCGCCTGCGCACGCTCGCGTGCACGTCGTCGATCGGGCCTGGCGCGACCAACATGATCACCGGGGCCGCCGCCGCGACGATCAACCGCGTCCCGGTGCTGCTCCTTCCCGGCGACATATTCGCCGGCCGGCGGCCGGCGCCCGTGCTGCAGCAGCTGGAATCGAGCGCCAGCCAGGACGTCTCGGTGAACGACTGCTTCAAGCCGGTCTCGCGTTACTGGGACCGGATCGAGCGGCCCGAACAGATCGTCACGTCGCTGCCTGAAGCCATGCGCGTCCTCACGTCGCCGTCGGACACCGGCGCCGTGACGCTCGCGCTGCCGCAGGACGTGCAGGCCGAGGCATACGACTATCCGGCAGCGCTGTTCGAGCCGCGCGTCTGGACGGTGCCGCGTGCGCGCGCCGATCGCGAGCGCCTTCGGAAAGCGGCCACGATCATTCGCGCGAGCCGCAGGCCGATGATCGTCGCCGGCGGCGGCGTCATCTACAGCGAGGCGACGGCGGCGCTGCGCGCGCTGGTCGATGCGACCGGCATTCCTGTCGGGGAAACCCAGGCCGGCAAAGGCGCGCTGCCCGAACCGCATCCGCTCGTCGCCGGCGGGGTCGGCGCAACGGGAACGCGTGCGGCCAACCTGCTTGCGCGTGACGCCGACGTCGTGATCGTCGTCGGATCGCGGCTGAGCGACTTCACGACCGCGTCCAAAACGGCGTTTCAGCACGAGGGCGTGCGGTTCGTCGCGATCAACGTCGCCGAGATCGACGCGCACAAGCACGCGGCGATTCCGCTGGTCGGCGACGCGCGCGCGGCGCTCGAGGAACTGGGCGCGCTCCTCTCCGGCTATCACGTCGACGGCGAGTACACGGATGCAATCGCCCAACTGACCGCGGCGTGGGACGCAGAGGTGGAGCGAGTGTGCGCCCGTCCTGCCCCTCCCGCCCTTCCTGCCCCTCCTGCCCTGACCCAGGCAGAAGTCATCGGCGTGTTGCAGAGCGTCCTGACCGCGAACGACACGATCGTCTGCGCGGCCGGCAGTCTGCCGGGCGATCTGCACAAGCTGTGGCGGGCGCGCGATCCGAAGGCCTACCACCTCGAATACGGCTACTCGTGCATGGGATACGAGATTGCCGGCGGTCTGGGCGTGAAGATGGCCGCACCGGAGCGCGGCGTCTACGTCCTCGTCGGCGACGGATCGTACCTGATGATGGCGCAGGAGATCGCGACCGCCGTCCAGGAGCATCTCACGGTCACGATCGTGCTCTTCGACAATCAGGGGTTTGCGAGCATCGGCGGGCTGTCGGCGTCGGTCGGCAGCGGCGGATTCGGCACCCGGTATCGATATCGGAGCCGCGCCACCGGCGAGCTCGACGGCGACGTGATGTCGATCGATTTCGCTGCGAACGCCGCGTCGCTCGGCGCGCACGCGTGCCGCGCGGACACGCTCGACGCGCTGCGTTCGGCGCTCGCGGCGGCGAGGAACCAGTCAGGACCGTCTGTGATCGTGGTACCGGTCGACCGCGACGCACGCGTCGGCGGCTACGAATCGTGGTGGGACGTTCCCGTCGCGGCGGTGTCCACGATGGCCGACGTGCAGCAGGCGCGAGCCGCGTTCGAGGCCGCCCGTCGCCGGGAACGCGACTTCCTGTGATCCGCGTCGGCAACGCGCCGTGCTCGTGGGGCGTGCTCGAGTTCGATGTGCCGCCGATCAACGCGCCGGCGGCGCAGGTGCTCGACGAGATGGCCGCTGCCGGCTACGTGGGTACGGAGCTGGGCGACTGGGGTTTCCTGCCCACCGACCCGCGCGCGCTTGCAAACGCCGTCGGGCGCCGCGGCCTGGCGCTCGCCGGCGCATTCGTCCCGGTCGCGCTCGCGTGCGCCGATGCCCTGCCCGACGGCACGGCACGCGCCGTCCGCACGGCGCGGCTCCTCGCCGATGCAGGGTTCGACCAGGCGTTCGTCGTGTTGTCCGACGCCAACGCGACCGTGCCACACCGGACTGCGCGCGCGGGCCGCATCACCGCGTCCGATGGGCTGAGCGCGCACGAATGGGACGGCTTTGCTGCGCGCGCATCGGCGATCGCCTCCTCGGTTCGCGACGAAACCGGCCTCCGAACGGTGTTCCATCATCACTGCGGCGGCTACGTCGAGACGCCGCGCGAGATCGACGCGCTGATGGCGCGCACGGATCCGGCACTGCTCGGCTTGTGCCTCGATACCGGGCACCTGGTGTTCGCGGGCGGCGATCCGCGCGTTGAGATCGGGAGGTACGCCGCGCGCATCCGGCACGTGCACTTCAAGGATTGCGCCCGCGATGTCGCCGCGCGCGCGCGCAGCGAGGAGTGGGACTATCACACCGCCGTGCGCCACGGCATCTTCTGCGAGCTCGGACGCGGCATGGTCCGCTTCGCGGACGTGCGCGATGCGCTCCGGCTGCAGAACTTCCGCGGCTGGATTATCGTCGAGCAGGATGTGCTCCCGGGCCTCGGAGCGCCGGCGGCAAGCGCGGCGCGCAATCGCGACTACCTGCGGCGCCTCGGTCTCTGAATGCTGATGCTTCACCCCAACTGTGTCTACATGCTGGCCGCCGATCACCGGTGGCAGTGGGAAGAATGGTGCGACGCGCGATCGGTTTCCCGCGAGCGGATCGCCGAAGTCAAACGGATTGCGTTCGACGCGTTCATGCGGGCCCGTGACGAGTCCGCTGACGTGCGGACGCATGGCGCGCTGCTGATCGACGAGCAGTACGCCGCGTCGGTCGTCGCGGATGCGATCAGAGCGGGCGTCACGGTCGGCACTCCGGTCGAACGGGCTGGCGCCTTTCCGCTCGCCTGGTCCACTCATCCGTTCGAGCGGGCGATCACCGGTGAGTTCGCGAAAGTGCTCGTGCGACACCGACCCGACGATCCCGAGGCCATCCGCGAAGCGCAACTCGAGAAGCTCAAGGCGCTCCAGGCGTGGTGCCGGCGGGCCGGCAAGCCGCTGGTGCTCGAGATCCTCGTCGCGCGCCGTCAGGAGCCCGAAGACGAGTTCGACGCCGAAGGACGGCCGCGCATGCTCGCAGCCTTCATCACGGCGGCGTACAGCCGCAGGCTCGTCCCCGAGTTCTGGAAGATCGAGGGCACCGTGTCGCCCGGCGGCGCGCGCATCATCGACGAGGCGATCTCCGCTCGGCCCGAGGGACGCCAGATCATCCTCGGCAAGGGTGCCGACACGCGGACCATCGATCGATGGTTCGCCGCCGCCGCGCAGACGAAGAGCGCGGTCGGTTTTGCGATCGGCCGCTCGATCGTGTGGGAACCGGCGACCGGCTATCTCGCCGGCAGCGCAACGGCGCACCAGGCGGCGGCCGCGATTGCCTCGAACTATCTGCGTCTCGTCGAGGCGTGGCGCACGGCGACGGCGCGGAACGGGTAAGGGGTTCGGCTGTCCCCGGCCAGCCGTTGGCTGGTGCGGGCGACCCGTTCCAGACATTCGTGGTGCGGGCAACGCATTGGCCAGCCGGGCGTTCCGGCTGATGGCATACTTGGCGTGGATTTCCACGCGTGGACCGTCCGACGCTCGAAGAAACGATTGCTCTGCTCGAGGCTACTCTCGACGCGACGCACGACGCCATTCTGGTCGTCGACCTGAAGCGCCGCGTCATTCACTCCAACCGTCAATTTCTCGAGATGTTCAGGCTGACGCGCGAGGACATCGACGCGGGCGGCCTCGATGCCGTTCTGCGCCGGATGAGCGAAGAGCTCGACGATCGCAACGGCACCCTGGTGGCGACGCAGGATCTCTGGACCGATCCGGCAAGCCGGCGGCTCGACGTGCTCCGCTTCAAGGACGGCCGCATCATCGAGCGATACGTCGCGCCGCACCAGATTGGCTCACGGGTCGTCGGGCGCGTCGCCAGCTTTCGCGACGTCGGCTCCACGGTGCGCACGGCCGAATCGCTCGAGCAGCATCGCGCGTTTCTGGAGCAGGCGCAGACCGTCGCGCACATCGGGAGCTGGGTCGCGGAGCTCGATGGCAGCGGTAACGTCGGCTGGTCCGCTGAGACCCACCGTATCTTCGGGGTTCCGGCGGGTCAGTTCGATGGAACGTCCGAGGCGTTTTTCGAGCTGGTCCACACCGACGATCGCGAGGCGGTCCGCGCCGCCGGCGCCGCGGCGATCGAGCGCGACCGGGCGTTCGACATCGAGCACCGGATCGTGCGGCCCGACGGCAGCGTGCGGTGGGTGCAGGAATGCGGCTCGCTGCAGCGCGACGCCACAGGCAACGCCGTTCGCATGATCGGCACGGTTCAGGACATCACCGAGCGGCGGCAGCTCGAGGACCAGCTGCGGCAGGCGCAGAAAATGGAAGCGATCGGCCGTCTGGCCGGCGGCATCGCCCACGATCTGAACAATGCGCTGACGACGATGGCCGGGTACGCGGAGCTGGCACTGGGCGAGCTGCAGTCCGATCACGTCGCGCGCGCCGACGTCGAGGAGATTCGCAGGGCCGCCGAGCGCGCCGGCTCGGTGACGCGCCAGCTGCTCGCGTTCAGCAGGAAGCAGCTGCTGCAGCCGCGCGTGTTCAATCTCAACGGGACGGTCGCGGCGATCAGTCGTCTGCTGTCGCGGCTGCTCGGACCCGACGTGCGGGTCCAGACCGCGCTGGCCGACGCGCAGCTCGACGTGCTCGGCGATCCGGGCCAGATCGAGCAGGCGATCATCAACCTCGCCGTGAACGCGCGCGACGCGATGCCGGCCGGTGGCCAGCTCACGATGTCCACCGCCATCGAGCCGGTCGACGACGAATACGCGCGCACGCACCTGCCGATCACGCCCGGCACTTTCATCGTGCTGCGGGTCGCCGACACGGGGCACGGCATGTCGCGCGAGACGCAGGCCCGCGTCTTCGAGCCGTTTTTCACGACCAAGGACGCCGGCAAGGGCACCGGGCTCGGGCTGTCGATGGTCTACGGCACGATGAAGCAGATTGGCGGCTTCATCTTCGTCGACAGCGAGCTCGGTCGCGGCACGACATTCCGCCTCCTGTTTCCGCCCGCCGCCGGCCAGGAGGCGCCTGCGGAGGGATTGCCGCCGGCGCAGGCGCGCACCGAACGCCCGCGTGGACACGAGACGCTGTTGATCGCCGAAGATGAGCCCGCCGTGCGCAACCTGGTCGCGTCAGCGCTGCGCAACGACGGCTACAAGCTGCTGCTCGCCGCGTCGGCTGACGAAGCGCTGGCGATTGCCGACGCCCATCGCGGGGCGATCGACCTGCTGCTGACCGACGCGATGATGCCCGGCAGGACCGGTGTCGAGCTCGCCGCGATCCTGGTCGACCGCTATCCTCACCTGCGCGTCATCATCATGTCGGGCTACACGGAGGAAACGCTGTCGCTGAGCGAGCGGACGACCCGCGTCGCGATGCTGCAGAAGCCGTTCACGCCCCGCGATTTGCGCCGGCGCATTCGGGAGGCCATCGATCGGTGATCGCTGCAATCAAGAATTCGGTCGCGGCCTCTGCCTCGACGCCGTCGCCGCGGCGACGGTCGGTTGACTCGCGGTACCCGTCAGATTAGTGTTGAAAATTCTGTGCAGCCTCACCGCTCCCAGACCGGGCAGCGGGTTCGGGTCGGGCTCGTCGGCTTCGGCTACTGGGGGCCGAACTACGCGCGCGTCATCAACGACCTGCCCTCTGCCGAACTGACCGCCGTGTGCGATCGCAGCGCCGATCGTCTGGATCTCGTGCGCCGGCGCTATCGCGCGATCGCGACCTGCACTCGCGTCGACGATCTCTTCGCGCGCGACGACGTCGACGGCGTGGTCATCGCGACGCCGGCGTCCACGCACGCCGGGCTGGTGCGGCAGGCGCTCGAGCACGGCAAGCATGTGCTGGTCGAGAAGCCGATGGCGCTCGACGCCGACACCGCCGCGGCTGTCTGCGCGCTCGCCGACTCGGTGCAACGGACGCTCATGGTCGGCTACACCTTCCTCTACAACGCCGGCGTGCGGACGATGAAGGAGCACATGGGCGCCGCGCAGTTCGGCCAGCCGTACTACCTGCACGCGACGCGAACCAACCTCGGCCCGATCCGGCACGACGTCAACGCCGTCTGGGACCTGGCGCCGCACGATATCGCGATCTTCAATTACCTGCTCGACGAGCAGCCGCAGTGGGCGTCCGCGATCGGCACGCGCGTGCTCCGCACCAATCGCGACGACATCGCCTTCGCGACGCTCGGCTACTCGAACGGCGTCGTCGGCAACATCCATGTCAGCTGGGCCGATCCGAACAAGGTCCGCGAGGTCGTCGCGGTCGGCAGCCGGCGGCGCGTCGTCTTCAACGATCTGAACGACGCCGAACGGGTGCGGGTGTTCGAGCGCGGCGTCTCGGTCGGCGAGGCGATTGCGGACTCGTACGGCGAGTTCAAGCTGCTCGTGCGTGACGGCGACATCATCAGTCCGAAGGTCGAACCGAGCGAGCCGCTGAAGAACCAGTGCAGCGACTTCGTGGATGCCGTGCTCGCCGGCCGGCCGCCGCTGGTCCCCGCGCGCTTCGGCATCGGCGTCGTGCGCACGCTCGCCGCGATCGAGGCGTCGATCTCCGCCCGAGGTGCCGCTGTTGAGGTGTGACGTGCCCGGCGCCGTCGACGTCCACATCGGAGCGGGCGCGGCGATCGATCCGGGCGTGCTGCTCGGGTACCCGTCCGGCCGGCCTGGCATCGTCGGCGCCACGCGCATCGGGGCGTCGGCGCGGATCCGCGCCGGCACGATCATCTACGCCGCGGTCGACATCGGCGACGACTTCGAGACCGGCCACCACGCGATCGTTCGCGAGGAGAACCGCATCGGCAGCCACTGCACGCTCTGGAACAACTCCACCATCGACTACGGCTGCGTGCTCGGCGACCGCGTGCGGATTCATTGCAACGTCTACGTCGCGCAGTTCACGACGCTCGACGACGACGTCTTTCTTGCGCCGGGCGTGACCATCGCGAACGATCCGCACCCGATGTGCACCAAGTGCATGCAGGGTCCGACCGTACGCAAAGGCGCGCGCATCGGCGTCAACGCGACGCTGCTGCCGCTGATCACAATCGGCGAGAACGCGCTCGTCGGCGCGGGCAGCGTCGTGACCGCGGACGTGCCGGCCGGCATGCTCGTGGCCGGCAACCCGGCGCGGGTGATCGGGCCCGTCGACGCCATCGAGTGTCCGTTCGGCATCGTCATCCCATACGACCACGGACTCGACGTGCGCCGGCGTCCCGAATGGACGACCGTCCCGCCGCTGCCACGGCCGGTGACCCGGCCGCCGAAGACGCGCCGGTAGATGCGCGTCCTGGCCGCGACCTTCGCCTACAACGAAGGCGAGAAGATCAGACGCACGCTCGCCCGGCATCCCACCGAACGTTCCTACGATCTGCTCGTCCACGACGACGGCTCGACCGACGCCGCGCTCGACGGGATCGATTCGCGGATCATCGTGCTGCGCAGCGACACGAACCAGGGCATCGGCGCGTCGATGAAGCGGGTGTTCCAGTACGCACTCGATCGGCAATACGACGTCCTGGTGATACACGCCGGCAACGACAAGGACGACCCGCTCGAGATTCCGCGGCTGCTCGGCCCGATCGAGGCGGGCGCCGCCGATTTCGTGCAGGGCTCGCGCTACCTCGGCGGCGGCGGCTTCGGCAACATGCCGTCGTATCGCGTCATCGGCACGCGCCTGGTGCACCCGCTGATCTTCTCGATCGCGGCGCGCAAGCGCGTCACCGAGAGCACCAACGGGTTCCGCGCGTTCCGCACGGCGCTGCTTCGCGATCCCCGAATCGACTGGCGCCAGGACTGGCTGGACAAGTACGAGCTCGAGCCGTACCTCATGCTGAAGGCGATCCGCCTCGGCTACCGGCACGTCGAGGTGGCGGTCACGAAGATCTACCCGCCTCACACGCTCGGGTACACCAAGATGCGTCCGTTCGTCGACTGGTGGAGCATCGTCCGGCCGGTCGTGTACCTGGGGCTTGGATTGAAACGATGATTGCAGCCATGCGCGTGCCGTTCGTCGACCTGGCGGCTCAGCACAAGGCGTTGAGCAGCGAGCTCACTCGCGTGGTCAGCGCGGTGATCGAGCGCGGCGACTTCATCCTGGGTGCCGCCGTCGAACAGTTCGAAGCCGAGTACGCCGCGTACATCGGCACACGGCATGCCGTTGGCGTCGGGACGGGACTCGCCGCAATCGAGCTCGCGCTGCGCGCGTTCGACATCGGACCGGGCGACGAGGTGATCGCGCCGGCGAACACGTTCATCGCCACGATCCTGGCGATTCTCGCGACCGGGGCGACGCCGGTCTTCGCCGACGTCGACCCCGCCAGCCACACGGTCGACGCCGGCGCAATCGCCGCCGCCGTCACCGCGCGAACCCGCGCGATCGTGCCGGTCCATCTGTACGGCCAGCCGGTCGAGATGGATGCGGTGTCGGCGGTCGCGCGCCGGCACAATCTGCTCGTGATCGAGGATGCCGCGCAGGCGCACGGCGCGCGCTACAAGGGCGCCCGCGCCGGCAGCCTCGGCGCGGCCGCGGCGTTCAGCTTCTATCCGTCGAAGAATCTGGGTGCGTTCGGCGACGGCGGCATCGTCACGACGAGCGACGACCGGGCGGCGGAGAAGATCCGCCTGCTGCGCAACTACGGGCAGCGCGTGAAATATCACCACGCAGTCGCCGGGACCAACTCGCGCCTCGACACGCTGCAGGCTGCCGTCCTGCGGGTGAAGTTGCCGCATCTCGATCGGTGGAACGCCCTCCGGCGCCGCCACGCCGCAGCCTACGGCGTCCGGTTGCGCGGTCGCGTCGCGACGCCGTCGGTCTCCGCCAACGCCGAGCACGTCTTTCACCTCTACGTCGTCGAGAGCGACGATCGCGACCGCCTGCAGGCGCGCCTGCGCGCGCAAGGCGTCGAGACCGGCATTCACTATCCGGTGGCGGCGCATCTGCAGGAGGCGTGCGCGTCGCTCGGCTATACGCCCGGCGACTTTCCGGCGACCGAACGGGCTGCCGCACGGATCCTGTCGCTGCCGATGTACGCCGAGCTCACCGACGCGCAAATCGACTACGTGGCCGAGGCGATCGGCGGCGCCTGAGGTCGTGGACGTTCACGATGATGGCCGGAGTTGCGCCGATGCTGCCGGCGCCGCAGGCGAGAGAGCGCGGCTCGACGGCGGTTCAACGTCCGCGACGCGGCGGGTATAATCGCTGACTCCCATGAATTTCCGGGTGAAACGGCTTGCCACTCTGGTGCTCGCGTCGTGCTGCGGCGTCGTGCTCGTCGCGGCCGCCGATCGTATCTACACGCTGCCCGACCCGTCCGCCGAACTGAAGCGCCTCTTCCCCGCGGCGCGGACGTTCTCGCCGCTCGCCGGCGAGCCGCTCCACTTCAACGCCTACGCGGCCGATCCGAAGTCGAACCCGGGCGAGAAGCCGATCGGCATCGCCTTCTGGACCACCGATCTCGTGCCGGAGGAGCACGGGTATCACGGGCCGATTCACATTCTCGTCGGCATGGACATGACCGGTGTGCTCAGCGGCGTCATCGTCACCTACAACTCGGAGCCGTACGGGTACTTCTCGGTCGAGCCGCCGAAATTTGCAGCGCAGTTCAAGGGCAAGAAGATCACCGATCCGTTCCGCGTCGGTGGCGACGTCGACGCCGTCTCGCGCGCGTCGATCAGCATCGGCAGCGCGACGCGGGCGATTCGCGACGCGTCGCGGATGGTCGCGAAGCAGCTGCTCCCGGCAGAGGCCGCGAAGTAGTGGGGAGCGCGGACACCTGGGGAGAGATCCTCGGTCCCCAGGCGCTCGACCTGACGCTGCTCACGGCGTTCATCACGCTCACGATGATCAGCTTCTTCCGCAAGAGCGTGCGGCTGAAGTACGCCGCGCTGGTGGCCGCGGTCGGCTACATGGGGTTCATGAAGAGCAGCCTCGTGTCGATCAGCGACGTGTTCCGGCTCACCGATTTGAGTCTGCCGCCGTTCAAGTACAGCCTCGCCTGGTACCTCTTCTCGCTCTTCGTGGTCGTCTCCACCGTGCTGTGGGGGCGGCTGTACTGCGGCCGCGTCTGCGCCTTCGGTGCGCTCACGCAGTTGATGGACGCGGTCATACCCGCACGCGTGCGCGTCGAGTTGCCGCGTGCGCTCGAACGGCGTGCGGCGTGGATCAAGTACGGCGTGCTGGCGTTGGTGATGATCTACTACCTCATCACGAAGGACGTCGCGTCGCCGATCCGCTACGCGGAACCGTTCTGGATGTTCGGGTTGTTCGGGACGACCGGCATGTGGATCGGTCTCGGAGTGCTGCTCGTCGCGACCGTGTTCGTCCGCAACCTGTACTGCCGCTTCCTCTGCCCGGTCGGCGCGACGCTCGGCATCCTGTCGTCGCTCACGGTGTTCCGCATCAAGCGATGGAGCGAATGCAGGACCTGCAAGATCTGCGAGAAGACCTGCGAGTGGGGCGCCATTCGCGGACCGCAGATCGTGAAGAGCGAGTGCGTCCGCTGCGACGACTGCGAGCGGCTCTACCTCGATCAGCAGAAGTGCCCCCACTGGATCATCCTGCGGCGCAAGGGAAACGCGTTTCTGTCCGCGTAGTGTGCGGGACCAGACGGGCCCATCGGTCCGACACACCTACGGGGCATCGGTGGGCTGCGAGAGCAGGGTCACCTTTCCCTCGAGCCCGGACGAAATCAGCACCTCGTTCTTCGCCGACACGATCACGCCCTCGACGTGCGGCAGGCGCTCGATCAGCGCCATCCCCGCCTCGGGTCCGAGCAGAAACACGCCGGTGGACAGGCCGTCGGCGAGCAGCGGGCTGTCCGCCACGATCGTGACGCTCCGGCAACCGCGCGCGGGCTGACCGGTAGACGGGTCGATGATGTGGTGATAGCGGATGCCGTCCTTGATGAAAGACCGCGCGTAGTCGCCCGACGTGCTGAACGTGCTGTCGGTGAGATCGAGCGTGGCGAAGCTTTTCCCGTCGGGGCCGCGCGGATCGTTGATCCCGAGCCGCCAGGGGCGGCCAGCCTTCAGGCCGGCGACGTACAGGTCGCCGCCAGCCTGGATCATGAAATCCGCGAGCCCGGCGCGGCGGAGGATGGCAGCGGCGCGCTCGACAGCATAGCCCTTGCCGATGCCGCCGAGATGCACTTGCATGCCCGGGCGCCGCAGAAACACCGTGCCGGCGCGGTCGTCGATCTCGATCTGCCGGTAGTCGATGAGCGGCAGGCGCGAGCGGACCGCGTCGGCGGCCGGCACGCTGTGATCTTCGTTCTGATGATCGAACTTCCAGAGATCGGCGAGCGGCCCGAATGTGACGTCGAACTTGCCGCCGGTCCACTCGCTCACCTGGCGCGCGGCGCGCAGCGCTTCGCGCACGTCCGGGCTGACGGCGACCGCTCGCGTGCCGGCAGCCTCGTTGATCCGCAGCACATCGCTGCCCGCCCGCCAGACGCTCATCAACGCGTCGAGTCGATCGAATTCGCGAAACGCCGCGTCGAACGCCGCGTGCGCCGCCGCCTCGTCGGCCGTCCACGCCGTGAGCCGCAGATCGGATCCCATTGCCGGCGCCGCGCCTTCGACGAGATGGGGCGAGCCGACGCGACCGCCGCACGCGGACGCGATCGCGGCAATGACGACGATTCGCCGGGACCACGACGTCATGAATGCCCCCTGGCACGCGCCGGACACGTGTTCGCGCGCATTCGGGTGCCCGTCTTCACCCGCGGAATCCGATGCGCCTCCGTGGACCGGCCGGCGGGCCCATCAGTTCCCTGATCGCCTCGAACACGACGCCGAACTGCGTGTCGTACTTGCGCTCCATCTCGCCGATCTTCCTCATCAGGGTCGCAGTCGGCCGCAGCATGCGCCGCACCCTGACGAACGCGCGCATGATCTCGATATTGACGCGAATGGCCCGCTGGCTGCGCAGCACGCTCGACAGCATCGCGATTCCCTGCTCGGTGAAGGCGTACGGAACCGTGCGACGACCACCGTGCGTGGATCTTGAGATCACAGATTGTGATCTCAAGATCTCGGCGTCGTGCGGGGTCAGCTCCAGCATGAAGTCTTTCGGGAATCGATCGCGGTTGCGCTTGACGGCCTGAACGAGCGCGCGCGTGCTGACGCCATACCACTCGGCGAGATCGACGTCCATCATGACTCTGAGTCCCCGCACGATCACGATCGCGTGCTCGATTCGTTGGATCCTGGCCAGTGCGGCTTTCGCCATGCGGTCACCCCGCCGCCATCGTCCTCCGTGCGTCCGTCAGCGGCGACTCTGTCTGCGTCGTCTTGCATGCAACGTTCGGAGCCCTGGCCGCTCCGCGTCCGGCTCACCCGTCTGAGCTCGTGCCGGCATCTTGCACTACACTCTCCTGCCATGCGCCTGATACTCTCTCTCATCTGCTGCGTCGTCGCTGCCGCCGCGACCGATCGCGTCCGCGCCCAAGGCGACGCGCCCGATCCGATCAAGACACTGGTCGATCGTCTCGACCTCGAGAAATACAAGGCGACCATCAAGGGATTGACGCAGTTCGGCGATCGCCGCCAGGGAACCGATCGCAACCGCGCCGCGGTCGACTGGATCGAGGCGCAGCTGAAGAGCTACGGGTGCCCGACCGATCGCGTCAAGTACGTCTACGATCCGCCGCCCGCGCAGACCACCGGCGGCCGCGGCCGCGGCAACACCGGGCTCGCGGCCGGCGGCGGCAAGCCGCGCGGCGTGCGCACGCCGACCGGCGTCAACACCGATCCGATGAAGCAGCCGGACGAAAAACTTCGCGCGCTGAACATGCAGCCGACGACGCCGGGGCCGCGCGAAGCGGCCTACTGCACGAGGGTCGGCGCCGCGCATCCGGAGGAGATGTACATCGTCAGCGCGCATATGGACGGCCACGGCTGGGGCGAAGCGGCGAACGACGACGGATCCGGCACCGCGCTGGTGATGGAACTGGCGCGCGTCTTCAGCGGTGCCGACGTGCGGACCGAGCGGACGATCCGCTTCATCCTGTGGAACAACGAGGAGACCGGAACGCAGGCGGCGCGCGCCTACATCGCGCAGCGGCAGGAACAACAGGGCAGGGAAGACCCGCCTGGTTCCGGCAGGTACCCGGAGCCGAAATGGCTCGGCCTGATCCAGCACGACATGATGCTGTTCGATCACGGCATGCCGAACCCCGACGGGACGATGCGCAGGGAGCAGCGTCCCGAAGCCGACGTGAACATCGAGTTCCAGTCGAACTCGAAAATGGCCGCGGAGAGCCAGAAGCTCGCGTGGATCGTCGAGGTCGCCAACGAGAAGTACGCCACCGACTACCCGGCCCAGGTCGGCTCGCACATGACCAACACCGACTCGGGTCCCTTCCAGGACTTGATCCCCGCGATCAGCCTGCGGGAGAACGAGCGCGGTGTGCAGATCGGCAGCGGCTGGGATCCGCAGTGGCACCAGCCGACCGACCTCTACACGACCTACGACGACAAGGACTTCCGCCTCGGCCTCAACGCCGCACAGACGACGCTGGCGGCAGTGGCGGGACTCACCGGCGCGACGCTGAGGAAGTGATCCTCACCGTCTCCATTCATCGATCAGATTCGCCACCAGGCCGGTCCAGCCGGTCTGGTGCGACGCGCCGAGGCCGGCGCCGGTGTCGCCGTCGAAGTACTCGAAGAACAGCAGATGATCGCGCCAGTGCGGATCGGTCTGAAACATCCTGGTTTCGCCGAAGATCCTCCGCGTGCCGTCGGCGCCGCGCGTGAAGAGGCCGATCATCCGGTCGGCGAGCTGCCGCGCCATGTCGCGCGGCGTCAGCGCGCGATCCGGTGAGCCCGGCACCCGCACCGCGAACTGCGAGAGCAGCGCATCGTCGAACCTGACCAGCGATTCGATCAGGAGGAACGTCGTCGGGAACCAGATCGGCCCGCGCCAGTTCGAGTTGCCGCCCTTGATCTTCTCGACGGCTTCGGCCGGCTCGTAGCTGACGTCGCTGCCGCCGTACGAGAACGGGTGCGCCTCGTGGTGCTTCGAGAGGCTGCGGACGCCGGCGACCGAGAGGAACTCCGCGGGATCCCACAGCCGCTGCAGGAGGCGGCCGAACTGCTGGGTGTCGACGATCGAGAGCACGTGGCGCGTCTCGAGGCCGATCTGCTGCGTGAAGCACGCTTCGCCGACCAGGTCAGGGCGGTTGCGCACGAACCACTTGATGCTGGTCGTGAACGTCGGCAGGGTCTGCTCGGCTTCTTCGTCGATCACGTCGATCGCGAACAGCGGAATCAGTCCAACCAGCGAGCGGACCGCGAACTTCTGGAAGCGGCCGTCCGGGTAGCGCAGCACGTCGTAGAAGAAGCCGTCCGTCTCGTCCCACATCTGGTAGTCGCGGCCGCCGATCCGTTTCATCGCCCCGCCGATGTAGACGAAGTGCTCGAAGAACTTCGTGGCGAGGGTCTCGTAGGTGCGGTTGTCGGCGGCGAGTTCGAGCGCGATGCGCATCATGCACAGCGAGAAGAACCCCATCCACCCGGTGGCGTCCGACTGCTCGAGGGTCGCGCCGTCGATGATCCGCTCGCTGCGGTTGATCACCGTGATGTTGTCGAGGCCGAGGAAGCCGCCCTCGAACACGTTGTTGCCCTCGCTGTCGACCTTGTTGACCCACCACGCGAAGTTCATCAACAGCTTGTGGAAGCAGCGCTCGAGGAAGGCGCGATCGCCGACGCCCTCCCGTTCCTTGCGCATGTGGTAGATGCGAAGACACGCCCACGCGTGCACCGGCGGGTTGACGTCCGAGAACTCCCACTCGTAGGCGGGCAGCTGGCCGTTCGGGTGCTGAAACTGCTCGAACAGCAGCACCCAGAGGTTCTCCTCGGCGTAGTCGGGATCGACGAGCGCGAGCGCGACCGCGTGGAAGGCGAGGTCCCAGGCCGCGAACCACGGATACTCCCATCCGTCCGGCATCGACAGCACGCGCATCGAGTTCAGGTGACGCCAGTGCGTGTTGCGAATCGCGGGGCGATTCGCCGGCGGCGGATGCCGCGGATCGTCGCCGTTCAGCCACTGGTCGACGTCGAAGAGATAGATCTGCTTGGTCCACAGCATGCCGGCGAGCGCCTGGCGCTGGACCAGGCGCTCGTCGTCTGACGCCCTGGGTGGATGAATCGTGCTGTAGAACTCGTCGGCCTCCGCCTTGCGCATCGCCACGACGGCATCCACCTCGTCGAGCGGATGTTCGAGCCGATCCGGCGCCAGGCGGAACCGCCACACCTGCGATCCACCGGCCGGAATCGTCTCGACATAGTCGATGCACGCCTTGGTGCCGGAGGCGTTCGGATTCACCGCGCCGCGCTCGCCGTCGACGATGAAGCGATGGAACGCGTCTTTGGTGTAGGTCGACATGTTCCGCGCGCCGCGACCGTAGAGGCGCACGTTGTTGCTCTCGTTGTCGGTGAACAGCGGCTGGCCTCCGGCCGGTGCGTACAGGCGCCGCTCGCCAAGCTCGTACTGGAACGTCAGGTTGGGGAGGTGGCCGGCTCGCCGATCGTCCGCCACCAGCACGGTCGCGCCGTCCTCGCGCCGCGTCGAATCGACGAGAATCGTCGGTTCGAGCGTCCGTTCGGGCCCCCATGCCCAGGTGTTGCGAAACCACAGGTGAGGAATCACGTGCAGCGGCGCCGCATCGGGACCGCGATTGACGGCTTCGATGCGCACGCAGATGTCCTCGATGTCGCTCTTGGCGTACTCGACGAAGATGTCGAAGTAACGGCCCTGGTCGAACACGCCGGTGTCGAGCAGCTCGAATTCGAGGCCGCTGCCGGCGCGCGCCGCGTTCTCGTCGAGCAGCCGCTGATAGGGATACGCGGCCTGCGGATACTTGTAGAGCATCCGCATGTAGCTGTGGGTCGGCGTGTTGTCCAGGTAGAAGTAGTACTCCTTCACGTCCTCGCCGTGGTTCCCCTCGAACGAGGTCAGGCCGAAGTAGCGCTCCTTCAGGATGGGATCGCGCGTATTCCAGAACGCCGGCGCGAACACCAGGAGCTGATAGCGATCGCAGATGCCGGCAATGGCGTCCTCGCCCCAGCGGTACGCCTTGCTCCGCGACATGTCGTGCGTGAGGCAGCGCCACGCGTCGCCGTTGCTGCTGTAGTCCTCGCGCACGGTTCCCCACGCGCGATCCGAGACGTAGCAGCCCCACTTGCGCCACCGCGGCACGCCATGCCACGCGCGCAGCGCGAGGCGGCGATGTTCAGCGGTGGAGGGCGAACCGGTCGGCATCAGCGATCACGCGTCTCGTATTCGATCTCGACGAACGGCGGAAGCGAAGCCGCGCGAATCACGTCGAGCAGACCGGCTCGCTCGTGGAACTCCGTGTGGTCGCGATCGAACACCACCGTGTTCGGATAACACGGCGCCAGCCGCCGAAACTCGTTGTCGATCAGCCGGAACCTGCCGACCATGTATTCCACCTCTTCGTGCGATCGACTGCGAAGCCGGATGTGGCGATCGATCGTCGCGGTGCTCGAGGTGAGCACGATCGTCACCTCCGGCTGCCACCAGTCGCCGAGCGCGGCGACCTTCCGGAGATCGTCGTGATGCTCGGGCGGATACTCGGCGATGTGCGCCTCGAGCGTGATCCGCGCGCCCTCGATGAAGATTACCCGGCCGGGGCGATCCACTTCGGCCGCGGCGCGATAGTTGGCGTCGTAGAGCCTGGCGAAGTAGGCGGTCACGCCGATCGGGTTGCGGCCCGCCGCGATGTCCTCGAGAACGCCGGGCGCCCAGACGCCTTTCTCGCCTTCACCAAATGAGCCGTGGTGATACAGGTCGCCAAGCTGGCGCACGAGCGTGCTCTTGCCGATGCCGGGACCGCCGACGATCGCGACGCGCATCGCCCGGGATCTTAGCCGCAACTCGCGCTATAGTGCCGGACGTGAAGATTCTCGTCGTCGACGTCGGCGGTACCAACGTGAAAGTGCACGCACCCGGCCATCGCGAGCCGATCAAGATTCCGTCCGGCGACGGGCTCACGCCCGCGAAGATGGTGAAAGCGGTCCTCGAAGCGGTGCGGGACTGCCGGTTCGACGTCGTCTCGATCGGATATCCGGGTGTGGTCGTGCGCAGCAAGGCGGTCACCGAGCCGGTGAACCTCGGTCGCGGCTGGGTCAACTTCAACTTCAGGAAAGCGTTCGGCCGGCCGGTGCGGATGATCAACGATGCTGCCATGCAGGCGCTCGGCAGCTACAAGGGCGGCCGCCTGCTGTTCCTCGGCCTCGGCACCGGACTGGGCTCCGCGCTGGTCATCGACGGCGTGCTCGTGCCGATGGAGCTCGCTCACCTTCCTTACAAAAAAGGTCAGACCTACGAGGACTACGTCGGCAAGGCAGGCATGAAGCGCAGCGGCAAGAAGAAGTGGCGCAGCCACGTGCTCGACGTCATCGAGCGCTTTCGGCTCGCGCTCAACGTCGAGGACGTGGTCCTCGGCGGCGGCAACGCAAAATTGATGAAGGAGCTGCCGAAGGGCGTGCGGCTCGGTGGGAACGCCAACGCGTTCCTGGGCGGCTACCGGCTCTGGGACGACGTGCGCAAGAGCCCGCGATTCGCCGGGGCGGGCTCGACCGGCCGAGGCAGATAGCCGTGGTATCCTGAGATGTCGGAATCGCCTGGCGCCACGCGCCGGCGCAACAAAAGGCTCCTAGCGACCCCGCCCTGCTCCGCAGGGCCCCAACGTATCTGGTCGCGGCCGGGAGGTGCATGCATGGCAGACACTTACGGGGGCAGTCACTAGACGGCCCTCACCAGTTCGACGAACGGCCGGCGTTCCACGCGCCGGCCGTTTCCTTTTGCGGCCTGAAACGTTTTCCCGTCAACCCTCACTACCCTTTGACTGCGCGGCGGCGCAGGACGTGCGCCGTCGCGACCTGACCAGATCGGCCTCCTGCGAGAGCTGACCGGCTGCACCGGACGCCGCGACGCGTCGTCCGGCCGGCGCCCGCGTGCGTCGCGGCGGCTTTTCGCGAACGCCGATGGCGACCGTGATCGAAATCACGGTTCGCGGTTGACAGCCATCACACCACGAATCGGGGAAACGCGGTCACACTTTCCGTCATTAGGGGCATGGGAGAGGGAGCAATGCGGCGGTCTGATGACGAACGGCGTGGAGCTCGCGTGGCGGAACTGGAGCGGTATCAAGTAGTGGGCACGCTCGGCGTGGGCGGCATGGGAGTGGTGTTCGATGCGGTCGATACCTTGAGCAGACGCCCGGTGGCACTCAAGTTCTCGCTGGCGACGCCACGGTCCCCGGAGACGGCGAAGCGGCGGCTCGATGACGAGGCGGACGCGATGGTCCGCTCCAACGATCGCCGCATCTGCACGGTGTACGACGTCTCCGACTGCGACGGGTGGCCGTGCATCGCGATGGAGCGGCTCGCCGGGCAGACGCTGCAGACGAAGCTCGCCGCCGGTCCGTTCGACACGTGCGACGTCATCGACGTCGCCGCCGAAATCGCCGGCGCGCTCGCCGCCGTGCATCGCGCCGGCTTCGTCCACCAGGACATCAAGCCGGCCAACGTCTTCGTGACCGCCGACGGTCGGATCAAGCTGCTCGATTTCGGTCTCGCGGTGCGGTGCGGCTCCCTCCCCAGCGGTCCGGGCTGGAGCTGCAAAGGCGCGCGGCCCAGCGTGCTCGGCACGACCAACTACATCTCACCCGAGCGCATTCTCAGGCTGCCGGCCGATCCGCGCAGCGATCTCTTCTCGCTCGGCGCGGTGATCTACGAGATGGCCGTCGGGCGTCCGCCGTTCGCCGCGCGATCGACCGCGGATGCGCTGATGAACGTGCTCGAGAACGATCCGCCGGCAATCGGCCGTCCGCAGTCCGCGACCGCGCGGGCTCTGGATCGCCTCGCCCGCAAGCTGCTGGAAAAGGATCCGGATCTCCGGTGCCAGTCCGCGTCGGAGGTTCGCAAGGCGTTGTTGACGCTGCGGAAAGGCCGATCCCATTCGGCAGGCCGCGTGACGTTCCGTCGGACAATTCACACCAGGAGTATTCGCCATGACGCAGTCGACGCGACCTGTGCCCACGTTCACTGACGGCGACGGCGTGCCCGATCGGCAGCCGACGATGGATCTGCTCGTCGACGCGCGGAAGGGCAATCGAGCCGCGCGCGAAGAGCTCCTCGTGCGCAGCCTGCCGGCGTTTCAGCGCTGGGCCTCGCGCCACCTGCCGGCGAGCGCGCGCGACCAGATGGACACCTGCGACCTCGTGCAGAAAGTAGCGCTGCAGACGCTGCGCCGGCTCGCGGAATTCGTGCCCGAACACGCCGGCTCGATGTCAGCCTACCTGCGCAAGGTGGCCAAGAGCCGCGTGTGCGACGAGTTCCGCCGCATGAAGCGCCATCCGGCGGCCATCGCGCTCGACGAGTGCCTGGCGTCCGAGCAGCCGAGTCCACTCGCACAGGCGATCCACGCCGAGGAGCATCTCTCCTACGTGCGTGCGCTGCGGACGCTGCGCGCGAAGGATCGCAAGCTGCTGGTCGCGCGCAACGACCTGGGATGGAGCCTCGCGCGGATCGCCAAGCGGTTCTCGCTGCCGTCGGCGGCGGCGGCGAGGATGGCTGTCGGCCGGGCACAGCGGCGGCTTGCCGCTCAGCTGGCGTGCGGAATGGCTTCGTCGGACTGAACGGCCAGGTTCTGCAGGGTCGGCTGCAGGTATTGCCGAATGGCGCGTTCTTCGACCGCGAGGCCGCGGTCGACATCGGTGACATAACCGCTCGCCCGGAGCGTTTTCATGGCGCGACTGACGGTCTCGCGCTCGCACCCAACCATGTGGGCCAGCTCGGCAATCGACGGCCGGGGACGAATCACCATCCGCGCCCGCGTGTTCTCTCCCTTGTCGAGCGCCATGGTCAGCAGACAGCGCAATACGCGACCGTAGACGTCGAACATCGACAGCGTCCGAATCTGCTCGGTGGCCCGGCGCAGCGCGCGCGCCAGCTGCGTCATCACCTTCAGCGAGATCGCCGGCTGCTTGCGGACGAGCTTCACGAACGCGTCCCTCGCGATTTCGAGGACTTCGGTGCGTTCGAGCGCGATCACCGTCGCCGAGCGCGGTGCTTCGTCGATCAGCGCGATTTCACCGACGAACTCCGGCCGCTCGAGGATCCGGACGATCGTCTCCTGATGGTCCTTGCCGAGCAGCGAGACCTTGACCCGGCCCTTGAGGACGACCAGCAGGTAGTCGCCGTGATCGCCCTCGGAAAAGACGATGCTGCCCCGCGGGTACGACTTTCGCCGCGACGCGCCCGCCACGATCTCGAGCTCGGCGGGCGCAAGATCGGCGAACAAAGGTACGTGTCTGAGGATCGAAACACTCTCCACCTGCGGTCCTTTGAATGAAGGGCTCCGGCACTCCGGCCGACGCCACCGTAGCACAGATCCGCGTCGCCGGGCGGTCGCGCGGCCGCGCGCTATAATCGCCAGCCACGATGGCCGGACAGCTCGAAGCAATCGAGATCAAGCGGAAGATGTTCTTCGAACTCGAGGACACGCCGTATCACTGCCTCGACGTCGACATCTCGAAGCCGACGGCGCGCGGCGGCCAGACCCTGGTCCGTATCAAGATGCGCAACCTGATCACGCGGGCGGTGTTCGATCGCACCTTCAAGGCCGGCGACAAGTTCAGGGAGCCCGATCTCGTCACCGTGCCGGCGTCGTTTCTCTACGCCGACGCGGACGGCCACCACTTCATGGACCAGGACAGCTTCGAAACGCTGACGCTGCGGCCCGAGCTGATCGGCGACGATCGGCTGCTGCTGGTCGATAACGTGATGGTCCAGATCCAGAAGTACAACGGCAACCCGATCGGCGTCCAGTTCCCGGTGCACGTCGAGCTCGTCGTCACCTCCACCGAGCCCGCCGTGCGTGGCGACACGGCCAGCGGCGGCGCCACCAAAGCCGCCACGCTCGAGACCGGCCTGGAAATCCGCGTGCCGCTCTTCATCAAGGAAGGCGAGAAGGTCAAGGTCCACACCGAGACACGCGAGTTCGCGGGCCGCGCCTGAGGAATTAAGAATTTGGAATTCTTAATTCCGCAGCTCACAGCGCATCGTCTTTGGTCTCGCGCGTGGCGAGCAGGCCGATGGTGGACAGCACCGACCCCGCCGACAGGTAGTAGCCGACGTACTGCAGGCCGTAAGCGTTCGCGAGGTAGGTCGCCGCGTACGGCGCGAGCGAGGCGCCGAAGATGCCGGCGAGATTGAAGGTCAGCGAGCTGCCCGAGTAGCGCACCGCCGTGGGAAAGAGCTCGGACAGCACTGTCCCCAGCGGCCCGTAGACGAGCCCGACCAGCGCCATGCCGATGACCATCGTCAGGAGCGCGCCGACGGTTCCGGCCGCGAACAGCGGACCCATCACCAGGCCGAACGCGATGACGGCGGCGTTCACGCCGATCAGAAACCGCCGGCGTCCGTGCTCGGCGAGCCTCGCTGAGATCGGGATGAACGCCGCGAAGAAGAGGATCGAGAACAGCTGCATCACCAGGAACTGGCCGCGGGTGAAGCCGAGCGCGGTCGTGCCCCAGGACAGCGCGAACACCGTCATCAGATAGAAGATGACGAACGCCGACAGCGCCACCAGCACGGCGAGAAACGAGGTGAGCGTGTAGTCGCGGAAGACGGTCAACATCGGCACCTTGACCCGCTCCTCGCGCTTGACCGCGTCGGCGAACACCGGCGTTTCCGTGATCGTGAGCCGCACGTAGAGGCCGAGCGCGACGAGCGCGGCGCTCGCCAGGAACGGAATCCGCCAGCCGAAGGCGAAGAACTGAGCGTCGGTGAGCACCGACGACAGGAACAGGAAGACGCCGCCCGAGAACAGGAAGCCGACCGGCGCGCCAAGCTGCGGGAACATGCCGTACCACGCCCGCTTGCCCGGCGGCGCGTTCTCCACCGCGAGCAGCACCGCGCCCCCCCATTCGCCGCCGAGCCCCAGTCCCTGCCCGAAGCGGCAGAGCGCGAGCAGGAGCGGCGCCGCGAGGCCGATGGTGGCGTAGGTCGGCAGCAGGCCGATCGTCACCGTCGACAGGCCCATCGTCAGCAGCGCCGCGACGAGGGTCGTCTTGCGGCCGATCCGATCGCCGAAGTGGCCGAACAGCGCGGAGCCGATCGGGCGCGCCAGAAACGCGATCGCAAAAGTCGCCAGCGACGCGAGCGTCGCCGATGCCGGATCGGACGCCGGAAAGAACAACCGCGGGAAGACGAGCACCGCGGCAGTTGCGTAAATGTAGAAGTCGAAGAACTCGATCGTGGTGCCGATGAGGCTGGCGAACAGGACCTGCGCCGGAGTGTTGACCCTGGATCGTCCTGGCGCGAACGTCTGTGACATGGCCCCGGCGATCATATGCGATCATGTCGCCCCATCATGCGCGCGCGGTTCGTACGCAGACCCGACCGCCCGGTCTCGGCTGTCCGGCTCGCGCTCGACACCGACGGTCTCGTGTACCGCAAGTGGGGCGGCGAACAGCGCGCGAAGGCCGGCGACTGGATCGTGGACAACGAGGGCGACGTCTACTCGGTGGACGCCGACGTGTTCGCCAGGACCTACCGCCGCGTCGGTCCCGGCGCCTTTGTGAAGACGACGCCGGTCTGGGCGGAGAAAGCCGACCGCGCCGGCAGCGTCCCCACGTTGGAAGGCACCACGGACTACCAGCCCGGCGATTACATCGTCTCGAACAACGCCGACGGCAGCGACGCCTATGCGATGAGCGCCGAGACGTTCGAATCGCTCTACGAACCTGCCAGCTGAAACGGCTGTCGATCCGCAGATCGCCGAATCGACAATCTGATCGAGCGGCTGCTCCTCGAGCCTGCGGGCCTTGCGGACGGGACGGGTTGCGCGCGCGGCGGCGATGATGATGTGATCGTCCGCGGTGAACGCGGCCGAACCGATCCACGAAACCGTCAATGCCGTCTACGTCGCGGAATCGCGACGCGTGCTGGCGACGCTCATCCGGCTCCTTGGCGACTTCGACACCGCCGAGGAAGCCTTGCAGGACGCGTTCAGGGCGGCGCTGGAGCAGTGGCCGCGAGAGGGCGTGCCGAGGAATCCGCGCTCCTGGCTGGTGTCGGCGGGGCGCTTCAAGGCGATCGACGGGCTGCGCCGCCAATCGCGGTTCGATCAGCTCGACGAAGCGGACGCGGCCGAGGAGATCGGGGTCGACCCGGAGGCGTGGGCCGCCGCGGAAACGGTCGAAGACGATCGGCTGCGGCTGATCTTCACCTGCTGTCATCCGGCGCTTGCGCCCGACGCCCAGGTGGCGCTGACGCTGCGCGAGGTGTGCGGCCTGCGGACAGAAGAGATCGCGCAGGCCTATCTTGCGCCGGCGCCGACGCTCGCACAGCGGATCGTCCGCGCCAAGGCGAAGATTCGCGACGCGCGGATTCCGTACCAGGTGCCGTCGCGCGAGGAACTGCCCGCGCGGCTCGATGCAGTACTTCGCGTCGTGTACTTGGTGTTCAACGAAGGCTACGCCGCTTCGTCGGGCGCCCTGGTGACGCGGCACGATCTCTCCGGCGAGGCAATTCGGCTCGGCCGGCTGATCGCCGAACTGCTGCCGGAATCGGAAGTGCTGGGACTGCTTGCGCTGATGCTGCTGCACGACTCGCGGCGCGCGGCGCGGACGACGGCGTCGGGCGAGCTGATCCTGCTCGAAGACCAGGATCGAGCGCTGTGGAATCGCGATCAGATCACCGAGGGCGTCGGGCTGGTCCGGCGCGCGCTGGCGTCGGGACACGGCCCGTATGCGATTCAGGCGGCGATCGCCGCGCTGCACGCGGAAGCGCCAAGCACGGCCGCGACCGACTGGGCGGAGATTGTCGGGCTGTATGACGTGCTGTTCCGGTCGGACCCGTCGCCGGTGGTGGAGTTGAATCGCGCGGTCGCCATCGCGATGCGCGACGGTCCGGCGGCAGGCCTCAGGCTGGTCGACGCGATTCTCGACCGCGGGGATCTGCGCGACTATCGCCTCGCGCATGCGGCACGCGGAGAGTTGTGCCGGCGCCTGGGAAGAACGGCCGACGCGCGGGCATCGTTCGAGCGCGCGCTCGGGCTGACGCGACAGGAGCCGGAACGCCGGTTTCTGGAGAAGCGGATAAGTGAACTGTCAATGGCTAAGGGCTGATGGCTGATGGCTATGGCTGCTGGTAACTATGGTTGATGGCTATCGTTGATGGCACATCGCAGTCGCTGCTGTTGACCCCAATGGCTCGAAGGATTCGTGTCTTTAACCATTAGCCATAGCCATCAGCCATCAGCCATCAGCCATCAGCCATTGACACTGACGGAGATACCGATGAAGTACCTGTGCCTGGTGTACCTCGAAGCCTCGAAGCTCCATGCGGTGGCGGATCGCGAGTGCATGGCCTGCGGCAACGGCCTGCGCGAGAGCGGCATGCTGATCGCGGCGGAACCGCTCCATCCTGTCGAAACCGCGACGACAGTCCGCGTCCGCAACGGCACCATGACGGTCACCGACGGGCCGTTCGCGGAAACGAAGGAACAGCTTGCCGGGTTCTACCTGATCGACGCCCGCGATCTGAACGATGCGATTCAGGTCGCCGCAAAGATTCCGCCTGCGCGCGAAGGCAGCGTCGAGGTCCGACCGGTTCGTGAGCTGGTGCCGTGAGGCTGTGGAACGCAAAGGCCGCAAAGAACGCAAAGGTTAGTTTGCGCGCACGCCGGTCTCTCGTGACAACCCCAGGCTGGCCGTAAGCGTCAGCAGACCACACACGACCATGACGATCGCCGGTGCAGTCGCCATCCCCGTGGACCGAATCAGCGTCGTCGCGACCAGTGGTGCAGTTCCGCTGAAGACGGTGAAGGCGACGTTGAACACGAGCGCGACGCCGCTGAAGCGAACCCGGGTCGGAAAGAGGGTGGTCAGGATCACCGCGAACGTGCCGTTGACGAGTGCGGCGCAGATACCGGCGAGCACCATCAACAGCGTCAGGTTCGCGTTCCGACCCGCGAGCGCCGCATAAAACGGAAACGCCAGCGTCATCAGCGCCAGGGCGCCGATGCGCAGCAGCTTGCGCGGCGAGACACGATCGGCCAGCGCACCCACCCCGAGAATCCCGAACGCATGCACGACGACGCCGGTGGTCTGCGAGACGATTGCTGCGCGCGGGTTGTAGCCGAGGACGCCGGCCGCGTATGCCGCCATGTGCGCGAAGAACAACCCGTTGAACCCGGCGGTTGCCGCAAGCGCGCCGATCCCGATCGCGACGGGACGGAGATGGGTACGCAGGACCTCCCGGAACGGCTGGCGCGACGCCAGTTCCTTCATCCGCGCGAACTCGGGCGATTCCTCGAGCGAGCGCCGCAAAGCGAAGCTGAGCAGGCCGCCGAGACCGCCGATCGCGAAGGCGAGGCGCCATCCGAGTGCCGGCACCAGCCCGGGTGGCAGCCACGTCCGCACGGCGAGGCTCACGACGGTCGCCGCCGCGACGCCCATCGTCACGCAGGCGAAGACGACGCCGCACACGAACGGCGCGTGCCGCGGTTCGGTTTCGACGACGTAGGTGAGCGCGCCGGGTAGTTCGCCGCCCAGACAGAATCCTTGTAGCAGCCTCAGCGACACCATCAGCAGGCTCGCTGCCGCGCCCCACGCCGCAAAGGGCGGTACGAGGCCCATGCCGAACGTCGCGGCCGACATGACGAAGATCGAAACGAGGAACACCTGGCGTCGTCCGTAGCGATCGCCGAAATGGCTGAGCACGATCCCGCCGATCGGCCGGGCGAGGTAGCCCGCCGCGAACGTGGCGAACGACAGAATCAGCGAGACGAGCGGCGTCTGGCTGGGGAAGATGGCGTCGCCGATGTCTTTCGCGAAGATGCCGAAGACGACGAAGTCGTAGAACTCCAGAGTGCCGCCCAGGCTGGCGAGCAGAACGATTCGCCAGCCGGCGGCGCTGATATGCGGCCGCTCCTGCGGGTCGGTGGAACGGACGACGGCCACCGCGTCAGAACTCGACGCGGAGGCCGACCTGGTAGGTCCGCGGCTGAAGCGCCGCGAGAATCCGATTGAAGTTCGCGCCGTTGATCAGCGTGAAATTCGACACCGCGTTCGAGTTCAGCAGGTTGAACACATCGAACATCGCGATCAGCCGCCGGTCAGCGATCCTCCACGCCTTGTCGGCGCGCAGACCGATGAGCGGCACCGTATCCGACCGGTTGTTGTCGATATCGTGCTCGAAGAACGCGAGCGTGCCGGCATTGGGCAGCGTGGCGGAGATGAGGCGCGCCCATGGCCATCCACTCTGTACCTGAACGTTGGCGCCGACGCCGATCGTCTGCGGAAAAACATAGCGGCCCGAGACGCGCGCCTGCCAGGTCGAGCTGGTCTGGCGGTTCGATACGGTCGGGTAGATGTTCTGGAAGTAGCCGATCGCGAGCGGATCGGTGGCGAACGGATTGGTGCTGGCGGTGTTGGCACGCAGCTCGTCGCGCATCAGGTAGTCGAAGCTGCTGTCGATGAACAGCCCGGCGGCGAACCGCTTGTTGAACGCCAGCTCAATCGTGTCGTAGTTGTAGGAACCGCCGCCGACATCGTCCGGAACGTTCGTGAACTGGTTGCGCACGACGCCGCGCAACGACGCCGGGATGTCGAACACGTCGAAGACCTGCGAGCCGGCAATGCCGCCGTCGAAGCTGCGCAGGGTGACGGCTGCGGCGAACGGCACCGTGAACTGTCCGTTGCGCGCGATGTTGAAGTTCGCGTAGATGTTGCGAACCATCTTGCGCACGTACGCGATCCGCGCCGACGACTCGCCCCAGAACTGCCGTTGGTACGACAGATCGACTTCGTCGGCGTACGGCACGCGCAGGTTCGGGTCGAGGGTCGTCGTGGTGCCGCCGGTGGTGGCCACGAGCGCGCCAAGCTCCTGCGTGCCGTCGTACAGCCGGTTGCCGTTCAGATCGTTGAAGCGGTAGGTGCGCGACGCCGCTCCGCCGGGATTGAGATTGGCGAAGTCGGACGCCATGTTGTTGTAGTAGCGGCCGTAGAACGCCTTGACCGCCGACTTCGTGTCGCCGGTCGGCTCGAAGCTCACGCCCAGCCGCGGCGCAACGGTGTTCCGCTCGAGCAGCGTAGCGCCCGGAATGGTCGCCGCGGCGAAGACGTCGGAAAGTACCGGCTTCAGCGTCGAATCCCGGTAGTACGGACGCTGGCGGTCGTAGCGAAGGCCGGCCGTCACGGTGACGCGAGGTGTGATCGCCCAGCGATCCTGCAGGAACAGCGCGAGTCGCCGGTTGCGGTTGTCGGCGCCGGTCCAATCGGTACGCAGCGTCGCCGGGTCGCCGAAGTTGAACAGCTGGACCTGGTCGGTGCGGCCGTTCAGGTCCTGATAATAGATTGGACCCGATTCGCCGGTGTTCTCCGTCAGTTGCGCATCGTCCAGCCATTCGAGGCCGGTCTTGAAATCGTGGCTGCCGGCGGACGTTGGCAGGAAGTAAGTCACGGTCGCAAAGACCTGCGGCTTGTTGCGTTCGATCACGAACGGGCCGTTGGCGCCGGCGGCGGCGAAGGCCGCCCCCGTCTGAACGCCGGTCGCCGTATCGATTCGTGGCGGGTTGGTGTGATAGTCGACGAGCGGTCCCTGCGGAAAGTGGTACCCGAAGTCGCCGACGTTCACTTCGGAGAACAGCCGGTTGCTCCACACGCGCTGCCACTTGCCGTTGTACATGTGCGTGTTGCTCTCCTGAGTCGCCGCCGACTCGGGGCTGGTGAGCGCCGAGAGATTGCGGTTCGGTGTCCGCAGGAAGCCGATCTGGTAGTAACCAATGAGCGTGTCCTTCTCGGTGGCCTTGAAAGTCTCCTTCGTCGTGAAGTTGTTGTAGTAACCCTGATAGGTGGCTCGCTCGTGGGGCACGCCCGAGATGTCCACGTCGATCGTGAAGTGGTTGTAGGCGCTGAAGAACCACAGGCGGTCGCGGACGATCGGCCCGCCGACGTCAGGGTGAAACTCCCAGAACTTGTTGTTCGGCACTCCCGTGAAGCCGCGCGCGGTCGTGGCGGAGTCGATGTTGTTCGCAATCCAGGAGATCGGTTCGTAAGTGAGCTGCAAGAGCCCGCGGACCTGATTGCCGCCGCTCTTGATCGACGAGATCACCGCGGCCCCCGGCGTGTTCATCGTCACGTCCTGGCCCGCTGCGCTGACCGCGATCTCGTTCTGCGCGTAATAGTCCTGATAGAACCCGGCGCCGCCCGACCCCTCCGTCGTGTCGACTCCCTCGGTGACGACCCGCGCCTGGCCGCGGACGCCGAACGCTTCGTAACCAGTCTGCTCGCTCTTGTGGCTGCCGCCGACGTCATAGCCCTGCATCCGGACGCCGGGCGAGCGGGCCAGAGCACTCCACAGATCGGTCGCCGTCGGCACGCCGATCAGCTTCGACGTATTGAGCGTCGAGCCGACACTCGTCGTCTGGACGTCGACGACCGGCGACTCCGCGGTCACCGTGACGCTCTCCTGCAGAGACTGGACCTGCAGCTGTACATCAACGGTGAGGGTCTGCCCGAGCGACAAGACGATGTTCCCGCGTTTGTAGGTTTGAAAACCGCTCAGCTCGAACGCGAGCGCATACGTCCCCTCGGGCAGCGAAGGGATCCGATAGGTGCCGTTGACCTCGGTCACCGCGGTCCGCGATCCGATCAACGCGGGTGAGGTCGCCGTGACCGTCACGCCGGGAAGGACCGCGCCCTGGGGATCAGAGACGACGCCGACGAGGTTCGTACTCTGCACTTGCGCGCGTAGTGGCGAGGCGCAGAGCCCGATGAGCACCAACGACGCAATACCGGCACGCAGCATAGACCCTCCGGTAACGGCTGGCGTTATACGTGCCGCGGATCGCGGGTGTCAAGCGATCGCGCACGGTACACAGTAGGTTGTACGAAAAGTGTTCAGAAATTCCGCGACTTGAGGCATTATGTGGCGGAGCCGAATTTGCAGACCACGCCACATCCCAAACATGTCAGCGTCAGCTGCCAGGATCCGCACGACTGACGAGAGCTTCGGCCGGCGCCTTCGCCGGGAACGAGAGCGGCGGCAGATCCCGCTCGCCTCGATCGCTGAAAACACCAAGATCGCCGTCTCCCACTTCGAGGATCTCGAGCGCGACAACGTGTCGCGGTGGCCTTCGGGAATCTTCCGCAAGAATTTCATCCGCGCGTATGCGAAGGCCGTCGGGCTCGACGTCGAGGCGACGACGCGCGAATTCCTCGAGCTCTTCCCGGATCCGAATGAACCCCCGCCTGCCGAGGACGCCGTCGCCCAGATCGCGGCCGCCCGAGGTGTGGCACCGCCGCCCGCACCGAAGCCCGCCGTTCGCATCACTGTTGCGGAACCCCCGGCGCCCTTTACCAACCGCACCGCCGCCGCATCGTGGCGCAGCCGTATCACGGCGGTGGCATGCGATGCCGCGGTAGTCGGGACGATCGGCCTGGTCGTCTACGCCGTGCTGGGCAGTCTCTGGGCGCCTCTCTCTATCGCGCTCGTCGGTTATTACGGCGGCGGCATCCTCCTGCTCGGGAACACACCAGGTGTCTGCTTCGTGGCGGCCACCGAAAATGCCGAGCAGCGCCATCTGCCGGAAGGGGAGGGCGAAGCAATCTGACACGCTACGGTACGCCGAAGGCAAGGAGCACGTTGCCGCGGATGCCGTTGCCCAGCTCGGAGTATCCGGACGGAACGAAGAGCATGCCTCCGGCGGCCACAGGTCCGGCCGCGTTGATCGTGCCGCCTCTCCCTTCCACACCGTTCACGGTTTCGAATTCGCGCGCGGTCTCGAACTGCCACAGCGCCTTGCCGTCGCTGGTCGAATACGCAAAGACCGTCCCCGTGCTCGATCCGAAGAACAGCACGCCTGGAACCACCGTCACGGGAGCGGCCCCGCCCTCCGGCGGCGTGGCCCGCCATGCGATCTCGCCCGTTTGAAGACGCAGCGCCGCCACGCCGAGCGGCTGCGACGTGCGGGTGACCGGGAAGTACGCCAGCTGGTCGTCGGCTGCCGAGCCCCACATGATCGCGCCGCCGCCGCCGTCGAGCCCGAGCCCCACCTGGCGGCTCCAGACGACCTGGCCCTCCCTGTCGGGATCCATCGCCCATGCGTGACCGTCCTTCTGGCCAATCACAATCAGCGAGCGACCGCCGGGGAGCGGCCGCAAGATCGGCGCGTTGCCGAAATCCATGTCAGGGCCGAGGTCGGCAGGACACGTCTCCGACTTGTTGTCTTTCGGAACCAGCGGCCGGTACTTGCCGGGACAGTCGCGGACGTAGGCGTCGTTCGCCATCACCTGCCTGGTCCACAGCCGGCGGCCGGTGTCGAGATCGAACGCGATGACGGCGTCCGATCCGCGCGCGGCCGGCTCGGTGTAGCCGTTGCCTGTGGCGACGTAAACGGCACGCCGCTTCAGATCGACTGAAGGGGACGACCACACGCCGGCGCCGGCAGGCCCCCACAGCTGCGTCCCCTTCGACGTCTTCCGGAGCGGAACCGGCTGCTCGACGATCGTGTACGACGTCCAGAGCCGCCGGCCTGTCTGCGCGTCGTATGAGGCGACGCCGCCGCGGAAAGTACAGCAGGGATAGATCGGATTTCCGGCGCCCGATTCCTCGAGCGAGGAGATCGGTACATAGAGGCGGCCGTCCACGAGGGTTGGAGAACCCGTCACGCGCGCAACCGGATGCCGATCGATCCGATCGGTCCAGACCTTCGATCCGGTATCCACGTCGACCGCGTAGACATTCCCTTTCACGTCGCCGAAGTACGCGAGAAAGCGGTGCGCGCCGCCGCCCGGGCCGATGCTGACGGCGGTGCGAACGCCGGCGTTGGCGCGGAACGACCAGTGCACGCAGCCGCTTCGCGCGTCGAGCGCGTAAACGAATCCGGTGTCGGCGCCGACGAACACTCGCCCGCCGGCGGCCGTCGGCTGAGCGTACGCGGAATTGCCGTGCGGGAATCCGAACGCCCACTTCAGCGTCAATTTCGACACCTCAGCGGCGGACAGCCCGGGGTTCGGCTGAAATCGCGAATTGCCGGTGTCGTAGCCCCACCCGTCCCAGTCGGCGTCGGAAGACGGCGCGAACGGCGGGTGCGTTTCGCAGCGATGCTTCATCGTCGACGCATCGCCGGCACCGTCGGCGCCAAGGGGCCTGCCCCCGACGTACACGGCAACGACCCGCTTTTCGAATTCGGAAAGGCCACTGGCGTATCGCGCCATCGAGCCGCTCGTGATGGAGGCGAGCACCTGTTCCGGCGTGAACCGGTTCAGCGCATGACGATCGGTCGCACCGTCTTTGCCGGCATCGTGACAGCTGGCACATCTGCCGGTGAACGCGAAGATGCCGGCATTCGTGTTCTGAGGGTGCTCGAGGTCCTGTGTCGGCGCCGTACCTGGCAGCTGATCGGCAACGGCGGTAATCGACAGTAGCCCAGTCGAGACCAGCAGGGCTGCTATTCTCATCGGCGATCGGCGCTCCTCGACGTCCGGCCTTTCGATTCTGACGCCGGCCCGCCTTTGAATACCGTGCCGTCCTTCACCACGACCTCGACATTCGACAGCGCGACGATGTCGAAGAGCGGGTTCCCTTGGACCACGATGACGTCGGCGAGCTTCCCGGGCTCGACCGTGCCGAGATCGCGGCCCCTGCCGATGATCTGCGCGTTGACGCGCGTGGCCGCCGCGATGGCGCGCTGCGGCGTCATCCCCATGTCGACGTGCACCTTGATCTCGCGCCAGAGCGCGTCGCTGTGGAAGTTCATCGGCGTGCCGCTGTCGGTACCCATCCCCATGACGGCGCCCGCCTCGATGAACTGCTTGATGCCGCGTTCGCGGTACAGCATCTCGCGATCGGTCCGCGCAAAGTAGCTCAGCGCGGGCCAGTTCTTCAGAGAGTCCTGGACTTCGGCGTAGATATCGGGTGGCAGCGCCTTCTTCAGCTCGGGATCCTGCAGCCGTTCCGGGAATGCGGCGGTGTCCGGGTAAATCCAGCTGCGGTGCGCCGCCGTGACCACGACCGGACGGCCGGCATTGACGATATCGCGAATCATCTCGGCGCTGTACGGCGGCGCGGTGCCGGCCGATCCCGCGTGCGTCAGGACGTCGACGCCGGTTTCCAGCGCGTTCCGGACGTCGCTCTCCGCATACACGTGGGCGTAGACGCGCAGGCGGTGCTTGTGCGCCGTATCGACGATGGCCTTGTAGTCGTCGCGCGTCAGGCCCTGGTGGGCCTTGATGTGGTCGACTCCGGCCGCAGCGAGCCGGTCCACCTGCTGCGCCGCTTCGTCCGGCGTCGAGATGTTGACCCCGCCGAACCCCTCCTGCATGGCGCCGCCGGCACCCCGCGAGATCCATGGACCGCTCACGAGCACCCGCGTGCCGACGACCTCCCCCTTGCTGATCCGATCGCGGATCGACAGGCTGGGCCGCAGCGGCGCGCCGAGGTCGATCGTCGTCGTGACACCTGCCATCAGCAGCTGACGGGCGGAGGTTTCCATCACGCGGGTGAGGGTCGCGTCGCCGCCATGAGCCTTGATCCAGGCAAACCAGCTGTCGTAGCTGCCATGGCCGAGCACGATGAGATGCCCGTGCGTCTCGATCAGCCCCGGCAGCATCGTCCGGCCGGTGGTGTCGATCACCGTGGCATCGGCCGGAACCTTGACCTCGGAGGATGGTCCCGCCTGAGCGATTCTGGTGCCCTCGATGAGGACCGTCGCGTGATGGATGGGCGGCACCTCGTAACCGGTAAGCAGCATCCCACCGACGAGCGCGACCGGCTTCGGTGCCTGCGCGTGCGGCGCCGCTGTGAGCGCAAGGATGGCGGTCAGGCTGGTTGCGAGGACGGCCCTGGAACGCATAAGGAATCTCCGCTGGAGCTGAACGCCGCGACTATAACGCGACCGATGTCGATCCCGAGCCAGTCTGATCGACAATTCATTAGGGAAGGGTCCGGCTGAAACCGGGCCGTTCGAGCCGGGACGAAGGAGACGTGATGAGCGGAGTACGCCTGCTGGTGGGAACACGCAAAGGCGCATTTGTCCTCACCGCGGATGGCAAGCGCGAGCGGTGGAACGTCGAGGGACCGCATTTCGGCGGCTGGGAGATGTATCACCTCAAGGGATCGCCGGCCGACCCCAACCGGCTGTACGCCTCGCAGAGCACCGGCTGGTTCGGTCAGCTCATCCAACGATCGAACGACGGTGGCAAGACCTGGCAGGCGGTCGACAACAAGTTTGCATACGACGGGACGCCGGGCACGCACCAGTGGTACGACGGCACGCCGCATCCCTGGGAGTTCAAGCGTGTGTGGCACGTCGAACCGTCGCTCACCGATCCGGACACGGTGTACGCGGGAGTCGAAGACGCAGCGATGTTCAGGACCACCGACGGCGGCAGGAGCTGGCACGAGCTCCCCGGGCTGCGCAACCACGGCACCGGATCGAAGTGGCAGCCGGGCGCAGGCGGTCTCTGCCTGCACACGATCCTGATCGACCAGGCGAACCCACAGCGCATCTTCATCGCGATCTCGGCGGCGGGGGCCTTCCGGAGCGACGATGGCGGCGCGACGTGGAAACCGATCAATCAGGGCCTGCACTCCGACCATATTCCGGACAAAACGGCGGAGGTCGGCCACTGCGTTCACCGAATCGCGATGCACCGCTCCCGTCCGAACACGCTGTTCATGCAGAAGCACTGGGACGTGATGCGATCAGACGACGGCGGCGACTCGTGGCGCGAGGTGAGCGGCAATCTGCCGACCGACTTCGGCTTTGTGATCGACGTGCACGCGCACGAGCCGGAGACGATCTACGTCGTGCCGATCAAGAGCGACTCGGAGCACTATCCGCCTGACGGCAAGCTTCGCGTGTACCGCAGCCGCACCGGCGGAAACGAGTGGGAGCCGCTCACCAGGGGGCTGCCGGAGAGCGACTGTTACGTGAACGTGCTGCGCGACGCGATGGCGGTGGACGCGCTCGACGGGTGCGGCGTGTACTTCGGCACGACCGGCGGACAGGTGTATGCGTCGACCGACGCCGGCGACACCTGGAAGCCGATCGCCGAACATCTGCCGGCCGTGCTGTCGGTGGAGGCGCAGACACTGACATGAGCGTCCGCGTCGAGCTGCCGGCGCATCTGCGAACGCTGGCGCGCGTCGGCGCCGAGGTGACGCTCGACGTCCCGGGCGCCGTGACGCTCGGCGCCGTGCTCGACGCGCTCGAGCGCGACTACCCGGTCCTGCGCGGCACGATTCGCGATCACGTTACCCACAAACGACGCGCGTTCATCCGTTTCTTCGCGTGCGAGGAAGACCTTTCGCACGAGCCGCCTGACCTGGCGCTGCCCGACGCAATCGCCCGCGGACAGGAGCCGTTCCTCGTCGTCGGCGCCCTTGCTGGCGGCTAAAGGAATTCTTAATTCTGAGGAGTCCGTCCACGGAAACGGCGGACCTTTGCCCGGTTACCGCAGTCCTTCATCACGCACCAACGCCGCGTCCGGTTGCGGCTGGTGTCGAGGAACAGCCAGCCGCAGCTCTCGTCGGCGCACCGGCCGACGAGCGTCGCCCGATCGCCGGTCAGCAGGTCGACGGCTGCGCGGACGACCGGGGCGAACGGCCGCTCGAGATCGTCCTCGATCGATCCCGTTTCGAGGACGATGCGATCGCCATCCACGGCCAGGCGGGCGTCGCGATAGGTGTCGGCGACGAAGGCATTCAGCGTCGCGAGATCGTCGGCCGCCGGCGCCCTGCCGGAGGTTCGCCTCAGGAACACGTGATAGAGCGTCTCGCGCAGCCTGATCGCGCGGCGGAAGACCGCCCGCGCCGCGTCGGGCTCCGCAGCGGCCGCGCGCTTCAGCCGCCCTGCATCCGTCCGGGTCACGACGCCGCGCGCTTCCGCCCACGCAATCAGATCACCATATGTGTTGAGGTGGTCCTCCGGACGGTCGCCGCGGCTGCCGACGGTGTTCGCGAAATCGAGGGCGACGTGGCCGCCGCAGAAATCGAAGCGGTAATCGGGCTGCGAGCGATCGGCCGATCCGGCCGATCCGGCCGTGTGGGGCGTAACCATCTAAATCAACTTGACAGGTTACCATGCCGGTGCTGTAACCTCCAAGTTGGTTTATGGAGGTTACATGGCCATCGTCCTCGCCTACGCCGCGATTTATCTGATCTGGGGCTCGACCTTTCTCGCGATCCGGATCGCGGTCGACTCGATCCCGCCGCTGCTGATGATGGGCGTACGCTGCGTCGCCGCGGGCCTGCTGCTCGTCGGCTGGGCGACCGCTCGCGGCGAACGCACCGCCCTGCGTACGTGGGGCCACGCGACGGTCGCCGGCGCGTTGATGTTCGGCTGCGCATACGGCGCGCTGGCGTGGGCTGAGCAGCGAATCCCGTCCGGCGTCGCGGCGCTCGTGGTCGCGACGCTGCCGGTGTGGGTGACCGCGCTCGAGTGGGCACAGCGCGGCAGGCGCCCGTCGCCGCGGGCGTTGATCGGCGTGGCGCTCGGCTTCGGCGGCGTCGCCCTGCTCGTAATACGCAGTGGCGGCGCACCGCTGGCGCTCGTGCCGATCGTGGTCGTGACGCTGGGTGAGGGCGCGTGGGCCGCCGGGTCGCTCTACGCGCGACCGCCGCGGCTGCCCAAGTCAGTCGCGCTGAACGCGGGTATGCCGCTTCTCACGGGAGGCGTGCTGCTGATCCTGACCTCATTGGCCGTGCGCGAGGTTCAGACGTTCCACCTGCGCGACGTCTCGCGCGCATCGGTCGTCGCGCTCGGCTACCTGGTGATCTTCGGATCGATCGCCGCGTTCTCGGCCTACGCGTGGCTGATGCAGGTGTCGGCGCCGTGGCGTGTCGGCACCCACGCATATGTGAACCCGCTCATCGCGGTCGCGCTCGGCGCGGCGGTCGCCGGCGAACCGCTGACCGCGGCGCTGATCGCATCGGCGATCGTGATTGCTGGCAGTGTTGCGCTGATCCTGGGAGGCCAGGAGACACAGGCAGCCACGGTCAGCTCGATCGAAGGCGGGGAACCGATGGCAGTGCGCGAGCCGCCGCCTGCGGTCAGAGCTCGCCGTGCGGTATCGAGCCTGCGCGGAACGCGGCAACCTGATCCGGCGTGAACGGCCGCGAGAACAGCGTCGACTCGTCGGCATACGCGCGGAACAGGTGCACGATGTAGTGCATTCGCTGGCGGAGGTCGCACCAGTCCTTCGCCGCACAGGCCGTGCCGCCGGGAGGACACGGGTCGTAGTCCTTGACGAACGCGTCCAGGAACGCCGGCGGGTTGGCGAGGACCGACGGCACCGGCGCGATCAGGTCGCGACCGAGCGACAGGACGATCGTCGGCAACGACAGCACCATCATCGACTCGGTGACAGCCTGCTGCGTCACTGCGACCGCCTCCCGTCTGATTCGTGCCGCGATCCAGCCGATCGTCGTCGCGGCCGGACCGTGAAGAGGCGCCGGCCACCCGCGCGATCCGGGGACCAGCAGACGCAGCACCCGCTCGCCGAGATCCTGCGCCGTCGTCAGCGGCGCGTCGACCGCGGCGGCGATCTGCGGCTGCAGGCGGGTCTGCTCGTGCAGCCCGATTTTCAGGTTCGCGAGGAGGATCCATGCGGCGCGCACCCCGGGATCGGGTTCGCGGCGCTGCTGCTGGTAATGCGAGAAGGCCTCGCGTAGATAGTCCTGTCCGTCGGGCGGCGGCCCCTGACGAAGCTGTGCGAGAAACGTCAGAAACTGGGGCGCGGTCTCAGCGGCGTCAGGCGAGACCGTCGCCAGCAGGCGCGCGAACTCGCGGCCGATCTCGGCGAACACCTTGAGGTTCCCGGCTGCGACCTCGGCGCTCGCACGCTCGAACGCGTCGAACGGCGTATGAATCTCGGCGACGGCGCGGCCGAGCGGCGTATTGGGCTGGAACAGGCCTTTGCGCAGCAGGACGCGTGACAGCGACGCGACCGGCGCGAGAATCCACGATCGCCGGCCGAGAATCTGACCGACCCGGTCGAACAGGTCTTCCCCGCGAATCGTCCGCCCCGCCTGCCGCGACGCCCACGTCGCGAAGGTGCACCAGTCGGCGACGCCGCCGGTCCTGGCGCGCATCGCCACCGAGAGCTCGGCGTAGCACTCGGTGATTTCGAGATTCCGGATGACTGGATCGGCCATGGCGGCGATCCGATCCACGTCATCGACGCGCGGACTCGTCGTCAGCGCAACCTGCGTCACGCAGCCTCCTCGGTCGGGGGAGCACAATCATACAGTCGGGACGGCCGGCGAGTACACAATGAAGCATGGCGGGGCGAGAGTGTTATCACTGCAAGCAGTGGGTCGAAGAAGGCGAGGCGCACGATTGCTGGACTACCACGGAAGCGGCGTTGACCGCGGACCTCTCGGAGGATCTGCAGGAGGCCTGGGAGCGGCTGCGCGAGACCGCAGCGGGGTTCGGCGAGCAGCGCATCTACGCATCCCACAACTCAATCATGTTCTCGCGGAGAGCCTGCTATTTCTTCGTCCGCCCGAAGCGGAAGCATCTCGAGGTGTGCGTCTTCCTGGGCCGGACCGTGCGTGCGCCGCAGGTGAAGCGCGTCACGCAGTCGTCGAAGGCGAAGATGGTTCACATCATTCACATCACGCACCGCGACGAGGTCGAGGCGCCAATCACCGACTGGCTTCAGGAAGCATACGAATACAGTGGCGAAGTCGCGGCCAGAAGATCGGCGGGCGCCGTGCCGCGCCGCACGGCCGTGAGGAAGAGCCAGGCGAAGACCAGGCGCACGCGCCGGCCGACGAAGCGGCGGTCATCTCGACGGTGAGATGATCCGCCGCTTGCTGACTACCTCAGTGCGGAACGACCTCGATCGCGACCATGTTCCACGGATCGCGGATCGGCGCCGTGAAGCCAACCGCGGCGAAGTCGCCGAACAACAACGGATCGTTGAACGCCTGGACCCACATCGTGCAGTTCCGCGTGTTGTCCACCCACTGGTGCAGCATCACCTGCCCCGCCGGCAGCGTCCGGGGCGTCGGTTGATCGGCGTCGAACCCGACCGCGAATACCAACGAGCCCGACACGGTCCCGGAGATCAGCAGACTCGGCGGATTGCGGCTGCCGCTGCCTGAGGTCGTGCTGCCAATCGCGGCGTTCGTGAATGAAACCACCGTCAGCGATTGATGGTACGGGCCATTGGTGGTGTTGGTCTGCGTCGCCGAGACGGCCACGTTCGAGAGCGTCGTCGGCGCCGTCGCCGTCCAGACCTCCGCATCGCCGACTTCCGTGACCGCGCGCCGGATGAGGGTCCACGTCAGCCCGGCGCCGGTTACCGAGGACATCTGCACGCCCGTGGCGGGGCCGTCCGACGACACGAACGCGACGAGCAATTCGCCCGCTGCCGACGTGCTGAACGGAGTCGTGGTGACCTGCCCTGATCCGTCAACGGAGACGTTCGCGTCCATCTGAGGCGACCCAGCCGGCTGCCCGCTGGAGACCACGAGGTCCACGGCGGTTCCAACCGCGATCATCGTCCCGGCCGCCGGACTCTGGCTCATGACCTGTCCGGCCGGAATGACGGTGGACGAGCTCAACATCACCGTTCCGAGCGTGAGACTACCGTCCGTGATTGCGCTCGTGGCAGCAGCCTGCGTCAGGCCGACGACGTTCGGGACGGTCACCATCGAGGGCCCTGACGACACGGTCAGCGCGACAGACGACCCCGGAGCCACTGCCGTGCCCCCAGCCGGCGTCGAGCTGATGATCGAGCCTGCCGGGACGGTCGCGCTCGGCGCCGGCGTGATCGTGCCGACCGTGAGTCCCGCGTTCGTGATAGCGGTCGTCGCTGCGCTCTGCGTGAGGCCGACGACATTCGGGACAGTGATTTGACCAGGCGCGCCGGACGACACTACCAGGTTCACGCTGCTGCCGACCGCGACTTGCGTGCCCGACGTCGGCGTCTGACTGATCACCGACCCGGACGGCACCGTCGTGTTCGACTGCGTCGTCACCGTGCCGACCACCAGGTTCGCGTTGGTGATCGCGGTCGTCGCCACCGCCTGCGTCACGCCGACCACGTTCGGCACCGCCACCTGCGGCGGACCCGACGACACCACCAGGTTCACGCTGCTGCCGACCGCGACTTGCGTGCCGGATGTCGGGCTCTGACTAATCACCGAACCGGATGGCACCGTCGTGCTCGATTGCGTCGTCACTGTGCCGAGAACCAGATTCGCGTTGGTGATCGCGGTGGTCGCCGCGGCCTGGGTCAAGCCGACCACGCTCGGCACCGCGACTTGCGGCGGACCCGACGACACTACGAGATTGACCGCGCTGCCGCTCGCGACCTGCGAGCCGGCGATCGGGTTTTGGCTGATCACCGATCCAGCGGGCACCGTCGTGCTCGACTGCGTCGTCACCGTGCCCACGACGAGGCCGGCGGCCGTTATGGCGTCGCCCGCTGCCGCTTGAGTGAGTCCGACGAGGTTCGGAACGGTCGGAGCGGCGGCTGCCGTGCCAACCAGGATCTCGATCGCGGCAGCGTTCCACCGGTCGCTCGTCGGCACCGGGTCGTTAATCGTGACCGTCGACCCCAGGTTCGCGACCGGCGCCGCCAGCGTCTGGACCCAGTACGTCGATGCACCAACGGTGTCGACCCACTGGTGGACCACTACCTGATCGATGGGAACCGTGCGTGCGGCAGCGCGGGCCGAGTCGTTCGCCGTCGCATACACGAGCGATCCCGCTCTCGTGGTCGTCAGCGACACCGACGTCGGACCAAATGCGGAGCTCGTCGCACCGATCGCACCGGTGCCGCCAGCGCCTTTGAACGCGATGAGCGTCAATGACTGGTGGAACGAGTTCGTCATTCCCTGGACCGACGTCACCGTGCCGTTCGTCACCGGCGCCGCGGCGTTTGCCGTCCAGATTTCCGCCGTGCCGAACTGCGTGTTCGATCGGTTGGCCAGCGTCCACGTGAGGCCGGCGCCGCTGATCGACAGCGTCTGCTTGGAGGACTGGCTCGTTACTCCCGCGGATGTCGCAAACAGCACGAGCAATTCATCCGGGCCGCTCGTGCTGAAGGCTGGCGTCGTCACCGTCCCTACGCCATCGGCGGATACCGTCTTGTCGACGGACAGCACCGCAGGCGCCCCTGCGGGTCCCGACGAGACGAGCAGGGCGACAGAGCTGTCGCTCGCCACCACGGCTCCTGCAGCCGGAGTCTGACTGATCACCGAGCCCGCAGGAACCGTCGCGCTCGTGGCGGTCGTCACGGCGCCGACCAGAAGTCCGGCGTTCGTGATCGCCATCGAGGCCGCACCCTGGGTGAGGCCAACGACGTTCGGGACAGTGACGGGCGGCGGGCCGGACGAGACGACGAGCGCAACCGCGCTGCCGACGACGGCTTGCGTAGCGGCTGCCGGATTCTGACTGATGACAGAACCCGCGGGTACCGTCGTGCTCGCGGCGTTCGTGATCGCGCCGACCGTGAGACCTGCGTTCGTAATCGCCGTCGAAGCCGCAGCTTGCGTGAGCCCGACGACACTAGGCACTGCGACTTGCGGTGGGCCCGACGACACGACCAGCGCAACGGCGCTGTTCGTCGCGACCTGCGTGCCGGCGGTCGGGTTCTGGCTGATCACCGATCCGGATGGCACCGTTGTGCTCGACGCCGTCGTCACGGTACCGACTGTCAATCCTGCGTTCGTGATTGAAGTGGTCGCTGCCGCCTGCGTCAGGCCGACCACGTTCGGCACCGCCACCTGTGGCGGACCCGACGACACGACCAGGTTCACGCTGCTGCCGACCGCGACTTGCGTGCCGGACGTCGGCGTCTGACTGATCACTGACCCGGACGGCACCGTCGTGCTCGACTGCGTCGTCACCGTGCCGACCACCAGGTTCGCATTGGTGATCGCCGTCGTCGCTGCCGCCTGGGTCAGGCCGACCACGTTCGGCACCGCCACCTGCGCCGGACCCGACGACACGACCAGATTCACCGCGCTGCCGATGACGACCTGCGTGCCGGACGTCGGTGTCTGACTGATCACCGACCCGGACGGCACCGTCGTGCTCGACTGCGTCGTCACCGTGCCGACCACCAAGTTCGCATTGGTGATCGCCGTCGTCGCCGCCGCCTGCGTCAGGCCGACCACGTTCGGCACCGCCACCTGTGGCGGACCGGACGACACGACGAGATTCACTGCGCTGCCGATCGTGACTTGCGTCCCTGATGTCGGGTTCTGACTGATCACTGACCCGGACGGCACCGTCGTGCTCGACTGCGTCGTCACCGTGCCGAGGACCAGATTCGCATTGGTGATCGCCGTCGTCGCCGCCGCCTGCGTCAGGCCGACCACGTTCGGCACCGCCACCTGCGGCGGACCCGACGACACCACCAGGTTCACGCTGCTGCCGACGACGACTTGCGTGCCCGACGTCGGCGTCTGACTGATCACCGACCCGGACGGCACCGTCGTGCTCGACTGCGTCGTCACCGTGCCGACCACGAGTCCTGCAGTCGTGATCGCGGCGGACGCTGCGGTCTGCGTGAGCCCGACGACGTTCGGTGTCGCAACCTTTGGCGGCCCGGTGGACACGACCAGCGCGACCGCACTTCCGGTGACAACCTGCGTACCGGACGTCGGGTTCTGACTGATGACCGATCCCGACGGGACTGTCGTACTCGAGGCAGTCGTAATGGCGCCGACGGTCAGCCCGGCGTTGGTGATCGCGGTCGCTGCCGCAGCCTGGGTAAGGCCGACCACGTTGGGCACCGCGACCTGCGGCGGACCGGAGGAGACGACCAGCGCGACAGTGCTGCCGACGACCACCTGCGTGCCGGCCGCCGGATTCTGACTGATCACCGACCCGGACGGCACCGTCGTGCTCGACTGCGTCGTCACCGTACCGACGCTCAAGCCCGCGTCGGCGATCGCCGTTGCCGCCGCCGTCTGAGTGAGACCGACCACGTTCGGCGCGGCGACCTTCGGCGGTCCGGTCGACACGACGAGTGAGACCGCGCTGTTGCTCAGCACCGATGTGCCGGCGGTTGGACTCTGACTAATCACCGATCCGGACGGGACCGTGGTGCTCGATGCGGTCGTGATCGTTCCGACGGTAAGGCCCGCGTTCGTGATCGCCGTCGACGCCGCCGCCTGCGTCAACCCGACGACGTTCGGCACGGACACGGCGCCGGTCGACACCACGAGGTCGACGCTGACGAGCAATGCCGTCTCCGTGTTCGCGGCCGGTGTCTGGCTGATCACGGAGCCCGCCGGAACCGTGAGGCTCGAGGCCTGCGTCACGGTGCCGACGGTCAGGCCGGCGGCCGTGATCGCGGCCGTCGCTGCCGTTCGCGTCATGCCAACCACGTTCGGCACCACCATCACGACGTCGATCGTCACGCTCGCGCTCGCGCTCTTGAATGCGACCAGGTCGACTGGTGTGAACACCGTCGACAACGTCTGACCGAGGCCTGCCGGGAGGATCGTGCCCGCGGGCGGCGTGTAGACGAACGTGCCCGTCGTGTTGGCGGTCGCGTTCAGCTGGACGCTGGTAAGGGCCGCGCCGAGCACCAGCCGTTGAGGAGGCGGCCATGTGATGATCGGCGTCTGCGCGTTGAAGACGGAGACCGATACGGCGACCGCCGTCGTCGTGTTCCCGGCATCATCCCGGGCAACGGCAGAGAGCGTGTGCGTTCCGTTGAGCGCTGTCGCCGTGTTCCAGAGAATCGTGTAAGGCGCCGCAATGACTTCAGCACCGAGATCCGCGCCGTCCAGCTTGAATTGCACACCGGCGACGCCGACGTTATCGGACGCCGCCGCGGTGACCGGAATCACGCCGCCGACGCCGGCCTTGTCGAGCGGCGCCGTCATGGTGACGGTCGGTGCGGTGAGGTCAGGTGCGCCGAGGAACGACGTCGCCACGATGTCGAAGACCGAAGCGCCTTCGGTCCACGTCACACCGACCAGGCCGTTGCCGACCTGTGGCGATCCAGACAGATAGTGACGACTCTGAGTGCCGATGTCGGTGCCTGGAACCGCGCTCCACGGAAACCACACGGTTCCGTCGAACCTGGCGCACAGAATGGTGTTGGCGGCGTCAGTGTTGACGACGCACAGGTACAGGTTCGCGCCGTCGTTCGCCGCGAACACGCCCGCGCCAGCCTTCACCGCCTGTCCGGGGCCGAGTCCGGGCGGTGCCGGCGCCATCGGCGACCACGAGTTTCCTGCCACGTTGTACGACACGGCGTCGATGCCGCCGCCGCTCGCCTTCCGCCGGAAGACGTAGATCTCATCGACGTTGAGCGCCGCGAGCGCCCAGTCGTTCTGATCGATGATCGCGGTGGCTGGGAAGACGTCGCCGTCGCCGCCCGTCTGCGAGCCGATGACGATGCCGGACCAGGCGCCGTTGGCGTTCGACCTCTTGTAGCGCAGGTTCGTCTGGTTGGGCTCTCGGTTCTGGCCGTTGTCGTACACCGCCAGCATCACGTTGCTCGCCAACGGCGCGATCGCCATCGAGTTGGCCTGATTCAGCATCGTGCCGTCGACGACCGTCGGATTGGAGAAGCCGTTGGTCCACGTGCTGCCGGTGTCGGCGTTCGTGGACTTTCGGATGTTCGCGTCCACTTCCTGCTGGAGAATCGGTCCGCCGGTGTGGAGGAATTTTCCGGACGACACGCCGATGACGTTGCCGTGCGGCTGGGTCCATGTCGCCGCCGCTTCGTCGAAGTAGTTCCAGGTCGACCACGTGATCGACGTGGCGTTCACCACGGCACGGATATGGCCGGTTCGGCCGTTCTGCCCATCGAACGCCATGCTGATGTCAGCATGAATGACATCCGTGGGGCTGTTATTCAGATACGCGACGCCGAGCGATCGGCCACCTCTGAGCGACTGGTTCGGTTGGCCGGCCACGGCGGGTGGGCTGTCAGCGGCCGCGGTCCACGTCGCCTTCGTGAGATCCGGGCCCGAAGAAACGTACGCCTTGACGATATGGTTCGATCCGCCGATCGAGTCAGCCGCAGACGTCAGGGTGAACAGCCACCAGACGCGCGAGTTGACGGCATAAACGAGATGCGATTGAGCAGAATGCCCGGTCGCATCGTCAAATGATCCAGCGGCCTGACTGCCGATGGTGACTGGGGCAGGCGCCGAGCCGAGGCCCGGGACCAGCCTCGACTTCACCGCGCGTCCTGCCTCACCCAGGCGCGGCAACAGCGTGCGCACGACTTCGTCGGGCGCGGGAACGTCCTGCGGCCATTGGCCAGACAGGAACGCGCCCAGAGTCACAGGTACGCTGAGACTGAGAGCTGCGATGAACGCAGCTAGACCAACAAGACGAAGTCGCATCATCCCCCGCCGAATCCGTTTGAGAGTGGATTGTCGAAACCGCGTACCAAATCTGGCCGGCGCACAGGATGCAAAGAAATGACCGGAAAGGAAATGCGCTAACCCTCAGATTCCTCATAGGGGAAATGCGAATAGTCTTCTTGGGGGCAGAGATCGTTTCCGTCTCTGGGCGACCGGCAACGGATGGGGGGGTGTGACTGTGCGCACGAGTATCAACGACGCGTGCGCACGGAGCGAACAGCGCTATTCCGATCTGAGGGCGCTGACGACGTCGACGCGCGCCGCCCGCAGGGCGGGTGTGAGCGAGGCGACGAGCGCGGCCGCGACGAGCACGGTGGCTGCGGCAATCGTCGCCAGCGCATCGGGCAGCCGGATGCCCTGGACGTAACTCGCCGCAATTCGCGCGAGCACCCCGCCCGCGACCACCCCGACGACCACCCCGCTCACGGCGATCACGGCGCCATCGGCCACGACGCGCGACAGCAGATGGATCGGCGCCGACCCCACCGCGAGGCGGATGCCGAACTCGCGCGTGCGCGCACTGACCGAGAACGCGAGGACGCCGGCGACGCCGACCACCGCGATCGTCAGCGCCACGAACGCGAAGCCGGCGAACACGAACGCGTTCACGCGATCCGGCGCGAGCACTTCCGCGCGCACGTCCTCGAGCGTCGCCGCGCGTTCAACCGGTTGGTCCGCGGCAAGCTCGCGAATCGTCCGCGTGATCGGGGGCACCAGCGAATACGGATCGGTCTTGGTGTGGACGAACAGCCGTCCACCGCCGATCTCCTGCCGGAACGGGTGGTACACCGTCATCGCCGGTCCCGGCACGACGTTCTCGTCGTCCATGTCGGCGACGACGCCGACGATCCGCCGCGGACCGGTGCTGACGTCGATGAACTTCGTCACCGGATCGGTCCACATCAGATGCCGGTTCAGCGCGTCGTGGGTCGAGAACATCCGTTCGGCGAGGCTCTGGCTGATGATTACGACCTTCTCGGCGTCGCGGCGATCGGCTTCCGTGAAATCGCGGCCGGCGATGAGCGCCACGCCGAGCGATGCGAAGAATCCGGGCGACACGGTCCGGAACCGCGCCCGCGGATCCTCCTCGCCGTTCGCCTTCTTGTATCCCTCCACCGTGAACTGCGCAGCGAAGAAACCGGTATCGCGCCACGGCACGGCGGTGCCGATGGCCACGCGCTCCACGCCCGGCAGCGCCGCAATCCGCAACATCGCTTCGTCGTAGAAGCGGTGGATCTCCTCGGGCTTCCGCGAGTACGAGACGATCGGCACGTTGATCGCGAGCACGTGCTGCGTGTCGAACCCGGTCCGGATGCGCTGCAGCGCGAACAGCGTCGCGAGCAGCGTGCCGGCGCCGGCGAGCAGGACGAACGACGCGCCGATCTGTGTGACCGCGAACAGGCGGAGGCGCCGGTTCGTGCCGGGCGTGATCCGGACGCTGCCGCTCGACAGCCCGAGCCCGTTCGCCGTCTCGGCCGCGGGCAGCCTCGGCACGAACGCGAGCAGCACGGCGGCGATCACCGCGAGGCTCACGCCGACCCACAGCAGCGTCGAATCGACCGTCACGTCGAGCGCGCGCACCGAAAACCGCGCGGCGTAGCGCGCGAGGAGGACCACCATCGGCTGCGCGATGACGATTGCCAGCGCCGCGCCCGCTCCACAGAGAAGCAGGCTCTCCGCGAGCAGCGTGCGGCGGAGCGCAGCCGTACCGGCGCCGAGCGCCGCCCGCACCGCGAGCTCGCCCTCGCGCCGGACCGAGCGGGCGAGGATCAGGTTGGCGACGTTCGAACACGCGATGATGAAAATCAACGCCGACGCGCCGAGCAGCACGAGCAGGATCGTGCGCGCCGGCGAGATGATCTGATCGCGGAGCCGGACAGCGTCGATCCGGAAGTCGGCGTCGCGCGAGTACGCTTCAGGATGCTCGGTGACGATCGCGCTGTGCACCGCCCGCAGCTCTGCGCGGGCGGCGTCGAGATCCGCGCCCGGCGCGAGCCGGCCGAACAGATCGGTCATCCGGTGCACGCGCCCCTCCACCATCGTCGCATCGAGGTGGTGTGGACTCGTCACGACGTTCGCGATGATCTCGGTCTCGGTCGGATACGGGACCGCCGGCTCCAGCACGCCGACGATCGTCGCCGCCCGGTCGCTGAGCGTGATCGTCTTCCCGATCACCGATGGATCGCTTTTGAGCGACGTCGTCCAGAACCGATACGTGAGCACCGCCGCGCCCGCCGCCGCCGGCCCATCATCGCCCGGGCCGAGGAGACGGCCGCGCACCGCGCGGAGGCCCATGACGTCGAAGTACGAGCCGCCGACAACGCCGGCCCGGACGACCCGCGGCTCGCCGAGGCCGATCAGCGTGAAGTCGATGGTGGAGAAGTCGCCGAAGGCGCTCAACGACCTCACGCGCATCTGCAGGTCCCGCAACTCCGGAACGGAGAACTTCGCGTTCTCGATGTGAATGCCGCGGGCGCTCTGCTGGATATAGATGAGCCGGTCCTGATCGCGATTGACCAGCGGCCGAAGCAGAACGCCGCGGACGACGCTGAAGATCGCGGCGTTGGCGCCAATCCCGAGCGCCAGCGTGATGATCACGGTCAGCGTCAGGCCTTTGACTCGGAGCAGCGATCGCAGAGCGAAACGGAGATCGGCAATGAAAGTCATAGCGCGCCTGTTTTCGACAAATGTTCGGCCGGCGGCACCCACGCGGCGCGCGCCGCTCACCCGATAGTCGATTGACAACCTCGCGGATCGACATCGGCTCCGGTAGGGTTACTTTACGCTGAGCCGACACCTATTGGGCGTTCCCTGTGGACGTTTGTCTTCGCCGGAGTCGGTGAGAATGTGGGTCAGCGGTTCGGCGGCTGTCCCCGCTGGGTCCGAAGGAAGTCGAGCAGCGACCTCTCGATATCGGGTGGCAACGAGACCGCGGTCGCCTCCCGGAGAATGCGCGGCGTGGCCCGGTACGACGCAACGAACGCCTCGCACCGCGGGCAACCGGCCACGTGCGAGTCGAGCGCGGCGCGCGTCTGTGCGGGCAGGACGCCCTCCAGGTAATCCATCAGCAACTCGACACCCGACGCGCAGACGACGTCGCTCATCGCGCCACCCCGACAAGATCGGTCAGATATCCGCGCAGCATGAGTCGCGCGCGGTGGACGCGCTGGCGCACTGTGGCCGGCTCCACGCCGAGGATCTGCGCAACCTCAGCAGTCGGCATCTCCTCGAGATCCCGAAGTACGAACGCGTCGCGATAGAGCTCGGGCAGCCGTTCGATGGCGTCCCGGGCTCTCCCGGCGAGCAGCTCGCGGTCGATCAGCTCGTCAGCGCGTGACGCGATTTGCAGCTGGGCCGGCGTCTCGACGTGAAGGCCCTGATCGTCGAATCGCGGCAGGAACGAATCGAGCGGCTCCGCCGGGCGGCGCGCCTGCGTTCGACGGAGCATCAGCGCGGCGTTGGTCGCGATTCGATAGAGCCACGTCCCGAGCCGCGACTCGGCGCGAAATGACGGCAAGTGACGATACACCTGCAGAAAAGTCTCCTGGAGGACGTCGGGGGCGTCGGTTTCGCTGGTCAGCCGGCACGCAAGTCGGAAGACACGCCCCTGATAGCGCGCGACAATCGCCTCGAACGCACGGTCGTCGCCCGCCGCGGCCCGCTCGGCGAGCGTCTCGTCGTCTGTTTCCGGCGTCTCGTCGGCCACGCGTGCGCTAACCGTTGGATCCGGCGTCAGCCGGGCCCCATCAGTGACGTCCGGCAGCAGGATCGTCATCCGCGTTTGCTGAGTCCTGATCGCCCACCCTCGCACTTCCGGCGTTCCCAGGTCTTGAGATGCCGGAGCGCGCCGAGTGTGACACACACGCGGGGATGTTCATCCGTCCACGTGACACCGGCACTCAGGGCGCCACGATCGACGTAATTCGCGCCGACCACGGACAGTACCGGCCGCCGCCGAACGTGGTTCCGGCGCGCTCGACGTCCGACGGCCGACCGTCGCACAACTCGATCGCCGCTTCGGCGAACTCGACGTCGACGAGGTGCCAGCTCCAGCCGGCGTTGACCTCGGCACCCGCGACGACTCGGCCATTCGGGATCTTCGCGGCGCCGCCGGCCTGCGCTTTCATCGCCGCGTCGATCGCGGCGTCGGTCGTCAGCTGAACTCTGAACGATTCGTTGACGACCTGGAAGGTGACGACGGCAGAGCGCGACGGGTTTGCGGGCGCGCGCGGCCCGCAACCAGTCGCAATCGCCGCGAACAGCATGGCCGATCCACTGCAGACGGACCGCCGCGTGCCGCTTCTGCTCACCCGATCGTCAATTTACACCGAGGCGGCCGCTGCGTGCCGTGCAGCGAATGGATTCTCGTCGGCGCTCGGACCGTAGATCGACGGAACCGGCACGCCGACCTGTCTCAGATAGACCGAGAGCTGGCCGCGATGGTGATACCAGTGGTTGAGCATGATCGACCGCACCACCGCCGCGACCGGCAGCGCGAGCACTTCGCGGTCGCCGTCGACCACGCGCCAGAGACCCGCGAACGATGCATCGTCGGCGGACTGCAGGAACGCCTTGGCCGTCGCAATGCTCGTCTCGAGCGCCGGCACGAGCTCCGAGACGTTCGACGGACTCGGATGCTTGAACTCGGGCACCGGCAGCGGCGAGCGTTGAATCGCCTGCGCGACGCCGCCGGGGATCGTCGCCACGTGCAGCGCCAGTTGACCGAGCGACATCGATTTGTCGTGCGGCTTCCAGCCGAGCCGATCGCCGGGCACGCGCTCGAGCACGCGTCGCGTGGTCGTCGCTTCCTGTTCGAGCTCGCGGATCAGGACTTCGTTCATGGTCATCATCGGTCTCCTCCTTCAAATCCCGGTTCGCCTTATCTCGTGTGCCGCGCTACCTCGGCCTGTTTGCGGATGCGCTCGAGCAGCGGCGACCACCCCTGAGCGAGGCCGCGTCTGAACTCGTCCGGAACGACACCGAATGCGGAGTGGCGGAAGGTGATGAGCGTGCCGCCGTTGCTCTCCTTCAGTCGATACTGCACGTTGGAGACGACCGGCGCCGACATGAACAGCGGTCCGGTGATCTCGAGCAACGTCGGCCGCTTGATCGCCTGCACGTGTCCCCAGAAGTGACCGTTCTCACCGCCAAGATCCCGGAACCATCGCCCGCCGGGTCGTGGCTCGATGATCATCGGCAGCGGCTGGCCGTCGGGCGTCTCGTTTGCCGGGCCGATCTGTTCGAGGAGGGCGTCGAAGGTGGCCTCGAGCGAGGCGCGGACCTGAATCTCCTGCGCCACATTGAGGGTCAGGTTGTCGAGCGTGGGTACTGTCAGCGTCACGATTTTCCTCCTTTGTGCGGCTTCGATTCGTGAGCGGGTCGGTCCGAGGCGGACCGTTCGGCGCGCTCCTTGATGCGCGCCAGCTGGCGCGACCAGTAGCGCTCGAACGTGAGCGTCCACTCGTGGAGCGGGCGAAGCGCCTCGGGATTCGTGCGGTAGAACACTTGCCGTCCCTCCCGGCGCACCTCTACGAGACCAACCCCGCGCAGCACGCCCAGGTGCTTCGACACCGACGGCTGCGTGAGGCCGAGCGCGTCGGCGATGTCGCCGACCGGCCGCTCGCGCGCGGCGAGGAAGACGAGGATGTCGCGGCGGCGGACTTCGGCGATGGCGTTGAAGACGTCGGTGGTGGTCGCAGCGCGAGGCACGCCTGCCCATCATATTCCCATGTGGGAATATGTCAACCGCAAGCGGAACAAAGTCGGTATTTCAGCCCGGCCCGAGCGGGTCCGTCTACTCCAGCAGCAGTGGCTCGGTGTCGTGCTCGACGCGCGGCGCCAGGCCGCGATTGCTCATGATCAGGCGCGCGCACGCGTTCCAGCGCAGGATCGCGTCGTCGTTGCCGCCGGGACGAATCGCCTCGGCGCGCTCGTACCAGTCCATCGCCTGGCGGAGCCAGTCGTAGATGAGTGGACCCGAGCCGGGCGAATGATGCTGCAGCTGCGCCTTCGCCCGGCGCTCGTGGACGAGGCCGGTGTAGTAGGCGCGTTCGTACTCGTCCCGCAGCTGCGCGACCGTTTCCCACGCTCTCGTGACGCAGGTCCGCGGATCCTGATCGAACTGCTCGGTCAGGGCCAGCAGCAGCGTCGTCAACGCCGACTGATTGTCCGGCTCGATGGCGAGCGCGTCCAGGCAGATGCTCTCCGCTTCGCCCGGCTCGTTCAGCAAACGGTAGCGCTCGGCCTTGGCGAGCGCGCGGGGCACCGCGTCCTCCGACAGCATCTTCAGCTCGAACTGCATGGCGACCTCCGGGGCATCAGGACGACGACGGGCGGTTGTTGGAGAACACGCGCAGAAGCCTGGCGACTGGATCGTAGAGCTGATCGATGACCCGCTCCTTCAGCGGGATGGCGGCGTTGTCGGTGATCGCGATCTCCTCGGGGCAGACCTTCGAGCAGCACTTGGTGATGTTGCAGTAGCCGAGGCCATGGCTGGTCTTCAGATCGCGCGCCCGGTTCTCGCTGTCGATGGGATTCATCTCGAGCGCGGCGGCATACACGAGATGGCGCGGCCCGACGAAGCGATCGAACATCCGGTGCTCGCGCAGCACGTGGCACACGTCCTGGCACAGGAAGCATTCGATGCACTTGCGGAACTCCTGGACGCGCTCGGCGTCGACCTGCGCCATCCGCCAGGTGCCGTCGCCGCTGGCCGGGATCGGCTTGAACGGCTTGATGGTTTTCTTGGCCGCGAAGTTCCACGACACGTCGGTGACCAGATCGCGCACGTGCGGAAACGTGCGCATCGGCTCGATCGTGACCGGCGTCGTGAGATCGAGCTGGTTCAGCCGGGTCATGCACATCAGCCGCGGATGGCCGTTCACTTCGGCCGAACACGATCCGCACTTCCCGGCCTTGCAGTTCCAGCGCACGGCCAGGTCGTTGGCCTGCTCCGCCTGAATCTGGTGGACCGCGTCGAGCACGACCATGCCGTCGGACACGGCCGTCTGAAAATCGTCGAACCGGCCGCCGCTTCGGTCGCCTCGCCAGACGCGGAACGTTGCGGTTGTCGCCATGGTCCCTCGATGACTACTTCATCGTCTCGATGATCGTCTTCAGCTCGTCCGGCATCGGCGGAATCGGCGCGCGCGAAACCTCCATCGCCCCGTCGGACGCCTTGCGGACGATCAGGTTGAAGGTGCCGAACTGCGGATCCTTGTCGGGAAAGTCCTCGCGGAAGTGACCGCCGCGGCTCTCGCGACGCTCGATTGCCGAGCGCGTGACCGCCTCCGAGACGGTGAGCAGGCTGTGCAGATCGAGCGCGGCGTGCCACCCCGGGTTGTACTCCCGATGTCCGCCGACGCCGGCGCGGCGCGCCCGATCGCCGAACCGCTCGAGGCAGTCGAGCGCCTTCCGCATGTCGGCGTCGTTGCGCACGATGCCGACCAGGTTCTGCATCAGCTCCTGCAGTGCGTACTGCACCTGGTAGGGATTTTCTCCGCCGCTCCCCCGCTCGAACGGTTCGAGCGCCTCCGCGGCCGCGCGATCGACTTCGCGCTCGTCGATCGATCCGTGCACCGCCTGCCGTGCGAAGGCGGCTGCGAACTCGCCAGCGCGCTTTCCGAACACCAACAGGTCGGACAGCGAGTTGCCACCGAGGCGGTTTGCGCCGTTGATGCCGGCCGCACACTCACCCGCAGCGAACAGCCCGGGCACGTTCGACATCTGCGTTTCGGCGTCCACCCGGACCCCGCCCATCACGTAGTGCGTCGTCGGTCCGACTTCCATCGGCTCACGGGTGATGTCGATGTCGGCGAGCTGCTTGAACTGGTGGTACATGCTCGGCAGCTTCTTCCGGATGTGCTCGGCTGCGTTCGGCAGTCTGTCCTTGATCCACGAGATGTCGAGATAGACGCCACCGTGCGGGCTGCCGCGGCCGCCTTTGATTTCGCGGACGATGCAGCGGCTGACGTGATCGCGCGTGAGCAGCTCCGGCGGCCGGCGTGCCGATTTGTCGCCCTGGGTATATCGCCAGCCTTCTTCTTCGTCGTCCGCGGTCTGGGCGCGGTAGTTGTCGGGAATGTCGTCGAACATGAAGCGCCGGCCGGCCGCGTTCTTCAGCACGCCGCCTTCGCCGCGCACTCCTTCCGTGACCAGGATCCCGCGGACGCTGGGCGGCCAGATCATTCCGGTGGGATGGAACTGGACGAACTCCATGTCCATCAGCTCGGCGCCCGCATCGTAGGCGAGCGTGTGGCCGTCGCCAGTGTACTCCCAGCTGTTGCTGGTGATTTTGTAGGCGCGGCCGATGCCGCCGGTCGCGAGGACGATCGCGCGGGCGCGAAAAACCTTGAAGCGCCCGCGTTCGCGCTCGTAGCCGAACGCGCCGACGACCCGCCCATCGTCTTTGAGCAACCGCACCACCGTGCACTCCATGTACACGTCGATGCCCTGATGGATGCCATGATCCTGGAGCGTCCGGATCATCTCGAGGCCGGTGCGGTCGCCAACGTGCGCCAGCCGCGGATAACGGTGGCCGCCGAAGTTGCGCTGCAGGATGCGGCCGTCCTTGGTCCGATCGAACATCGCGCCCCAGGCTTCGAGCTCACGCACGCGATCGGGCGCTTCCTTGGCGTGCAGCTCCGCCATCCGCCAGTTGTTGACGTACTGACCCCCGCGCATCGTGTCGGAGAAGTGCACCTGCCAGCTGTCGCGGTCGTCGACGTTGGCGAGCGCGGCGGCGATTCCGCCCTCGGCCATCACCGTGTGCGCCTTGCCGAGCAGCGACTTGCACACCAGGCCGACCGACACGCCGGCTGCCGACGCCTCGATCGCCGCGCGCAGCCCGGCGCCGCCGGCGCCGATGACGAGCACGTCGTGTTCGTGGACCTGATACGCCATGCCCGTTACAGAATCCGGAAATCAGTCCACACGCCGATCGAGCACAGGCGCACGTAGAGGTCGGCGAAGCCGACGACGAAGAGGCTGCACCAGGCAAAGAGCATGTGCCGCCGATTGAGGCAGCTGACGCACTCGTAGGCGCGGATGCCGAACGGCGCGCGCGACAGCCGGTCGCGGCATCCGCCGACGACATGCCGCAGCGAGTGACAGCCGAACAGGTAGGCGCCAAGCAGGATCACGTTCGCGGCCAGCACGATCGTGCCGACGCCGATCCCGAACCGGACGGCGCCGGTCGCCGGATCGGTGAACCACACCGCGCTCCAGGCGTCGTAGGCCAGGATCGCCAGCACGAACATCGAGATGAACAGCATGTAGCGATGGATGTTCTGCAGGATCAGCGGAAACGAATTCTCGCCGCGGTAGGAGTGCCGCGGCTCACCGACCGTGCACGACGGAGGATCGGCCCAGAACGCTTTGTAGTAGGCGCCCCGATAGTAGTAACAGGTGAGCCGGAACAGCGCCGGGACCGGAAGGATCAGCAGCGCCGGCGAGAACGGCAGCCATGCCGGCCACGCCGCAGGCCTGGGCCCGAGCCAGCTGTGCGGCGACGAACCGAAGATCTCCGGCGAATAGAACGGCGAGAGGTACGGGCCGAAGGTGTAGTGGTTGCCCTGGAATGCGGCCCACGTCGAGTAGACGACGAAGGTCGAGAGGCCGAGGAACACGACGATCGGCTGGACCCACCACGCATCGCGGCGCGCAGTGTGACCGAACCTCGAGGAGACGAGCGGCAGCGAGACAGCCGAATCGGGCATCGACGATTTCCTCCACAACGGACGTGGACACACGACGCCAACAGCGTGCGACCCGACGACGATTCGATGAGAGGCGATACCATATCACGGTGGGCTGAACACACCAACGACGCGGCGCGTCATGGCGAGGCGACAGCCTGAGCTGACGAAGAACGCGGTCGGTACCGACCGCGCAGCTCGGTCACTTCAGCGCGTATCGCTTGATGAATGCGGTAATCGCCGCTTCGTCCGCATCGGTGAAGACCATGCCGGTACGGAACCTGAAGGGCTTGCCTTTGGCCAGCTGCTCGCGACGCGCCCACAGCAGCCGCGCCTGGCAGAAGCTCGGCGCGTCCTCTCCCAACAGCGTGAACGTGACGATGCGTCCCACTTCGGGCGGCGCGGCGAGGATCACCTGCGCGCCGGTGATGGACAGATCGACGAGGACCGCCGACTGATTGTCGATCTTGGTTCGCGTCGCCGGCTTGAAGGTATGGCGGGTCGCGCACTTGCCGGCGAACTCGGACGGCTGCACCGCCCCGGTCGACAGCAGGCCGGTCAGATTGACGTCGCGGTCACGCGGATCGCGGTCACGCCAGAACAACTGCAGTTCGAGCGCGCGGATCCGCTCGGCCGCGGCCTCGAGCCTGGTCGTGAGCTCGGGATCGGCGGCCAGCGTGCTCTTCGCATCGGCCAGCATGTTGGCGAACGCGTCGCGCTCGCGGATCGCGATGTCCGCCCGCTGCTCTGCATCCTTCAACGCGTCGAGCGTGCGCGTACGCGCCGCGCTGATCGCCGTGAGGCGTGCCTCGACCGCCGCGTGCATGTCGCTGACCGTCTTCTTTGCGGCATCGAGCAGCGCGGTGAGCTGGTCGCGCTCGTGCAGCGCCGCCTCAGCACGCGCGTCGGCGTCCCGGCGCTGCCGCTCGGTCTCGTCTCGAGCGGATTCGGCCTCCGCAATCCTGGTTTCGAACAGCGCCAGCGCCGCCGCCGACTGCTGATGCTCGGCGTCAAGGGCAGCGGCGAGCGCGGCACGATGCTCGTCGGATGCCGTACGCAGCGCGGTGTCGGCGTCCTCGCGGGCACGAGCCGCATCCTGGCGAGCGCGTGCGGCGTCTTCCGCGGCGGCAACCGCCTCGGCGCGTTCGCGCTGGAGTTCGCCGCTGACGCGTTCCAACTCCTCTCGCGCCTGCGCCGAGCCGGCATCCGCCCCGTCGCGCGCGCGCATCGCGGTATCCCGCTCGCGGACCGCCTCGTCGCAGGCCCGTGCCAGCGCGTTGCGTTCGTCGGTCGCCGCGCGAGCCCGCGTATCCATCTCGGCGCGCGCCCGTTCCGCTTCGTCCTTCTGCCGGACGGCCTGGTCGCGCCCGCGCAGCGCTTCGTCCCGCTCGTGATTCGCCTCGTCTCGCGTCTGAATCGCGCCATCACGAAGGCGGAGCGCGTCGTCGCACTGTTGGATCGCTTCGTCCCGTTGCCGTGCCGCTTCGTCGCGAGCAGCGAACGCGGCGTCTCGCGCAAGAATGGCCGCGTCGCGCGCGCGCGCCGACTCGCTGCGCGCGGTCTCGAGCGCGGCGGCCAGCTTGTCGCGCTGTTCGAGGGCGCTCAGCGCCTGCGTCTCGGCCTCCGCCCGCGCATGCGCCGCCGCGTCCCGTTCGCGCAACGCTTCGTCGCGCCCGCGGATCGCCGACTCGTGCGCGGTCCGGGCGTCAGCGCGTTCGGCCTCGAGCGCCGCGGCGACCGCGTCGCGCTCCTCCGCGACGGTCCGGGCGCGCGCGTCGGCAGCCTCGCGAGCGCGCGTGATCTCGTCCCGCGTGCGTGCGAGGTCGTCGCGTGTGGCGATCGCGGCGTCGCGATCGCGGACCAGCGCGTCGCGCCCGCCCACCGCCTCGTCGCGGTCGCGGATCGCGTCGTCGCGCTTCCGGGTTGCCTCGTCGCGCTGGCGGACTGCCTCTTCACGACGACGGATCGCCTGGTCGCGCTCGCCGATGGCGTCTTCGCGATGCCGGATTGCCTGGTCGCGCTCGCGGACCGCCTGCTCGCGCGCCTCGACCGCCGCGTCCCGCGCGGCCAGCGCCTCGGCGCCTGCGGACTCCTTCATGTCCGCGAGCGCGTGCGCGTGCGCGGCCATCTCCGAGCGCAGGTCGTCGAGCTGCGATTCGAGCGCCGCGGCACGCGCTCGCCCGCGCTCGATGTCGCGAGTCAGTTCGGTGGTGCGGCGGCGGTGCGTCGCGATTTCGTCGTGGGCACGCTGCGACGTGGACCGCAGCTGCTCGAGCTCACGCGCACGCTCGGCGTCAGCCTGTCGCTCCCCCTCGAGCGCCGTCTGCGACTGTCGGAGCGCCTCCTGCGACTGTTCCAGCCCCGCCCTCGCCTGCTCGACCGCCGCCTTCGCCTGGTCGAGCGATGCCTTCGACGTCTGCACGTCGTGACGGAGGTGAGCGTTCGCCTCGTGTGCGGACTCGAGGCGCGCGCGCAACCGCTCGAGCTCATCGCGCAGCGCCGCGTTCGACGCGCGTTCGTTCTCCAGTGCCCGCCGAGTTTCCGCCTCGGCGGCGGCAGCTTGGGTCTCCGCGTGGATTTGCGCCTCGATCGACGCACGCTGGGCAGCGGCTTCGGCTTCCGCGGTCGCAACCCGGGCGAGATCGAGCACGACGTGCTCGAGCGACGCGCGCGTATCGCGGCGCGACAGCGCGCTCTCGAGCGCGGCGAGCCGGACGTCGAACTCGGCTCGCAGCTCATCCAGCTCGCGCTGCGCAGTCTCGGCGAGGTACCGCCGGAGCGCGTCGGGCGCCTGATTAGGGGATTCGACACGGTGGTCGGTCATCTCGGCGGGGTGCATGGCACTATAGTTCTGAGGACGTGGCCGTCAAGCCGGATCCGGAGGACAAGCTCATCGCGGGGGCCGAAGCCGCCGCGAGCTGGGCGCGTGCGCGGCGCGCGAAATGGACGAGCCGGCCGCTCGAGGTGCCGGAACCACCGTCTGAGGACGCGCCGGTCGAATTCGAGTCCCACGTCCAACCGCAGCCGACGCCGCAACCCCACGCGCTGCCGCCTGTAGTCGAGACTGCGTGGCCGCAACCGCCGCCGGTGCGCCCGGCGCCAATTCCCCAGCCGCAAGCCGCGCCGCCTCCCCGACCGGCGCCGATCGTCGCATCGACTCCGCTCGAAATCGAACCACTGTCGGCGTCGGTACTCGAGGCCACAGTTGAGACGCGGCACCTGCAGCCGCCGCCATCCTCGCCGCCAAAGCCGAAAACGCGCCGCGCGCGCGGCGCGCGGATGCCGCCATGGCTCCCGGTCGTCGGCGTCGGCCTGGCCGTCGGCATCCTTGCGGTGGCGGTCGCATCGTACGGGCTGAAGTCGCTGTCCGACTTCCGATCGTCGTCGGAAACGCCCGCCGCGGTGGAACGTCGCGCGGAGCCGCCGCCCGCGGTGGTGCGAAAGCCGTCCGGCACCGTCAGCGTGACGTCGACGCCTTCGGGCGCGCGAGTGGTCGTCGACGGCAAGCCGCGAGGCGTGACGCCGCTGCAGCTCGCCGATGTGAGTCCGGGGCGGCACGAAGTCGTGCTGACGGGCGACGCGGGAGAAGTGCGGCGCACCATCACCGTCGCCGCGGGCAAGACGGTGACGCTCGACGAGGCGATCTTCTCGGGCTGGGTCGCCGTGTATTCACCGTTCGAGATTACCGTTGCCGAGGGCGGACGCGTGCTCCGTCCCGACGACCGCGGCCAGATCCTGCTGCCGCCAGGCGCACACACGCTCCGATTCGTGAACCAGTCGCTCGGATACGACGAGTCGCGGCAGATCGACGTCAAGCCCGGCGAGGGGACGCCGATCCGGCTCACGCCGGGACCGTCGAAGCTCACCGTGACCGCGACCGAACCGGCCGAAGTGTGGATCGACGGCACACGCGTCGGCGAGACGCCGCTCAGCGGCGCCGCCGTGCCGCTCGGCACGCACGAGATCGTCGTGCGCCGCGCCGCCGGCGGCGAACGTCGTTTCACCGTCAGCATCGGTGTCGCTCCGTACCAACTGCACGTCGACTTCTCACAGCCCGGCGGATAGCGCTCACGCGGCGGTCACGAACGGCCTGACATCGGGCGCGCCTCCGGCCGGCACGACCGTCTCGACGATGTGCCGCTCGTAGGCGCCGTCGGCGTCGCGGCGCGCGGTGTCGACTTCGCCAAGCGCGGATCGCACGGCCTCGTCGACGAGTTGCAGGATTGGATGCAAAGGATCGTTGGGGTTCGTGCGGATCACGATCGCGAGCTCGTCGCGGCTCGTCCGCACGAGCGAGCCAATCGGGAAGAAGCTGATCGCGTTCACGAACGCCTTCACGATTGCGGCGTTCAGCTTCGTTCCGGCGAGGCGCGCGAGCAGCAGGCAGGCGCGTTCCGGCGGCGTCGGCACCTGATAAGAGCGGGCGCCCGTGACCGCCTCGTAGATGTCGGCGACCGAGACGATCTGGCTCAGCACGTGCGGCACCACACCGTCGCCGATATCGGGATATCCGCCGCCGACGACGGTCCGGTGATGCTCGAGCGCGACCAGCGGGGTGGCCGGCCGGAGACCATCGACCTGCATCAGGATCTCGGCGCCGAGCACCGGATGCGCTTCCATCATCTTGCGCTCGCGCTTGTCGAGCGCGCCCGGCTTCTTCACCAGCTCGAGCGGAATGCGCGTCTTGCCGACGTCGTGGAGCACGGCGGCCTCGACCAGGGCCGGCAGCGTCTGATCGTCGAGGCCGATCTGGCGTCCGATCAGGAGGCTCAGCACCGCGACGTTCACCGAATGGATGTAGGTGAGGTTCTCGTACTGCTTGACGGTGAGAATCTGCGCGAGCGCCGCGTGGCTGGCGACGACGCGGAACATCAGCAGCCGCACCAGGTCGCCGACCGCGCGGACGTCGAGGACGCGCTCGGCCGCGAGCTGCTCGAACGCGTGCTCGGCGAGCGCCAGCGACTCTTCGTAATCGGGATCGAGCGCGTGCTGGGGGCGATCCGGCCATTGTCGCGACCGCCAGCGCGTGTCGAGCGGGACGATGCGGCCCAGCGACACGTGCTCCACGCCGCGCCGCATCAGCAGCGCGCGCACCGGCTCGCCGCCGGGATCGATCTTCGAGTGGCTGAGGAATTCGGCGACGGCGGCGAGCTCCTCGATCCGCAGTCCGGCGTCCACGTGCAGGCTGTCGATGCCGGCGCCGTATCCGTCGGTCCGCGTGCCTGACGCGACGCCGTTCAGGTGCAGCACGCCGCGAATCACGTCGAGTTGTACCGAGGCGTGGTCCTTGAGGTGCTGCTGCAGCCCGTCGTGCACCTCGCGCAGCTTCTCGGCGACCAGTGGATGGCCGGACGGATACATACCCGTCAGCGTGACCAGCGCTGAGAACGCCTTGAGGATCCGATCCGGATCGGCGGTGGCGACGGTAGTTCGGTCGGTCATTGCAGCAGGTTGCGCGCCTTGGTGCCGACGCGCTTGAGCGCGGGGCTCCAGAAGTGGAATCGCAGCGTCGACAGCTGCTCGATGACCGAATCGAAGCGATCGTCGCCGCTCTGAGCGGCGCGCTCGAGCAGCCGCGCCGCCGATTGCGGATGGCGCGTGACGAAGTCGCGCCGGCCGAGCAGTTCACGCGTCTTGGCGAGCGCGGTCGGCGCCGGCAGGCGCCACAGCGCTTCCTCCGCCGCCGGCTGCACGACCGCCGGCCCCTCCTCGAGGCGACGGACGATGAGCGCGGCCGCCTTCTCGGTTCCGGTGCGCGCCAGCGCGCGGAGCGCCTCGCGGCTCGTCCGCTCGTCGTCGGCGCGTACGTGATCGGCGATCGTCTTCTCGAAGCCGGCGCCCGCGAACCCGAGCACCATCAGCGCACTGCGCAGCGCGTCGGGGCCGAGCAGCGGCAACCGGGCGACGATTGCCGCAGCGGCACGGCGCGCGCTCTGACAGATCGCGCCGGTCAGCGGGCGGACCCGCGCACGATCGGCCGCATCGTCGATCGCCTCGAGCCAGGCGATCACCAGCGTCGCGTTCAGAGAGAGCGCGATCGCGGACGCATAGCCGCGGCCAGGCTCGGTGCCGCAGAGCTGCGCGAGATCGACCACCAGCGACCGGTCGCAGAACGCTGCGATCGCCTCGCGCACGCCGCGCGACGCATCGGGCCGGACGGTGTCCAGGTGTGCCTCGAGGTCGGCGATGCGCGCCACCCATCGCGTCACATCCTGCCAGCGCTGGGACCGGACGAGCGACCGCAGCACCGGCACGACGCGGCCGACCACTGCCGACACGACCGCAGGATTCGCCTCGATGCGCGCCAGGCTGATCGCGCACCCGAGCTGCGCGTCCATGGCGTCGACGCCGGTAATGGCGTCGCGGACTCCGGCAAGCGCCGCCGCCGTCGACTCGTTGATCGACAGATCGAAGGCGGAGAACTCCGCGAGGTTCCTGGCCACCCCAGACTCGAGACGCGTCAAGGCGCGCGCCTGCTCATCGAACGAGCCCGACGCCGGTTGATCGCTTTTCGCTCCGGCGGCGCGTGCGTCGATCTTCGCGGTGATCAGCGGCGCCAATGCGGCGCGGCGCTCTGCCGGCAGCCGCAGCCGATCCATCGCCACCGGCAGCAGCTCCGGCGCCGCGGCCTCGAGATCGAGCAGCAGCGACAGCGCATCGGCGAGATCGACGTCGGGAAATTCGCCGAGCACGACTTCTCCGGCGACGCGGCCGTCGAGGAGGCTGGGCAGGATTGCGCCGCGCAGCAGCGTGCGGCGCGTGTCCACGTCGAGGCGAAGCACGGCGTGCGCGAGCTTTGCGAACAGCACGCGCGCGAGCCGCGGGTCGACGGCGCCGATCAGCATGACCACGTCGTCGTAGCGTTGCTGGAGCGCGGTGCCGCGCGCCGCGTCGCCGTCGTCGATGAGACGCGCGAGGATCCCGGCGAGCTCCGCCGGTTCGTTGACGAGCACGGTGAGATCGGTCAACGAGAAGGCGGCGTCGGCAGACGCCGGATCGATGCGCACCCAGCCTTTGTCGGGCGGATACAGGTGCTGCGAGGGCCCGGTCGGCGACGCCGCTGCCTGCCGGGCGCGTTCGCGCTCGACCAGCGTGCGCACCGCGGCCGGCGGCGCACCCAGCTCCAGCACTTCGGGACGTGGCGTGACGCGCGGGACGATCGCCGCAACGCCGGCATCGAGCAGCAGTTCGGCAAGGCTCGCCGAGCGGACGGCCGCGCGCGGCGCCGCCGCGACCGTCGCGCAGAAGTGCAGCCAGTCGCGCGCGGACACGCTGCGCTCGATTTCAATCGACGCGACGCGCGCGTGATGGAGCGGGCGCGCGAGCTCCTGTTCGATGACCGGGTCGCCGCCGATCTCATCGTCGCCGACCACGATGGTGTGCGGCGTGACCCTGAAGGCCAGCGAATGATCGATGTCCAGGGCCGTGAAGGCGCGATGGCACGCGTCGATGGCGTCGGCGCAGAGCGGGCTCGCGGCCGGATAGGTATGAAACTGGCGCACGGCCCGTCCGAGCAATTGCAGGAACTCGACCGTGCCGGCGTTGCCGGCGTGAACCCCGGCGCGTGCAGGCTTGTCGGTCGGTCGCCGAACTCTGTAATCGGGCTTGCCGATCGGCTTGGTCATGGCCGCATGCCCTACACCGGCGCCGCCCAAGGCTGGCCTAATGGGCTCAACGACTTGGCGACTGACGTTGGTCGACCCGGGTCCTGCCGCCCCCTGGTCAACGCTGGCCGGATTGCAGGTAACGAACTGTATGGCAAGACTCGGACCTACTGTCACATCGGCCGCGCGCCGTGCGTCAATGGTGTAAGAGAACGCGACAAACACGACAGGGACGGGACCGATGCAACACGACCACGGTTGGCTGGCAGAACGTTTCGAAGACAAGCGCCGTCATCTGCACGCGGTCGCTTACAGGATGCTCGGCTCGCGCGCGGAGGCCGACGATGCCGTGCAGGACGCGTGGTTGCGGATGAGCGGCGCGGAGACGCGCGGCGTCGAGAACCTCGGCGGCTGGATGACGACCATTGTCGCGCGCGTGTGCCTGGACGTGCTGCGCTCGCGAAAGTCGCGCCGCGAGGAACCGCTCGAGACGCGAGCGCCCGCCGGCATCGAGGATCGCGACGCCGCAATCAACCCGGAGCATGAAGCCCTGCTGGGAGACGCCATCGGCCTGGCCATGCTGCTGGTACTCGACACGCTGGATCCAGCCGAGCGCGTCGCGTTCGTGCTCCACGACATGTTCGACGTCCCGTTCGCTGACATCGCGCCAATCGTCGGCCGATCCGAGATGGCGGCGCGGCAGCTCGCCAGCCGTGCCCGCCGCCGCGTGCAGAGCTCCCCTGAGGCCTCCGACGCCGATCCGAGCCGTCAACGCGAAGTCGTCGCGGCGTTTCTCGCGGCATCGCGGAGCGGCAATTTCGACGCGCTCCTCTCGCTGCTCGACCCCGACGTCGTGCTGCGGGCCGATCGCGCCGCGGTCCTGGCGAGCGCAGGGCGCCAGGGCGCGCCGGCAGTCGCCGAAGAATTGCGCGGCGCCGCCGCCGTCGCCCACGCGTTCTCGGGTCGTGCCCGGGGCGCGCAGGCGGCGCTCATCGACGGAGCGGCGGGCGCCGTCTGGGCGCCAGGCGGCCAGCCGCGCGCGGCATTCATTTTCACGATCGCCGGCGGGAGAATCGCCGGCATCGAGATCGTCTTCGAACCGGAGCGCATCCTCGAGCTCGACATCGCGATCGAGTGACGGCGACCGCTAGTTGTCGCGGCGCGCTCGATAAAAGAAGTAGTCGGCGCTGTACGGTACAAGGGCGAGCGCGCCGACGTCGCCGGACTGGCTGCACCCAGTGACCGGCGCGACGCCGCCGGATGTGTTGACGCGCTGCAGAAACGTGGTCTGGGTCAGGAAAAGGCCGCCGGCCGGGCCGACAGCGACGCCGACGGCCTCGAGCAGCAGCCACGGAATCGCGCCGGGCTCGACGAAATTCACATCTGTTGATGAAGCAATCGCCCGGCCCCACACGCGGCTGCTGTCGAACGAGTGCTGCCACGTCGGACGAGGAACACCGTTCTCCGACGGATTGGCGCTGAGAAAGTGCGTTGCCAGCTGCACGGGAATGGTGCCCTTGAACGTATCGAAGAGCGTCGCCTGCGGTGCGATGAACTTCCATGCTGCCCCGGAGGCTGTCGGGAGGCAGACGTAGTTCTGAGTCCCGGTCGCGCGCGATTTGAAAAACAACGTATATCCGGGTGGCACTTCGATGTTCGGTGGAACCGATGGCGCGCCGCCATCGGAACCTCGCGTCTCAGCGCTCGTTGTGATCGACAGCCCGGACCCGATCGCGCACGCGACGATCATCGGCACGCACGCGCGAAGGTGTGTGATCCCCACATAGCGACTGGCCATCTCGCTTCGTCATCCTTGAAACTGGCGGGCGGCATTGCCCACCACTCACAAGAATCGGAAACGGTCCGGTAAAGACGACATCACTCCACCGGCAGGTCTTCGCGCAGGACGCTATGGAGGTAGATGCGCGCTTTTTCCCAGTCGCGCTGGATTGTCCGCTCCGACACGCCGAGCATCCCGCCGATCTCGACGAACGAGAACCCGCAGAAGAACTTCAGGTCGACGACGCGGGCGAGCCGGGCGTCGGCCGACTCCAGCTCGTTCAGCGCGTCGCTCAGCCGGGTCAGTTGCTGTGCGTCCGCCGCGACCGCGTCGGCGACGTCGGTCGCAATCGAGGTGATCTCGAACAGCCCGCCGCGCTTCTGTGCCTGGCGCCGGCGCGCGTAGTCGATGATCAGGCCACGCATCACCCGCGCCGCGTAGCCCATGAAGCGGTTGCGATCGGGGAACGCGGCGCGATCGCGATCGGAGATGTCCAGATACGCTTCATGCAGCAGCGTGGTCGCGCCGATGGTGACGCCACCGCCGCGCCTGGCGAGCTCGCGCCGCGCCATCCGATGCAGCTCGTCGTACAGAGCGGTGAACAGTTGGTCCGCCGCCGCCGGGTCGCCTTGCTCGGCCGAGGCGACGAGGGTTGAGAGCGCAGAATCCACGGATGTGACCGCGCCTGGGGCGCGAGCGCAAGGCTACTACGGGAACTCGGAATTTGGAATTTGGAATTTTGGATCTGAATGCCGCGTCAGGAGTTGCGGACCCTGAATCCGGACTGCCTGGTTCTCCAATCTGCATCGAAGAGGGGCGTTCTGCCCGTGCGGTAGCGCCTCGCTGCCGAGTCTCGCGGCGATCTCGCTGGTCTGCTCATCCGCACATCCGACGTCCGTGCCTCCAGCAACGCGCGGCCCCGTTCGGTGAGCGCCAGCGTTCGGTACTGATCGTTCGACACGGCGATGAGCCCGGCTGCGATCGACGCCTGGATCCATGCGCGGAGCGCATCCGACGGCTCGTCACGGAGCGCACCCGCGGTCGACACCTTCGCCAGCGACGGCGGCAGGTCGGCGATCCTGCCGGTCAGCATCGCGATGATCCGATGCCGCCCGTAGCGCTCGCCGGCGCGCGCGATCCCGGAGAGGATCGTGCGAACGAGCTCGCGCTCGTACGCGTCGATCGCGCCAGGCCGGCAGTTTCCGCATGCGTCGCAGCGGTCGCGAACGGCCGGCTCGCCGAAGTACTGAAGGATGGTCGCGCGCAGACAGGCAGTGGTGTCCGCGTACTCGATCATGCGCTGCAGTTTCCGGTGTTCGAGTTCTTTTCTCCGCGCCAGATCCTCGGGACTGTCAGCGCCAGCCTTGTAGCCAGGCTTGTCGCGGCGCGGGCTGTCGATCAGGTACTGGCGCGTCGCGACGTCCGCGTAGTCCCACAGCAGCGTCGCCGTCGCCGCGCGGCCGTCACGGCCGGCGCGTCCGATTTCCTGGTAGTACGCCTCCACCGATCCGGGTATCGCGTAGTGGACGACCGCGTCGACGTCCGGACGATCGATGCCCATGCCGAAGGCATTGGTGGCGCACACGACAGGCAGCGTGCCTGCCGCGAACGCATCCTGCACGCGGGTGCGCGCCTCGTCCTTCAATCCCGCGTGATACGCCGCCGCACGAACGCCTGATCCCTCGAGGAACGCCGCCGCCGCCTCCGCTGACTTGCGCGTCGCCGCGTACACGAGCGCGCGACGGCCGCGAACCAGTCGCGGCAGCAGATCGTTCTTCTCTTCTTCATCGTCGACGCGCTCGACCCGGAGATAGATGTTCGGCCGATCGAATCCGGCGACGAGAATTCGCGGATCCCTCAAGCCGAGCAGCGCGACGATGTCGTCGCGGACTTCCGGCGTCGCGGTCGCGGTGAAGGCCGCCATCGGCGGGCGCCCGGCCGCGCGATCCCTCGTCCGACACCGCGCGGCGGCCGCGCACAGTCGCCGGTAGTCGGGCCGGAAGTCGTGGCCCCACTCGGAGACGCAGTGCGCTTCGTCGACGACGAAGCGCGCGACCTCGAGATCGCCGAGCAGGCGAAGAAATTGATCTGACGCGAAGCGTTCCGGCGCGACGTAGAGGAGCCGCAGCGCTCCGGCTCTCGCGGCGCGCAGCACGTCGAGCCGGCTGCCGGACGACAGCATTGAATGCAGCGCACCCGAGCGGATGCCGCGGCGGTTCAACTCGTCCACTTGATCCTTCATCAGCGAAATCAGCGGTGACACGACGAGCGTCGTTCCGCGCAGCATCACCGCGGGCAACTGATAGCCGAGCGACTTGCCCGATCCGGTCGGCATGACCGCGAGCACGTCGTGTCCGTCGAGCACGGCAGTCACAATCTGTTCCTGCCCGTGCCGGAATTGCGGATGGCCGAAGTGCGTGCGCAACCGCGTCCGCACCTCCTCCGACCAGTCTCGCGTCGCGCTCATGGAGGACGACGATGGCATCGTCGCGACCGAAGATCAAGATGGCAGGTTTTGCAGTACGCGACGCGCCTCGACGCTAGAATGCTTCGCACATACCTGTAGGAGCAGCGATGCCAGGACGCTTGGATTTCGACGTCACGTTCGGCCGCGGCGGAGGCCGGCGCGAAGAGAGCGACCCGATGCGGCTTCTCATCGTGGGTGATTTCTCAGGAAAACCGGTCGAGGAGCGCACGCCGCTGGCCAGCCGCTCGCCGCGGCGCGTGGACGCTGACAACCTCGACGACGTGCTGCGGCGCATCGAGCCGCGAGTGACAATCGCGGCGACCGGGATCCGATTTCAGCAGATCGACGATTTCCATCCCGATCGGTTATTCGGACGGCTCGAGCTGTTCAAGGTTCTGCGCGACACCCGGGCCATGCCGCCAGCCGAGCGTGACGAACAGGTATCGCGACTCCTCGGCGCGGGTCCGCCCGCTCCCGCGGCCGCTCCGCGTCCGACGGGCTTCGACGGATTGATCCACGATGCCGTGGCTCCGCATATCGTCAGGGACACATCGGCGCATGTCGCAGCGCATCGAGCCGCGACCGATGCGGCGATTACGCACGAGATGCGCAAGCTGCTCCACGACCCGGCGCTGCAGCGCCTCGAGGCTGCCTGGCGCGGCATCCGGTGGCTGATCGCGGAACTGGAGCTCGACGAGCACCTGCAGCTGCACCTCTTCGACGTGTCGCGCGAGGAACTGCTCGCGGACATCGCCGCCTCGCACGGCACGCTGACGGAGACTGCCGTGTACCGCGCGCTGGTCGACCCGCTGCCGGAGGGCGACAGCTGGTCGGCGTTGGTCAGTCTCTTTCAGTTCGGTCCGTCGATCGCGGACGTGGCGCTGGTGGCGGCGCTCGGCGCGATCGCGTCGAAGGCGGGCGGGCCGCTGCTCGGCGACGCCAACCTCGCGTTTGCGTCGGACGCCGCTCAGACGCTGGCGCCGTGGCAGGCGTTGCGGCGGAGCGCCGCGGCGCGGTGGATCGGACTGGCCGCGCCGCGCGTGCTGCTTCGACTGCCGTACGGTGAACGCACGGATCCGATTGACGGCTTCGCGTTCGAGGAAGTGGTCGGTGCGCCGGAGAACGGCGAATTGCTCTGGGCGAGCGCCGGGCTGGCGCTGGCGTTGCTGATTGGCAAGGCCTTCACGGCACGCGGCTGGAACATGGAGCCGGGCGACGAGCGCGAGATCGGCGGCCTGCCGGTTTATACCTTCGTCCGCGACGGCGAGCACGACATGCAGCCGTGCGCCGAGCGTCAGCTCACCGAGCGGGAGATCAACGCGCTGCTGAGCGCCGGCCTCGTGCCTATCGCCAGCCGCCGCGATCGCGACAGCGTCGTCGTCGTGCGATTTCAGTCAGTGGCGAATCCGCCAACGCCGCTCGCGTGGTGAGCCGCCGCTCCTAATCTGAGAGCCTCGCCCGCTCGGTGCCATACCGCGACAGATGCGGTCCGCCTCGACGCGCATCCTCCGCCGCGCGATGCCCGGCACCAGATCCTGACCGTCGACTATCGGAAGGGTAAACGGCGTGCCCGGCACGACCGTCGTGGCCGCCACGCTGCCGCCTGACAGGCGCCATCTGAGATCCGCGCCCCGGAGACGGACGCCAGTCGGGATTTTCCGAGCCCCCCGCAACGGCCAGGCAGGGCGGACGTCAATTGCGCTCTGCAAGTTCCGTGGTTGCACACGAACCGTGTGATCCCGATCACACGGTTCGAGTGACGGCGAACACGGAGCGATCGCTGTCGAGTCTCTACTCTGCAGGAGTCGGCGCGCTGCTGAGGCCGCGCCGGCAGACGCCGCGCCGAGCGCAGTCACGTCAATCGTCCCCAGCAGGATGACCGCCATGCAGCCATCGGCTCATTTCAGTGAGGGCCCTGTGATCCGTGCCGTCGCCGACGCGCCGCTCGTGCGACAGCCGGACCGCAGCGACACGCCGAATCAGGTCGCCGCGAAACGTGCGGAGGCGCGTGAACGATGGGAACGGATTTTTCTCGCCGAGCTCCCAACGATTCAGCGGCTGATCGCCTGCGTCGCGCGCCGGCATCAGCTCTCGCCGGTCGATGCGGAGGATTTCGCCGGCGAGGTGCACCTGCGGCTCACCTGCGACGACTACGCAGTGCTGCGGAAGTTCCGATCGGGCTGCAAGCTGCGGACGTTTCTGACCGTCGTGATCCAGCGGCTGTTTCTCGACTACCGGAACGCGCAGTGGGGCAAGTGGCGGCCGTCGGCGCAAAGCATGCGCGAGGGACCGGTCGCCGTGCAGCTCGAGCGATTGACCACTCGCGACGGCTTCACGTTCGACGAGGCGTGCGAAATCCTCGAAACGAACTACCGGCACTGCGTCGACCGGATCGCCCTTGCGCGGACCTATGCTCGATTCCGTCCGCGCGCGCGGCCGCGCTTCGTCAACGACGCAGTGGATGCGGACGGGGCGCCGGCGACTGCATCCGCCGACGAGAATCTGGTCGTCAACGACGCGCAGCGCGTCGTCGAGCGGACGGCGGCCGTGCTCCGCACGCTCCTGCGAGCGGCGTCGGCGCAGGATCGGCTGATCCTCAGACTGCATTTCTTCGAGAGCGTGTCCCTTGCCGATATCGCGCGGCGACTGGAACTCGATCAGAAACGCCTCTATCGAAGGCTGGAACGGCTGCTGAAGCGGCTGCGGGCAGCGCTGGAGCAGCAGGGAATCTCCGCCGCTGACGTCCTGCCGGCGGTGAGCCGCCACGAGACGCGCCTCGAGGCTGTCTTCCCGCGAGACAACGTCGTGGCAATGCGGAGAGGACGGCACTAGCGGGTCACATTTTATGTCGCGCCCTCTAGTGCACGGCGCTGCGGTGCGTTATGCTGACCGGTCTCAGCGATCTCACGACGCGCCGAGTGACAGCGGTACGGAGAGCGAGCCTCTTCGATCGTGTGCACAGCGGGAGCGTTCGCGCAGTGCGGCGCCGCCGCTTGCATCGCTCGAGGGTCTCAGCCGAAGCCGTGCAGCCGGGGTGAAATGTGCGCCCAGTCATGAGCGAGGACGTCGTCGTCGACCTGCTGCAGCGCGTGCCGCTCTTCGCGAGCGTGCCGGCGGCAGTTCTTCGGACCGCCGCGAAGAGCACTCGCTCGCTCGTCAAGCACAAGGGTGCGACGATCTTCGACGAAGGCAGTCCCGCGGACTGTTGCTACGTCATCACCTCCGGCCGCGCGAAGGTAGTGCTGAGCGGCGGCGAGGCATCCGAAGTCATCCTGGGTACCGTCGAAGCGCACGAGCTGGTCGGTGAGCTGTCGCTGCTCGATAATTCACCGCGCAGCGCAGGGTTGGTCGCGTTGGAGGAATGTCAACTGCTGCGGCTGCCGGACGCGGCCTTTCAGGAACTGCGCCACAACCGGGCTTTCGAGGACAAGCTCGTCGTCCATGTCACGGCGATGCTCCGGCGTGCGACCGAGCAGTTGCGGGCGATTTACACCTACGACTCCGCCGAACGCGTCGCCTGGTGCCTCGCCCGGCTCGCCATCCGCACGGGACGCCGCGTCAGTGGCGCGATGGTGATTTCGCCACGGCCGCCGCATCAGGAGCTCGCCGACATGACTGGCTGCTCGCGCGAAACGGTGACCAGAGTGCTGCTGCAATTCCAGAAGGCGAAATGGGTCAGTCACGACGCTGAATCCATCACCTTGAACGACTCCCCGTTCCAGCGGTATCTGGAGATCGAAAGAGCGGCGTCGCGCGGGCGTGACGTGGCGCAGGCGGTGTGATGCGCGCGGGCGGCGGTCCCGACCCGCGACGGACGTTTCTGAGAAAAGTTCGCCGTGCGGACGCCGTCGCGGCAGTATGATTTGCGCCCGGTGCTCGGTCGACCGAGCGACGCCACGTCAATCCCCATGAAGAAACCACGTCGGCCCGGCGAAGGACGAAGCACGCGCATGGCGGCGCGCCGGCGCCCGCATCGGCGTGGCACGGGCGCGGAACGGACAGGTACGACGACCGGCGATGGCGAACGCACGCCAGGCGGACGTCAGGAAGAATCCCCCGTCAAGGTGGCGATCGTTGGCGGTGGATGTGCCGGACTCGCGGCGGCGTGGCATCTGACCCGGCCTGAAGCCGGTCACACAGCGAAGTACGAAGTCACCGTCTACGAGCGCTCCTGGCGGCTCGGCGGCAAGGCGGCGAGCGGCCGCGATCGGTATGGCCGCATCCGCGAACACGGGATCCACATCTGGCTCGGGTTCTACGAAAACGCGTTCCGGATGATGCGGGAATGCTACGACGTCGTGAAGGCGAAGCAGTGGGGGCCGGACCGCGTGGAACGCGACGCCGTCCTTCCTCATGGATCCTTCGACGACGCCTTTTTCGCAGAGCCTCACGTCGGCGTCGCGTCGCCCGGCCGTGATCGACAGTGGAAAGTGTGGACCGGGTATCTGCCGCCGACCGATGGCCTGCCCGGCACGCCGCTGGACGAGCGCACGAACCCGTTCACGTTGTCGGCGTATCTTGCCCGCGCCCTCGACCTGACGCGGGCACTGATGCACAGCATCCTCGCGCCAGCGGGTGACGAACCGACGCCGACCGCCCCGCGTCCCGATCGACGGTCCTCGCTCGACGAAGCCATCGACGTGGACCTCGACTTCTCGTTCGATCCGACCGGGTCTCCGGCCATCCTGGTGGAACGGATGGCGCGGCTCTTTCGCGCCGGCGTGCTCACGGGCGGGGCAGCGCTGCTGCAGGCGGTGACGATCTTCGAGACGTGGCTGCAGCAGCGCGACCCGGCGCCGCAATTCAGCGAGAGCGTCCTGAAGCTCCTCGAGGCGGTCGCCGCGCAGACGCGCAAGCAATTGGTCGACGTCGTCGCGATCGACGAAGAGACCCGCCGAAAGACCGAGATCATCGACTTGATCATGACGATCGCGGTCGGGCTGTATCGCGATCGTGTGCTGTTCAGTTCGCATGGCCTCGACGCGATCAACGACATCGACTGCAAGGAGTGGTTGCTGCGCCACGGCGCCGTGAAGACCTCGGTCGACTCGCCGTTCGTCACCGGACTCTACGATCTGGCGTTCTGCTACGAGCGGGGCGATCGCGCCCGGCCGGCGCTCGCCGCCGGTCAGGCGCTGCGCGGCGCGCTGCGCATGTTCTTTTCCTATCGCGGCTCGCCGTTCTGGCGCCTCCGGTCGGGCATGGGCGAGACGGTTTTCTCTCCGCTGTTTCGCGTCCTCGAGTCGCGTGGCGTCACGTTCAAGTTCCTGCACGAGCTGAAGGGAATCACCTTCGACGAGGACGATGGTCACCTGCGGCTGAAGGGGCTGAGCTTCGAGAGATCCAATGCGACGAAGGATTTCTCCGAGAACGGTCCTCTCGATCATTTCGGGTGCTGGCAGCATGAGTCTCCGGTCGTTTCAGGAAGGGCACGAGTCGATCTCGCCGACGAGGACGACTTCGACGCCGTCGTCCTCGCGATGGGGATCGACGATTTGTGGACGGTCTGCGAAGGCGGACCGCTGATGAAACAGCGCTCGTGGCAGCAGATGTTTCAGAGCGTCAAGACGATTGCGACGCACGCGGCACAGGTGTGGATGACGAAGGATCTGGCCGAGTTGGGCTGGAACCGCGAGTCGGCGCTCGTGTCGGCGCTCGAGGGCCCGTTCGAGACCTGGGCCGACATGACACATACGCTACCGGCCGAGCGTGCCTGGCGGTCCCATCCCGCGTGTCCCGCCGAAGGCCGCTCGGACGAGGTGAAGTCGATCGCGTATTTCTGCGGTGTGCTGCCCGACGCGACAGTCGAGCGGGTGACCGGCACGACATTGGAGCGCATGAAACACACGCCGCCGGACAAGGCTGCCATCCAGAAGCTCGAGGAGAAAGCTCGCAATCAGTTGGAAGAGCTGTTGAGAAAGCGAGTTCAGGTGGTGTGGCCGCGCGGCACCAATCCGCTCGGCTTGCTGGCAACCGCACGCGGCGGCGCCGGAGGCAGCCTGGACGATCAGCACGTGCAGGTGAACGTTGCGGGATCGGATCGGTATACGCTGGCGCTGCCCGGCTCGCTTCGCTACCGAATCTCGCCGCTCGACTACACCGTCTCGAACATGACGATTGCCGGCGACTGGACCGAGTGCGGCTTCAACGAAGGATGCGTCGAAGCCGCCGTCATGTCCGGGATGCTCGCGTCGCACGCGATCAGCCGCAAGCCGGATCTCGACGACATCACTGGATTCAACCACCCGTGAAGACACGCACACCTGTCACCGCGGGGCCGTGGCGACGCCCTGAACCGTCCGCGACCGGGCCGGACCGCAGCTTCGGAGGGTATTACCGGACTTCCGATCGCAAGTTGAGCGGTAAGGACTTGCGCGGTGTGCCGCTGAATACCGCGGAAGACGCCGTCACCGCTGCCGTGCGCCTCGGCTACCAGGTCATCGACGGCCAGATCGAGCGCGGCCTGGACATGGCGCGCCGCCTGCGCGGTGCGGCTGCACGATCGGGCAGCGCGCCTGCCTCGATGCTCGATGACGCCGAGCGGATGATCAGCAAGGGGGTCCTGCTCGGCCTCGAGTGGCTGGAATCGACAGCCGCGCAGCCCGGCGGTCCTCTCGTGCGCCTGATCGCCGCGCAGTCGAAAATGCTCAACACGCTGCTCGGCGTCGCGACGCCGGAACCACTCGCAGACCAGAAGCGAACGCCCAAGCCGCCAGCGGACCGGGCGCCAGCGACGCCGCCGGAGGAGGTGCCGCCGACCCGGCAAAGGCGTGTCAGCCCGCTGCGAATTCGCCACCTGAAAGACAGCACGAAACGCGCCGTGTCCGTCGTTCGATGCGACACGATCCCGACCGATCGGACGACGGAGGCCTCGTACAGATTGACGTTTCACTCCGTTCAGCACAGGGATGCCGATCAGATCGCCGCCACGCTGATCGCAGCGACGACCGACCCGGACGCAGTTCTCGAAGTCGCCACGAAGAACGATCAGCCGTCGGGTCTCTGGCGCGCAGCGGTCTGCGACAGTAGCGGCAACCAGCTCGGAATCATCGAGATCGAACTCTGAACGCGCACGCTCGCAGATGACTGCCGCAACTCCATCGTTGACCGACGACCATCTGATCGCCAGCGTGTTCGCTGAATACGGCCAGTTGACGCAGCGCCATCTGCGCACGTATCTGCCGAGCGGCGAACCTGGGTCGTACCTCTACGATCTGATCGCCGACTACCCTCGGCGCGGCGGCAAGATGCTGCGTCCGACCTTGTGCCTCGCCGCCGCCCGAGCGTTCGGGGCGCGCGCCGAAGACGCCGTTGCGTCCGCGGTGTCGATCGAGCTGCTTCACAATGCGCTGCTGATCCACGACGACATCGAGGATGGCAGCACGGAGCGGCGCGGCACACCCACGCTGCACGAGCTGCATGGGATCCCGCTGGCGCTGAACGCCGGCGACGCGCTCGGCCTGCTCAGCCTGAGCCCGCTCGCCGACAACGTCGGCAAGCTGGGTGTGACGCTGGCCCTGCGGATCTTCGAAGAGGCTCAGCGCATGGCCCGGGAAACCACCGAAGGCCAGGCGCTGGAGCTGGGATGGTGCCGCGACAACCGCGTCGATCTCACCGACGAAGACTACCTGACGATGGTCCTGAAGAAGACCTGCTGGCTGACGACGATTCACCCGCTGCGCGTCGGCTGCCTGATTGGCACGCGCGACACGCGCTGGCTCGATCCGCTGGTGCGTCTCGGGTTCTTTTTCGGCGCCGCCTTCCAGATTCAGGACGACGTCCTCAACCTCGAGGGCGGCGCGTCGTACGGCAAGGAGTTGAACGGCGACCTGCTCGAAGGGAAGCGCACGCTGATGATCATCCACGCGATGCGCGAAGCTGCGCCGGACGATCGCGCGCGGGTCACGCGGATCCTTGCCAAACCGCGGCGCCACCGGACGGCGCGCGATGTCGCCTGGACGCGCGACTTGATCCGCCGCAGCGGCGGGCTCACGCACGCGCGCCAGGTGGCGCGCGGCCTCGCCGGCGCCGCGTTGTTCGAGTTCGATCAAATCTTCGGCGGACTGGCGGACGGACGGGACGCACAGTTCATTCGCAACCTGATCACCTGGGTCATCGAGCGCACGAACTGACGGAGAGCATGGCGAAGCGCATTCTTCTGTACGGCGCCACCGGCTTTTCGGGACGGCTGATCGCCGCTGAAGCCAAGCGTCGGACAGCCGCCGACGGGGCGGGATACGAGCTGGTGCTCGGTGCACGGGACCGCGTCGCGCTCGCCGACATGGCCCGCGACGGGAACTTCGGCTACGTGGCGTTCGCGCTCGACGATCAGCGCCGCGTTCAGTCGGTGCTGCGCACCTTCGACGTCGTGATCAATGCGGCCGGCCCCTTTGCCGGCACCGGGCCACGCCTCGCCAAGGCCGCGATCGCGTCGGGGTGTCATTACGTCGACATCAACGGCGAAATCGACGTTTACAAGGCACTCGACGATCTGGGCCTGATCGCGAAGGATCGCGGCGTATCGCTCGTCAGCGGTGCCGGATTCACCGCGACGGCGTCCGACGTGCTCGTCGACCTCGCGCTCTCGTACCTGGCGTCCCGCGGCGAGACGTCGGTCGGCGCAATTCGCATCGCCATCTCCGCGATTCATCAGCTCTCGCGCGGCAGCCTGGCAACCATGCTGCGATCGGTCCGCGAACAGGTGACGATCGTACAACGTGGCGCAGTGACGCATGTTCCCGTGGGGACGCTCGAGCGAGCCTTCGATTTCGGCGTGCCCCGTGGATCGGCCGCGCCGCCCGCACGGCCCGGCCCGCCGACCGCACCCGATCACGAACCGCCGATTCGGATTGCGTCGGCGGTGAACGCCGTCGACACGCTGACGGCGCTGCGAACGGCGACGCGACGTGGAGTAAGCGGTCGAATCGAAACCTACGTCGACATGCCGTCGTACGTCCGCTTCGGGTATCAAGCCGGTGCGTTTTCCGCCGTCGTCCTGCAACTGCCGTGGGTGCAGCGCATCGGTCAACTGCAGGTGGCGCAGTTGCCGCAAGGGCCCGACGCCGAGGAGCGGAGGGCGAACCGGCATACGGTTGTTCTTCAGATCGAAACGTCGATGCGCGAATTGCGCGTGGACTGGCGGCTCGAGACGCCGGACTCGTACGAGTTCACCGCGCGCAGCGCCCTGGCGGTTGCAACCGGCGCGGGACTCGAGAGCTCGCATGGCTGGCGAACGCCGTCGGACGTCCTGGCACTGGCGCTCCCGGCCGATGATCAGCGCACGTCGCCACGATGGATCGCGGCATCGGATCCGTTCGACGACTGTACCCTCGAGGCGCGACGCGGATGACGCCAGCCGAGAACCGGGCGACCTTCTGGCTCGCGACGCTGCCGCTCTCGAAAAACGCCGATTCCTGTCAGGTTCTCGCGCTGGCCGATCCTCCTGAAGCGGTCGACGCGCGGACCATTCCCAAAAACGGGCTGGCCGTCGAGGTGTGGCGCTGGGACGACAATCGGCATTTCGCGCTTCTGATCTCGACAGCTGACAACCAGCGGGCGCCGACGCAATTGACCTGCGTGTTCGGCGTCACGAACGATCCCCAGTGGTGCGACTCCGTCGCGAGCAAGGGATTCCCCGTCATCGAGGGCGCGTTCGAATTCGACCGGGACCGGCTCGTCGTCAGGACAGACATCTACCCGTTGCGCCATTCGGGACAGCCGTCGTCGCCGAAGCGGGCCGCCCTCGTTCGGATTCGCGGTCTGGTGTGGGAGACAGCGCCCGGTGAGGATGCGGACATCGATCCCGTCTACGATCAGTTGCGGACGACGCCGGACCTCGGCGAGCCAAACTCAATCCTGCTGGGGCAACGCGTCAGGTGCGATCCCGGGCGAAGTCCTGTCAGACGCGTCGATACGGCGGGCGCGCGTCTCGAATTCGAGGCAGTCCTGTACCCCGACCTGACGCTGCTGCCAGAAGGACACAGGCCTGCGTCAGCGTGGACCGGGGCGGTCACGAATCCGCAGCTGGGCGCATCCGAGAAGCCGTATCCGCCTCCGACGCAGTACCCGCCGGCGCTGTCGCGGCGGCGCGATCTGCAGCGCTTCAAACGCGAGAGCGTCTTTGGCGCGCCTGCGTTCGTCTTCGAAGACCTCGACATCGCCGGCTTTCGGATCGACATCGACTCTGGCGATCAGGCGAAGGGTCGAACGTTCCTCGCCGGCCTGATCCAGGATCTGAACTTTCATCTTGGCGATACGGTTGGCGGCGTACTCGCCGTGCCGGACTTCAGGTACGAGCCGGCCACGAGCACCATCGTGGTCGAACTGCTTCGCTACGGGAAGATGAAGTCCAGGTCGCCGCTGAAGCCGCTCGCCCCGGACGATTTCATGTCGCAGCACGAATTGATCGTGCGCGTGCTGGTCGGGCGCGTCGACGACGATACAGCGCAGGCGCGCGATGCTGCTGTGTTCGTGCCCGCGATCTTCGTCGACAATCCATGGTCGAAAGCGGTCGGCAGACATCTGCAGGGCTTTCCCAAGATGCTGGCCGACTTCTGCGCCGATGGACAGCCGCTCCAAATGGACGGTCGCGGCGCCGACGGCAACGTCGTGAGTCTCACGCGCGTCTCCGAGATCCGCCTCGTCGACTGGATTGGCGGGGCGGCGCCCGCAGATACGCCCATCCTCTCGCTGCAATGCCCGGACACAGCTGCCGAGGCAGACCAGTTCGAGCGGGTCGATCTCGGGTCTCTCTTTGCCATGGAGTCGTTCAGCGGCGTGCCCTGGCGGCAGGGAGACTTCATGGACCGCGCCGAGTTCCGCCGCTCGTTTGCGCGAAGCGTGATCGAGAACCGGTTCAACGGGTTCAGATCGGTGCAGGTCTCGCCAGTCGACGACATCGGCCTGCCGAAAACGTGGATTTCCGGCCGGTTCAGCCTCGACCATGTCACGGTGGCGTTTCCAGTCGGCGTTGCGACGTTGACCTTCGGCACGCCGCGGCGATGTCCGCCGGCCTGGAAGACGCTTTGCCGCACGCTTCGCGCGGCCTACGGCGACACGATCGGCTTCCCGACCGGCAGCTGGTACCGTGTGAGATGCTCGATGAATCTCGACGTCGTGGATGCTCTCAGCTGGTGAGCGGACCAGCCGTCGCGTTGTACGTGCTCGATGAGAGCGATGCCGCGTCGATGGCCACCCCGGCGGCACGCAGCGCGTCGCGTGCGCGCTCCAGCGCCCGGACCGGCCAATCAGGCTCGATCGCATCGACGATCGTCCCGTTCAGCATGTCCCATGTCCGGCCATCGCCCGCCTGATCTTCGGTCGACCGCACCGTGCGCCGGAGGATCGACAACGCCGCCCGCAACGCCAGCGGCACCGCATGCTGCCGTTCTGCCAGCGCATACGCGTCGAGCAGCAGCCGGTCGGCGCGCGCGTCGTCGGACTCGAGATCCGACGCCAGCACGAGCAGCTCGCTCTTGAGATACGACTCGCCAGTTGTTTCCGCGCGTTCGATTGCTTCGTCGAGCGCCTGTCGCGCGGCCACATCGTCGCCGAGAAGCCGAAGCCCCTGCGCGACTCCCCACAGAAAGAACGGCATGTTCGCCTCGGCGCCGGCCTGGTGGAACAGAGCCAGGGTTTGCCGCAGCGCCGCAACCGATTCGGGCGCAGCGGTTCGCGCCGCCTGCGCGATGCACGCGTGCATGGTCGCAGCGACGAACCAGGTGCTGAATCCATGACGATGCGAGATCTCGATGCATCTGGCGGCATGCTGCTGTGCCTCGTCGAACCGGCGCTGCATGTTGCGCAGCATCGCGATCCAGACATGCGCATAGGCCGTGTCGAACGGACGCTGCAGCCGTTCGACATGTTCGAGCGTGTCGGCGACTGCCCTCTCAGCGCCGCCCGCATCGCCGAGCAGCCAGCACGCGATTCCAAGCAGCGATAGCGCGGCGGTTCCCGCATCCTGCGGCGACGGATATCTGAGCGTGTGGCCGCCTGCGGACTTGTATAAAGCGACGCAGTCGTTCAGCGCCGCCGCGCCCTCGACCAGCTGGCCCTGATACAGCAGCGTGTAGCCGCGGAAGCTCAGTGCTTCGATCTCGTAGTCGACGCGGCCGGCGTCGCGCGCCAGCTTGAGGCACGTGGCCGACAGCTCCGCGGCCGTATCGAGGCGGCAGCGCACGAAATAGAACGTGCCGAGGCCGCGAACGATTGGAAACAGGACGATGTGCGCCGTCGCCGGATCGCAGAGCTCCCGAGCCTGCCGGTAGGTCTCTTCGACTTCCGGAGCCGCGTAGCCGCTCGTGGCCGCGAGGGCGACGCCGAGCTGGGTCAAGAGCTCGAGCTTCAACGTTCCCCGCACGCGCAGATCGCCGACTTCGTCGATCAACGCGAGCCCCGACCGGCAATGTCCCGTCGCTTCGAGATAGGCGGCACGGCCGGCGGTGTCGCGCGCTGCGGCCGTGAAGGCACGGACCGCTTCGTCGAAGCGACGCGCACCGGCAAGATGGTGCGCGAGCACGTCCGGCGCGGAATCCGGCAGACCGTCGAAGTGCTGCACGAGGAGTTCGGCCGCCCGCGAGTGCAGCCGCTGGCGGTCGGCGCGCAGCATCGTCTGATACACGGACTCGTGGATCAGCGCATGCTTGAAGCGGATGCGGTCGCCGTTCGTCGCGCTCGGGAGCGTCAGCAGGCCGATGTCGACGAAGCGCGCGACCGCTTCGGCTGCGTCCGCGCCGCGATCGGGGAGCAGCTCCCGCAGCAGGCGCAGCGAGAATTCCCGCCCCAGCACTGATGCCGCTTGAATCACCGGACGCAGCGTCGGCCGCCGATCGAGCCGCGCCTCGATCACGGTCTGCAATGACGCCGGTATCCTGACCCGGCTGTCGCCTGCGGCGCGCTGCGCGCTCGCCGCACCACCGCGCTGGTCGACGACCGCCTGCGTCAGCTCTTCGAGGTACAGCGGATTCCCCTCCGCACGCTCGACGATGCGCGCGACGACGTCGTCCGGCAACGTATCGCCGCCGCGCATGTCCCGGACGACGGCGGCGGACGAGACGGCGTCGAGGGGGTCGAGTGACACGACCGTGGCGCCGCTGAACTGATGCGCCGGGAGTTCGGGTGATGCGCGCATCGTGACCACCACGAGCACCGGCAGGGTCGGCAGCCGTTCGGACAACGTCTGCACGAACAGCACAGTCGTCGGATCGCTCCAGTGGAGATCTTCGAAAAGCAGCAGCGCCGGCCGCTGCGACGCGACCGCGTGCGTGATGTCCACGAGCGTCCGAATCGTGCACTCGCGGATGCGCTCGGGACTCTCGCCGGTCGGCGGATCCGTGGAATCGATGCCGACCAGCGGCGCCAGGTATCGCGACGCCAGCACCGCCGGATCGACACCGAGGACGCGGTCGAGAAGATTCTTCAGCCGGTGCAGGCGAGTGTCTGAGCTGTCGCTGTGCCGGATGTTGGCCAGCTGGAGAAGCAAGCCGCTGATCGGAAAGAGCGGCATCAGGCTCGTGCGCGGCGTGCAGTTCAGTTCGAATTGCCACGACGGCGTTTCGCGTGCCGTCTCGATCAAGGTGCGCGCGAGCCGTGACTTGCCGATTCCGGGATCCCCGGTCAGGACGATCGTCGCACCTCCGCCAGCACGGGCCTTCTCCCACGCGGCCGAGAGCGCTGCCATCAAGTCCGTGCGGCCGACGAGTCTGGTCGTCGACGCGGTTCCGCGGCGCGCCTCGAACCGCGACGCAATCGAGGTCTCGCCGGTGACGAGCCAGGCTTGAACACCTTCGTCGAAGCCTTTGAGCGTCTGCCGGCCGAGGTCCGAGTAGTCGAAGAAACGGCCCGCCAGGCGGCGGGTCGCGTCGGCGACCACGATTCCTCCGGCTGGCGCCAGGGCGAGAAGCCGCGCCGCCAGGTGCGGCACCGATCCAATCACCGACTCCTCTGCCACTGCGACCCCGGCAATCGAATCGCCAACGACGACCGTGCCCGATGCGATGCCAACGCGCACTTCGAGGTGCACGCCGATCGGGTTCGACGTCTCCAGGGCATGGACCAGCTGGATTGCAGCGCGAATGGCGGCTTCCTCGGCGTCCTCACGTCCGAGCGGGTAGCCGAACGACACGAAAGCGCCGTCGCCGACGAACCCTTTGACATGCCCACCGTGATCCGCGACCACCCGCGCGACGACGTCGCGGAAGACGCGAAACACGACGCGAAGGTCCTCGAGATCGAGTCGGTTCGCCAGCCGCGTCGATTCGACGAGATCGCAGAACAGGATGGTCGCGTGACGCAGTTCGACGCCACGCTCGCTGGCGGCCGATGTCGCTTCGGCCAGCGGCTTGCCGCACTCGTCGCAGAACCGCGCGTTGACACGGTTCGTGGTGCCGCAGATCGAGCAAATCGCGTGCACGGACCTTCCCGCGAGACTGAATGTGGAGGGGGCCATCATATCCCACTCTCGATTCGTCCCCTGACTCCCCGCCACCCGACCTCCGTTCGCCGTGAAGGCGTATAACTACATCGGGACGCCCTTCACGATGACAGCAGAACTCACGACCCTACACGTCACGAGTCGCCGTCGATGGCGGGCGTGGTTGACAAAGCATCACGCGTCGAGTCCTGGTGTCTGGCTCGTGTTCTACAAGGCCCACACCGGGGTGAAGTCGATCCCCATCGAAGAGACGGTTCGCGAGGCTCTGTGCTTCGGATGGATTGACAGTCTCGTCAAGCGTCTCGACGACGACCGATACGCCCTGAAGGTCACGCCGCGACAGCCGACGAGCAAATGGTCGGACATCAACCGGAAACGGTGGGCGGAACTCGAGGCGGCCGGCCTGCTCACGCCGGCCGGGCTCGCGGCCGCGCCAACCAACAACACCTACGCACCACGACCAGTCATCCCCGACCTGCCCGCCTACATTGCCAAGGCACTGCGGACGAACTCCAAAGCGTGGACATTCTTTCGCGCGCTGGCGCCCACGCACCGGCGTAACTTCGTCGTCTGGATTCATACGGCCAAGCGACCGGAAACGCGTGCCCGGCGCATTCGCGAATCGATCTCCCTCCTGGCTGCCGGCGAGAAGCTTGGCTTGAAGTAGACGGGATCCCGTCGAAACGACCGTTTTTGTCGACTTGTTATTGTCGAGCTGTGGCTATAATTGTCCCCCGCTTCGCTCCGGTTGGGCTCAGCCGAGACGAAGCGCTTTCACGACGAACAGGCCGTGGCGACGAGGGACGCGCTCTGGCCCGCGCTGGAGACTGGCTATGTCGACGAGTTCGGGCCAGTGGATCCGGAGGTGCATCGCGTCGCGGCCGACCTGTGGCCGCGCGCCGAGCGCGTCGCGACCGAACTGCTTGCCGACTCCGGCCTGGGATACCGGCTGCTGAAGCGATCCGTCGCGATCGTGTCCGCCCTTCCACCCGATCGCCGCGCGCAGATTCGCGAGCCAGCCGCGTATCTGTTTCAAACCTACAAGCGACTGGTCCTCGCCGAACTCGAGAAGCTGAACGGCCATCGCCGGCACGATGCCGCGGCAGCCGATATCCTGCGGCCGCCGGCGGTGGACGCCGCCGAAACCGAACGGCGGATTCTCGTCGCGCAACTGCTCCGTCGAATGGATCCGTGGTCGAGGGAAATTTTCGAGAATCTCGCTCTCGGCTACTCGTTCGATGAGATCGGCCGGGTGCTGGGCCGCAACCCGCACGTGGTACGAAACCGGTTCAGGCTCGCGCTTCAACGGCTCGCGTCTTCGGTCGGCCAGAACAAGGCCAGCTCGACAGTCCAGCCGGCGCCGTTGCGGCAGAGCTTGGCGGCTCCAATCCGAAGGCTTCGCATGATGCGCGCGCGCCTCGTGAACCCCTCTAATCAGCAGAAGAAATCCACGGACTCTCCGTCATGAGCCCAGAGATCGATCCCCCCTCGACCGTCGACGAATGGAGCGTGGCGGCGGTCGAGTACTTCTCGAACGCGTTTCCCAATCCGGCGCGCGACGGGTGTCCCGATCCTGAGCGTCTCCGTCAGGCGGCCGAGTCGATTGGCCTCGTGACCGGCGACATCCGGACACACCTGTTCCAGTGCTCGGAATGCTTCAAGGCCTTCCGCGCCGCGCGGGCTTCGGCCGCGCCGTCCGAGCACGTCACCGCGCCGGCGACCGCGGCCGGGTCGCGCGTGCGAGCGATGGCCGCGACGGCAGCTGCGATCGTCGCGTTCGTCGGCGTCGGTCTGCTGCTCAGCAGCACATGGAATCGCCGCATGACGACGACGTTCGACACACGATCGACGAATCTGCTCACGCCAGGCGGCAACAGCGCCAGTCGGGAGCCGTCCGGCTCTCACGATTTGCCGACCGTCGTCCGAGTCCAGGTACTGACCGGCGCGGTGCGACGCGGGACGGCGGAATCGACGCAGTCGTCGGCCGCTCCGATTGCGATCCCGCCGGAACCCATTCGTTTCGAGATCGCCCTGCCCGACGGCTATCCTGACGGCGAGTACCGGGTGGCGATCGTCACCCCGTTCGACGACGTGCTGGTCGAGGCGCGCGTGGACTCCGCCGGACGCATCGTCGCTGCGCTCGTCGACGCGGGGCGCGTGCAGTCCGGCCGCGGGTTTCTCCGCATCGAGCACGGCGGTCAGCCGCCGGACTACGTGCCCATCGTCGTCGAACAGCGCAGGTAGCGGACGTGGCGCCGTCCGTACGACGAGTCATCGGATGGTTGCGCGGAAGCGCGGGTACCGCTGCGCTCCTGGCGATCGCGGCGCCGGCGGCTGCCTCAGTCGATCACCCGTCTCCGGAGTCGATCGCGCGCGACGAAGCGAGCGGCATCTGGAAGCCGCTTGCGCCCGGCGAACGCGACACATTCACGATCGATCTGCGAGCCGGCGAGGCGGTGTCGATCGTCGTCCGCCAGCACGGGATCGATGTGGTGGTGACGGCCGTCGATCCAGACGGCCGGCAACAGCACCGCGTCGATCGTCCGAACGTCGAGTGGGGCCGCGAGGCCATCACGATCGTCGCCGGCGCGAGCGGCCGGCATCGTCTGAACGTCGTTCCGCTGCACTCGGTCGGTCCGAGCGGCCGATATCGCGTCGAGATCGGACACGTCCACGCTGCAGACGCGGACGATCGACAGCGGGTCGAAGCGGAGCGCGAGGTCACCGAAGCCGAGGTCGCGCGCGCCGCGAACACACTCGACGCGAGCCGGACCGCCGCGCAGCGATTCGAGCGGGCCGCGTTGCTCTGGCGTGCGCTCGGCGAGCCGTACGAGGAAAGCGTTGCGCTCTACGGCCAAGCGCTCGCGCTCCGGTTTCTCGGCGACCACGAACGGTCGCTGCACGTGCTGCAGCGCATGACGGCGCTGACGCGGCGCGGCGCCGACGACTCCGACGCGGCGCTCCTCGCCGAGTCCGGTCTGGCCTGGACCTTCCTGTATCTGGACGATTACGACCGCGCGGCCTCGCACTTTCGCGCGCTGCTCCGGCGCGCGGGCGGCGATCCGCGCGCGGCCGCCGTCGATCTGTTCGGCCTCGCGTGGACCTCTCTCATGCGCGGGCGGCCGGGAGCCGCCGAACCGGCGTTTCGGCGATCGCTGCGCCTTCGAAGGGCCGTGCACGATCGACGCGGGGAAGCGCTGACGCTCATCGGCCTCGCAGCCGCCCTCGATCGTCTCGATCGCCCGCGCGAGGCGGCGGCCAGCGCCACCGAGGCGCTCGCGATCCTGCGCACGTATAAGGATCAGTACGGTCAGGCGGAAGCGTTGATCGTCAAGGGCTGGGCTCTCTTTCATCAGCGCGAGCACGCCGAGGCTGCGGAGTTGTTCGCGGCGGCGGCGGCGATCCGTCGCGCGCTCGAGGACGCAGCGGGGGAAGCGGCCGCGCTCCACGGCCAGGCGGCCGCGCTGCGGCAGATCGGCGCCTCGGTCGACGCGCTCGATCTCGCGGAACGCGGCGTGGCCCTCGTCGAGTCGGTTCGCGCGCGCCGCACTGACGCCGACCTTCGACTGGAATACTTCGCATCGGTGCAGGAGCTCTACGAGCTGTGCATCGACCTGCTGATGGAGCGGCACGCTGCGACCGGCGACACCGCGGACGCGCGCCGCGCCTTTCACCTCAGCGAACGTGCTCGCGCACGCTCGCTCCTCGATCGCATGCACGTGCGGCGGGGGCCCGCGTCGGCGCTCCCGGATCACGACACGCCGTCGCGGCCGGATTCGATCGACGGCAACGGGCGGGTTCTGTCGGTGGACGAGGTGCAGCGCGCCCTCGATCCCGACACGACGATGCTCGCCTACGCGACGACCTCGCGGACGGTGCTTTGGGTAATCGGCCGCGACGAGTTCAACAGCTACCAGTTGCCCGCGGCCGCCGCGATCGAGCGGCGCGTCCGCCGGCTGCTCGCCGCAATCTCCCTGCCGTCGCCCGCACCCTCGGGCAGTGACCGTCCTCCCATCGCGCCGCGGGACGCCCGGGACGCAGCCGCCGCGCTCGCCCGCTTCGTGCTGCCGGAGGACGCCATCGGTCGAGTCAGGAAGCGGATTGTGCTGGTACCGTCCGGACCGCTGCAGCTGGTGCCGTTCGGCATCCTGCCGGCATCGCCCCGCGGAAGCGGGCCGATGCTGCTCGACGGCCACGAGATCACGACGCTGCCCTCGGCGTCCGTGATCGGCAGCCTGCGTCGCGCCGACTGGTGGGATCGCCCGCAGAAGACGCTCGCCGTGTTCGCCGATCCAGTGCTGCGCACCGACGACGCGCGCCTCGGTCTACGATCTGACGCCAGGTCGCCGTCGACGCCGGCGCCGCTGCCCCGACTGCTCGGCACGCGGTGGGAGGCGCGTGCGATCAGCCGGTTCCTGCCTGCGGATCGCGAACTGCTCGCGCTCGACTTCCGGGCGGCACGATCGACGCTGCAGCGCGTCGACCTGTCGAAGTACCGCATCCTCCACTTCGGCACGCACGCGATCGTCGACGTGCAGCGCCCGCAGCGGTCGGGCCTCGTGCTCTCGACGATCGACGAGCGCGGCCGCGAGGTCGACGGCTTCATTCGAGCGGCCGAGATCCTCGAGTGGCCGCTCGACGCCGATCTCGTGGTTCTGAGCGGATGCCGGACCGGTGTGGGCCGTGATGTCCGCGGCGAGGGCCTGATGGCGCTGTCGCGCGGCTTCCTCGCGGCGGGGGCGTCGCGGCTGGTCATGAGCCTGTGGTCGGTCGACGACACCGCGACGGCGGAGCTGATGGCGAGCTTGTATGAAGCCATGCTCGGCCCCGATCACCTGTCGCCGGCGGCGGCGCTGCGCGCGGCGCAGCTGCACATGCGGGCGGTGCCGCGCTGGCAGTCGCCGTACTTCTGGTCCGGCTTCATCCTCCAGGGCGAATGGCGTTGAGCGCGCGCTGACCGCGATCCGCCCGACGATGCGTTTGCGCCACCTCGGCTCCTCTCAGAAATGAGGGCTCGAAGGAGGTTGGTATGACGCATCGATGGCGCGCACTCGTCTGGGTGCCCCTCGCCGTGGCGGCGTCCGCGGCGCCGGCGCTCTCTCAAGGCACGGCGCGCCCGCAATACACCGACAAAGAGAAGCAGAAAATGGCGGAGATTGCGAAGCGGCCCGACGTCGCCCAGCAGATCGACGCCGCGTGGGAGAACGTCCGGCGTCAGGACATGGAGTTCGCCTTCCGCGTCAACACCGCCGCGCAGCTCGGCGACTGGCGAGACAACCCGGCGTGGCTGGACGTCTGGAGCAAGTACGGGCGCCTCTACGACAATCCGATCCTCGTCAACTACGTCGGCGCGCTCGGGCAGCGTCTGGTGCCGAAAGATTCGCCGCACCTGTACGCGTTCCGACTGTTCCTCGACCCGACGCCACGCGCCGAAGCGCTCACGACCGGAACCATCTACCTCTCGACCGGCCTGGTCTCGCTGCTCGACAGCGAGGCGCAGCTGGCGTATGTGCTCGCGCACGAGATCGCGCACGTCGAGCGCAATCACGTCTACGAATCGCTGCGCGGTGAAATTCTGGAGACGGAGCTGAACAAAGAGCTCGAGAAGTCGGCGGATCGCAAGAAAGCCATCTTCGGCCTCGCCGCGACCATCGGCGGCGGCATCGTCGGCGCGAAGGTCGGCGACTCGACCGGCGCGGCCATCGGAATACTCGCCGGCGCGGCCGGCGGCGCCATCGCCGGCAACATCCTGTTCCGCAACAAATTCGAGCCGACGCGCTGGTCGACCGTGCACGAGACCGAAGCCGACGAAGCCGGCCTGAACGCGCTCATCGATCAGCGCTTCGATGTCCGCGATGTGCCGCGCGTCTACGTGCGGCTCGCGGGGTTGGTAGCGAAGGACACGCGGCTGGGCCTGGGCTTCATCGGCGATCCCGAGCGCGTCAAGCAGCGAAGCGCGTACGTCGAGGCCCAGATCAGCGGAGCGCTCAAAGGGCGGATCGAGGCGGCGGCGTCCAAGGGCAGCCCGAACGGACCGTCGGCGGACTTCTCGCTGCAGATGGCCGCCCTCAAGCGTGACAACGGCGTCATCGCGATGGACTACGACCTGCTGCCGATGGCGATGGAGAACCTGACCGACGCCGAGCGCATTCGCGCGCACGACCCGCGCGTGCAGTACCACCTCGGACGCCTCTACAGCCTCGTCGGGCGCAGCACGGACGATCGTCAGCGTGCGCTGACGCACCTGCAGAATGCCATCCGGTATGACGGTGAACGCGGCAGCTTCCCCGAGCCGCACCTTCAGTACGCGCTGCACCTGATTGCCGAGAACAATCCGGCGTCGCAGAAAGAGATCCAGGAATCGCTCAAGCAGTACGTCGCCCTCTTCCAGCGCGAACACGGCGGGCAGCTGCCGCGCAACATGCAGATCATCTACGACTACCTGCAGATGGCCGGCGACGAGTCGTACTACGCCTCGCCGGTATCGGTGATCGCAACGCGCGAGAACCAGCCGCTGCCGGTGGTGGCCGGGTCCGCGCCCGCATCCCCTGCGCCCGCGGTGGCCGCACCAGCCCCTCCCGCGAAGAAGCCGGCAGTGCCACCGCGACAGCCGTGACCGACCGATGATGATTACGACGCGCGCGGCTGCGTACTGCCTATTCGTACTGTCCGTCGGCTCGCGAACTCACGTTTCGTTGGCTGCCGACGCCGACATCCTTCGGTCGACGGGACTGCTGCCCGTGCACGATATGTCGGGCGAGGCACAGGGCGGCGACCTCGCGTGGTACCTGACGTCGGCCGTCTACGACGCGCTGAAGCGGGAAGGCCGAGAGCCGGTGCTGATGAATCCGGGCGGCGCGTACACGCCGCTCGACGACGCTGCCACGCTGGCCTTCGCGCGATCGGCCGGCGTCGGGGTTGTCGTGCAGTCTCGCCTGGCGCCGGCGCAGCGTTCGAGCCGGCGCGACGATCATCCGCGCCTTCAGGTGGACGTGAAGGTGCTCGACGTCCGGGATGGCGCGGCGCTCCACGCGTTTTCGGTGACGAAAGAGGTCAACCGGAAGGATCTCGATCGCGGCTTCGACTTCGGCGCGGGGTTCGACCAGCGGCGGTTCCTGTGGATTCCGGGCACGTCGGTCGTGACGTACCACGACGTGAGCCGGCGGATCGAGAAGCAGCCGCTGGGCAAGACGATCAACGGCCTCGCCGACGCCATCCGCTCGAACGTGCTTTCGTTCGGCGGCGCGACGCTGGTTTATCCGTCGGCGGCTCTCCATCCGAATGCCGCCGTGGGAACATGCGAGATCGAATTCGCCGTCCGGTACCTTCAGCCGCGGTCGACGTCGAGAGCGTACGCGCTCGTCGTCAACGGCCGTGAGGAATCGGAGGCCGTCGATCGCGAAGGCGTCGCACATCTGATCGTGAACGGCGGATCGAACCTCTTCGAAGTGGTCGTGAAGGATCCGCCGTTCAAACTGCCGGTTCAGCGGGGATACGCCGTCAACAGATGGATGGCGTGCACCGCGGACGAACGCTCACTGTCGATGGAGATCGGCGCGTCCGGCGAAGCACTGGTGGTTGCCGGGCCGGATCACACGTTTTGAATCACGGCCATGATGTTTCCCTCGCTATCCTTGAACCACGCGGCCTTCGCCCCGCCAGCGGTAGCGATGCTGCCGTGGGTCTTCATCTCTGGCGTGTCGTACTCCTCGAATCTGACGCCCTTCCCTTTCAGCTCCGCAACCTCTCGCTCGACGTCGTCAACCTGCCAGAACGCCTGGCTCGCGCTCGAGGTGCCGGCGTTCGGCGTCGGATACATGAAGCAGGACGTGTGATCGGCAAATTCGTACACCACGCCACCAGCAATCTCCTGCTTCGGTTTGAAGCCGAGCTGCTGTTCGTAGAACTGCCTCGCGCGTTTCATGTCTTTCGCCGGGATGTAGGCATACATCGGAGACTTCTGCAGCATGTGACCTCCTCGTCCTGAGCTGGCTGCGACGACGGTGCAAGAACGGGTCCTCGAAGACGGTCTTCAGCCGTCGACGAAAAACAGAGAGCCCATGAGTTCGCTGCGGCCGTCGAGTCCGATATGCCAAGGCGAGTTGTGGG